>CAZWKE010000009.1:63653-93275 GCA_964634205.1 uncultured Spirochaetaceae bacterium
CCGCCCCACCGCCGAACAATATACGTTCCTTCCCTTCATCCCGGAAAACCTGAATCGATCTCACCGGGTTTGATGCCCAGATTATCGGCAATGGCCTGTGTTTCCGGGGAAACCTGCTTTTTAAAGGGGACGGGAGACATGATAAAAACCGCGTCTTCACTGGTTAATCGATTTTCCACCGTTTAGCGCCCCACTATCTTCTCCATACTTTCCGGGTAACGGGAACCTTGTATCTTGATTCCGGCCGCGGCACGCTCTATTTCATTCAGGTCGTCCGGCGAAAGCTCCAGGTCGGCCGCCGCCATGTTCTCCTCCAGACGCTTCAGTTTCGTGGTGCCCGGGATGGGAACAATCCACGGCTTCTGCGCCAAGAGCCAGGCCAGCGCGACCTGGGCCGGAGTAGCCTCCTTTCGCTGGGCCATTTGCGCCAGCAGGTCCACCAGGGCCCGGTTGGCCCTGCGGGCCTCAGGGGTAAAGCGGGGCATGGTCATACGAAAGTCGTCCTTTTCGAATTTGGTGTTTTCATCGATCTTGCCGGCAAGAAAACCCCTGCCCAGCGGGCTGAAGGGCACAAACCCGATCCCCAGCTCTTCCAGGGTAGACAGCACCTCCCCCTCCGGGTCCCTGGTCCACAGCGAGTACTCACTCTGTACGGCGGTGACCGGCTGTACCATGTGTGCGCGGCGGATGGTATCGGCACCCGCCTCGGAAAGCCCGAAATGTTTTACTTTTCCTTCCCTGATTAGATCCTGTACCGTACCGGCTACATCTTCGATCGGCACCTCCGGGTCCACCCGGTGCTGATAGAACAGGTCGATGGCCTCAACCCGGAGCCGCCGCAGCGAGGCTTCCGCCACCTCCCGTATATGCTCCGGCCAGCTGTCCAGGCCGGTCCACCGGGATTTCCCGGCAGGATCTATTTTAAAGCCGAATTTGGTGGCAATTACCACCCGCCCGGCAAAGGGGGCCAGCGCCTCTCCCACCAGCTCCTCATTGATAAACGGGCCGTAGACCTCCGCGGTGTCGAAGAAGGTGACTCCGCGTTCCACAGCCCGGCGGATCAACGCGATCATCTCGCTCCTGTCCGGAAACGGTTTATACGAAAAACTCATTCCCATACAGCCCAAGCCGAGGGCCGAAACCTCCGGGCCGTTATTCCCAAGTTTGCGTTTCTTCATTGTTTTCCTCCTTAATAATAATGTACAACTTTGAGTTCACTCCAGGTCAAGGAATTAGGGGATTTTTTAAGGTTTTATTTATTTTGGGCCGGTTGCAATACAATAAATAATCCAATTATTTAAAGGAGGTATGAATTATGAATGAAAAATACAAAATATTTTTATTCACAACATGTTTTGTATTAATATCCCTATTAATACCGGCATTTTCATCGTGTACGATGCCGACGGGGTCATCGGGTAAATCAGCAGGAGCACCCGCTAATTTTGACGGATCAAGAGGTAAATATATCAGGAATAAACTCCGGGAATCGTATTAAAAAGGTGTCTTAGGAACCTTACAAACCAAAAAAACAAAGAGGCCGTCCGGGAACCAACCCGGGCGGCCCTTCTTTATTATCAACGCCGTATCATCACGTTTATTATCTCACCTTGATAACCACGTTCCCTTTTTTATGCCCGCCGTCCACGTAGCGGTGCGCTTCGGCGATCTCGGCAAGCGGATAAACCTTGTCGATCACCGGCTTGAAGCTGCCGGTTTCCATCAACTTACTGAGCAGCTCAAGGTTTTCCGGAAGTGATTTCGGCCTGCCGTCATCCACCGACAAATAGAGGCCGTTTGCGGTCAGCGCCTTTTTGCACTGCGATTTCAGCGCCGAGCTTTTCTTTTTGCCCACGGCGTCAAAGATAAAATCATAGCGCTCCCCCCTGCCCTGCAAATCCTCTTTGGTATAATCGATTACCGCATCGGCCCCCAGCGATTTCATCAGCCCCAGGTTCCCGGTGCCGCAGACCGCGGTCACCTCCGCACCGAAGTGCTTGGTCAGCTGCAGCGCGGTGGTTCCGATCGCGCCGGAGGCCCCGTAGATGAGCACCTTCACTTTCGTCCGAATATTCGCTTTTTGCATAAAATACCCGGCCAGAAGTCCCCCATAGGCGGCTGCCGCGGCCTCCTCATAACTGACATTCGCGGGAATTATTACCAGACACTCTTTTTCCGACAGACAGGCATACTCGGCGTACGTCCCGAATCGCAGGCCGGTCATACCGTAGACCCGGTCTCCCGGTTTAAAGCGCGTGACGTCCGCGCCGGCTGATTCAACGTCTCCGGCCAGCACCATCCCGATGACGGGGTTCCGGGGTTTGCCGAAACCCAACGCCAGGCCCATCATCAGTCCCAGGGGGTGCCATGGGGGGATCTTAAATCCGCGCACAATACAGTCGCTTGCCGTGACCGCCGTGGCGAATATTTTGACACGGAGTTCATTCTTTTTGGGAACGGGTTTTTCCATCTCAGCAAGCTGCAATACCTCGGGTGGCCCGTATTTTGTGCAGATTACCGCTTTCATTCCATCCTCATTCATTATTGCTTAAAATGATCCTGCCGTCCGTTAACAGCGGGATTTTTTGATAATACCCCCGTTCATCATATAAAAAGGTTATGACGATAAAATAGAACCTGTTTTGTTTGTTTTCAGGCCCGTCTTTTGATATTTTTATACTTTGAATCTCAAACGAATCGAATACCGCCCGTTCAAGATGAAACCGGTTTTTTATATGCGTTCCGGCCTTCCTGATATAAGCGGGAATATCCATATCATTCAAGGATTCCGGCCCATTGCTTTTCAGTGACCGCAGATCCTTTTCACCTATCCCCCATACTTCCGTCAACGAATCGGCAGAACTCCCGCTTCCCAGTATTCTTCGATACGGTTTATTATAATCACACTTATAAAATCCGTCCGCCGGGCTGCTTTGCCCCTGCGTATCAACCGGTCCCGCGGAACTGCAGCCGCTTGTCAGTGTGATGAGGCAGATTAGAAAATATTTCATCATAATAATTAATACCTTTGCTAAAATAACACGATATCATAATAATACATATAATCTTAAGCGGGAGTTATTTCTTGGCTCCGGCGTTTTTAAGCAGCCGGACCATTTCTTCTTGCCCCTGCCAGCGCTCGGCCATGGAAAGCGCGGTCTGGCCCTTTTTCCAGCCCAGATTCAGACCCTTCAGATTATCCTCCGCTGTTGTGACAGCGTTCACATCCGTCCCCGCGGCGATCAACAGCTTGACAATCTCTATATCATCGTTTTGCACGGCCGCCATCAAAGTGGTAAAGCCCTCTACTGTTTTCAAATTTACGTCCGCGCCTTTTTGTAAAAGTAGTTTGATACAATCCGGGTCCGCAAACGCGGCAGCATACAGAAGCGCGGTCCAGCCGGTCTTGTTCGTCGCATTAACCGGTGCGCCCTTGTCCAGCAGCAGGCGCAGTATACGAATATCCGCCTTGTATGCAGCGGTCATCAAAGAGGTTTCTCCGTTATTATCCTGTACGTTGACACGAGCGCCCTTGTCAATAAGCAGTTTGACGATTTGTGGATCACCGCGGTAGACCGCCATCATCAAAACCGTGCCACCCTGTTCGTCGCGATGGTTTACTTCCGCACCGGCGTCGATCAGTTTTTTTACCTGCTCGGGTGCTCCGTAGAAAACCGCCCAGGTCAACGCGGTCCAGCCCCTGTTGTCCACCGCGTCAATATTCCCGATTTTTGTGATAAGCATGTCCGCGATTGTTTGATTTTTCATGTGCAGCGCCCACATCAGCACGGATTTTTGTTCACACGCGTCCTGCGCTTGGGTATCGGCACCCGATGCAATCAGCAGCTTAGCCACCTCCGTGTGCTTATGCCCTATGGCCTGCATCAGGGGGGTAAAACAGTTATGCTTGCTTTTGGTATCCAGTTGTATACCTTTTTTCACCAGCAGTTTTACCACCTCCAGATGTCCGTTTCTGGCGGCCCAGGTCAGGGCCGTGGCCCCGTCGTGATCTTTGCTGTTGACATCCACCCCCGCCGCTAAAAACTCTTGGACCTTATTCAGGTCTCCGTCTTTGGCCGCGGTAATAAACTCTTCTCCTTGGTTGGCCCATACCGCCGCACCCAGAACAAAGAAAAGGATCACTGCCATGATATTTTTTCTCATAACACACTCTCCCTCATACAGACTTACATTACATTATAGCACGTATTTAATATGAGTACCCTTTCATTATCGTCCTTCTCTATTTTTTTAGGAGATCGATTTTCCTTGACCCGCAACCGGGCTTTAAATTCACCACCAAAGCGGTCGCCCAAAAAATCGGGGTAACGGAGGCGCTTATTTTCCATCACTTCCCCACAAAGAAAGCATTGATTCAGGCAATCTATAACAGTCACTTCGACAAGATCAAACAGAATATAAATATTATAGGTACTCCTTCAGCGCAAAGCATCAAAAAAGATCTTGTCAACTATTTTATCAAATTCTATAGAAACGGTGAAAAAACCAGGACCCTGGAACTGCTTTATCTTTACGCGCTCGAGAAAAAAAACCAAACCCGCGATGCCGGCGGTCCTGAAGATTTTGCCATGGAGAGTTTTTTTGAACAATAGAACAGAAAACGGCTGATTTTCCATCCTTTATAACAAAAATTGCTGTACTTCCTGAGATTTCGATTGACAGGGATTATAACTTTCCCTAGCATTCACCGGTTACTTTTTCCCCGATTTCTGCTATACTATGGCACGGATACGAGAAACAATTACAGGATCGGACCCGCGAAGAACAGTAGTTTTTCGAGGTCCCCATCCAAAGGAGGGCATATGGAATATGCGTTGGATGACTTGCTGCGGCAGGAAGATGATCTGCAATTCTCCCACTTCAATGAGGAGACGGCCTGGCAAGTCGGGTCCTGGCTTTACAAGACGGCCGCCGCGGAAAACCTTCCGGTCACCATCGACATCACCCTTGCCGGCAGGCGACTCTTCCACGCTGCCCGACCCGGTACGTCTCCGGACAATGACGCCTGGATCGAACGGAAGATCCGGCTGGTCAACCGCACGGGGCACAGCTCCTTCTACCAGGGCAGGCGCCTGAAAAACCTGGGCAAGACCATCGAGATGGCCATGCTCCTGCCGGAAAGCGAGTACGCCCCCCACGGCGGCTGCTTTCCCATCATCCTTAAGCATACCGGCGTGGTGGGCACCATCACTGTCTCCGGCCTGCCCCAGGAGGACGATCACAAGCTGGTGGTTCGCGCCCTGCGCCACATCCTGAAAAAAGGAGACGAAGCATGAGTATCAATCCGGTCATCGACATGTTGGGTCGGCGTTTGCGGCTGGCCGTCATCGGGGGCGGGGAGGGATCGTTCATCGGCGGTATGCACCGGCTGGCCGCGCGCCTGGACGACCGCTACGACATCGTGGCCGGCGCGCTCTCCTCCAAACCGGACAAGGCCAAACGCGACGGAGCCTCCCTGGGCCTGGCGGAAGACCGCGTCTATACGGACGGTCTCAAGCTTATTGAAACCGAAGCGGGACGAAAAGACGGCGCGGACGTGATCGCCGTCATGACGCCCAACGACACCCACTTTCTCTACGCCGCCGCGGCCCTCGACCACGGCTTCGACGTCATCTGCGACAAGCCCATGACCAACACCGTCGCAAACGCCGAAGCCCTGCACCAAAAAGCCGAACAGTCCGGTCTGGTCTTCTGCCTCACCCACAACTACACCGGCTATCCCCTGGTGCGGCAGGCCAAGGCCATGGTGGACGAGGGCATGCTCGGCACCATCCGCTTGGCGCAGGTGGAGTACGTACAGGGCGGCAAAGCGGATGAAAACGATCCGGACCCCAAAGGTCCGGTACCCTGGCGCTACGATCCGGTCAAAGGCGGGCCGTCACTGGTTATGGGCGACATCGGCACACACGCTCACAACCTGGTGCGCTTCGTCACCGGCTTGGAAGTCGCGGAGGTGGCGGCAGAGGCGGGAGCCGTCGTCCCCGGCCGGAAGATCCATGATTACGCCGGGGCGCTCCTGCGGTTTGAAAACGGCGCGCGCGGCGTCTTCTGGGTAACACAGGCAGCGGCCGGCGTGGAGAACTGCCTGCGCCTGCGCGTAAGCGGCACCAAGGGCAGCATCGAGTGGATGCAGGAGGTCCCCCAGAAACTTCTCTTCAAACCGCTTACCGGTCCGGCCGAGATCCGCACCCCCAATGGTCCGGGCACCCTGCCCCTGGCCGCGCGATCGTCACGCATCGTCAAGGGCCATCCGGAAGGCTTCCCGGAGGGATTCGCCAATCTCTATTCGGACGCGGCACAAGCCATCGCCGCCCGTCGATCCGGAAAAAAGCCCGACCCCTTGGCCCTGCACTTTCCCACATCCTACGACGGCCTTAGGGGCGTCCGTTTCGTACACAAGGTGATCGAGTCGAGTAAAGCCGACGGCGCATGGATGAAGTGTTGATCATAAAATTCGTCGACGAATACTACGCGGACCAACGGTGCGTACCGGCGCTCATCCCGTGCAAGGGAGTGGTCAGATTGTAAAAATGAGGCGGTTTGGTTTTTAATTCTTTCGTTTTCATTTACTCTTTGACGCCTTTAAAAATCCCCGGGCCAGCATGACATACCAGGCAAGAGCGGCAATCCCGCCGATCATGGCGAAAATCATGGCCGCAGCAAACAACGCAGGAAAAAACGATGATACTGTTTCAAAAATCAACAGGAATCCGAAGGCGATAATCCCCATCCACCCGGTTATATTGTTAAAGACCTTTCCTTTTAAGATAACAATACAGATGAAGATATTGGCCAGCTCCGATAAAAAGAAACCGGGGAAAGTCCCCGGTGTATGGCTGCTGCCCCTGGCGATTAGAGCCTCTCCCGCCGCTTTTAACATAACCCGTTGACCCTCCGAACCGGCGGCCAGATACTTCTTGCTTAAGGCCAACATCGGGAAAGCGCTATTGTCCGCCATAAAAATAACATAAGCCGCCAGGAACAGGATAAGGCTAAGCCCGGCAAAGGCGCTATTTTCCTTGCGGTGCAACCCAAAAAGAGATAAAAATACCGGGATTGTCAGCGTAGTGGCGATGATATTGATAAGACCCAAATTGCGCATGGCCATAAACCGGTTTTGTGCGAACAGATCAAACCAGCCGGTGATGGTCGACGTATCCACCGTTGCTTTTGATCCGCCGGGTACCGCGGTCAGGAGAATCTCCGCAACCATCACCGCCAGGGCAGCAATGGCGCATACCGCCCCGATTCTATAGAGTAGTTTCCAGCGTGATTCGTTAAGATTTAATTCCATTGTATCCTCCTATTTACGTCTCTTTTCCTTTATCTAATAGTTCAACCCACCGGTGCAGACGACATTTTGTTCCCCTGCGCTGATTTCACCGATTCTATAGGAATCTTCCCCATTCTCCGCCAGGTTGTTGATAATATAATCCACATCATTTTTATCACACACAAGAGCCATGCCGATCCCCATATTAAATGTCCGCAGCATCGCTTCATCCACAATACCCGATTCTGATTTAATACACATAAATATTTCCGGGATTTTATAAGCGTTAAGATCTATGTTCGCGTTTTTATCCGCGGGTAAAATCCGGTTCAGGTTCTCTTTAATTCCCCCGCCGGTAATATGGGCAAGGCCTTTGATTTTTCCGGTGTTAAACAAAGATTTCAGCGGCCGATAATAGCATTTATGCGGAATCAGTACTGTATTAATAAAACTCGAACTCCCGATTTTCATGTTTTCGAGTTTGGGATTTTTTGTAATCAGGTCCCTTACCAGGGTATAGCCGTTGGTATGCAGGCCGTTGGAAGCGATCCCGATAACAACATCTCCGCCCGCAATAGCGCTTCCGTCTATAATATTATCCTTCTCCACAATACCGACAATACTTGATCCCAAGACATAGGTGCCTTCCGGAACAACATCGGGCTGCTGGGTTGTTTCTCCGCCCGTCAGCACACACCCCTGCTCCTGGCACGCTTCCACACAGGCGGATACAATCCGTCTTATTTTAGCGGGGTCCATTGTGCCGCAGATGATCAAATCCTGAACGGCAACCGGCTCGGCCCCCATACAGATGCAGTCATTAATAAGATGGTTGATCATATCGTAACAGACCGATTCGATCTTATCATGTTTAAAGGCCAAAACCTGCTTGCTTCCGGGTTCCTCGGTCTTTAACACCAGCACCGGCTGTTTATATTTTGATATATCCAATTGAAACAATGAGGAAAAAGCGCCGACCTTGTTTATCAATCGATTGTCTTTTCCGTCGATGATCCCGGATAAGGAGTTTTTGGCTTTATTCGCCGAATCGATGTCCACCCTGTATTTCATTTTAATTAAATATCCTCGCCGTATTTCTCTCAGTTATAGCCTTTGTCTCCGAACGGCTGCAGTTTCTCGATCCACATTTCCTCAAGCAGTTTTAAATCTTCCCGGTAATCAGTTTTTTCATCGTCCTTCGGTTTCAGATAGTCCAGTATCTCGAACGCAAAATTATCCTGCCCATACTTATTATAATCTTCCTGAAGCGCCTTGTTGAAGTGCGTGCCGGCAGAAAGCTGGAAATTACTGCTGTTCATAATTCCGTTGACATTCAACCCGCTTTCGATAAATATTTTCCCGTTGACCAGGTTCCTGATCTGGTACACGCCCATGGGCGGCGGGGCCCCGGCGTATTGTTTCTTTAACTCTTTCTTGTTCATATACTGTCCTTCAGTAGAGCACGACATGATGCATGTCTATCATAACGCAATATTGTAGTGCCGCACACTCGAGGTGTCAAGATAATTATCAGCAATATTAACTTCGGCCGCGGCGGGGAGACTGAAAGGGATTTCCTATACTCACACGGAAGAATACGTGTTTGACCGTGAGGAAGACGACATGTTCTCCGATGCCGAACTCCGTGAAACCGTTTACGGAGAGGATATTATCTCTATCCTTTCCTACATGTTCCTGGGGAATACATCAAGGATACTCGAACCGGTAGACCTTGAACAGATAGAGGGGGAACTGATCTTAAGCAGTATGGACCTGTCCGACCTGGACGGCCTGCAGTTCTGTACGGGAGTGACGAACCTCGATCTTTCGGACAACAACATAGACAACATCTATGAGGTGGGTTCTCTTTACCAGCTTGAGGAACTGGACCTTTCACACAACAATATCACCGACCTGGAACCGTTGGTCGGACTTGATAATCTTGAAACCCTCTACATAGACAACAACCGGATAGAGGACATCTCGGTGTTGGCCAAACTTGACGGGTTAAAATTCGTAAGTATGACGGGAAACCCGGTTAAAAGTATGGACGATATTTACAGGCTCAAGGAAAATGATGTGATTGTGGTATATTATTAAAGACCGAAAACGATCGTCCTGAAGCGGCCTTTATCGAGGTTCGCCCCGTGGTTGGAGCGGTGGGTAAGGCATGGCTGGACTTTTCGCTTTTCCGCATAATTTCAATTTTGCCGCCTGCCAAGGTTGTCAATACTCATAAAAGATACGCGATTTGCTTAATTCTATTTTTATTTTATCATCATTCTCCAATATCAGATTGACAACCATGCTGTTAAATATTTCTATGCTTATTATGGTTGATAATGTTTTTCTACAATGTAATATCTCTTGAATTGTTTCATTATTTCGTATAAATGAACTGTAATCCCTGTTCTGCGCAAAGTATTCTATAAGCAATTTTATTTTTGCTTTCTTATATTTCTCAAACAATTTACTGGTTTCATCATCTTGTGAAAGGATTTTATAATTTAATAATTCATTCTCATGAGCGACCAATATATCCAATATTTTTTCCGAGTTATTCCGGCATCCCAATAAGAATAATACGGTGATGAATATAAAACCTATCCTATTCATCCTCTTACCTACTATGTTTTTACCCTTTCTTTTTAAGGGCAATGACATGCATTCCCGTTCCGCACGCACAATCAAGCGCTGTTTCGACATTGTTGTCTTTGAACAGTTTCTCAAAGAATCTTATTTCCGTATCAAGCCTTGTGTCCCACGCCGACCGGGTATCATATTTTTTTGTCAGTTCTCCGTACCTAACAACTTCATTCTTATCTGATTATCATCTGCTCCCTTTTCGGGCCGACGGATATCCACTTGATCGGAACTTCAATCATGTCCTCGATTGTTTGAATATAATTTTTTGCCTTGTCCGGAAGTCCGGTATATTCGGTGATATGTGATATATCTTCTTTCCAACCCTCAATTTCCTGATAAACGGCTTGCGCATTTTCCAGTAAATGCGTAACGGGGAAAGTATTGAACTGCTCGTTATCTATTTCATAATGTGTACATATTTTGATTTTATCCAAATACCCTAGGACATCAAGATTGGTAAGCGCCACCTCATTTGCTCCCTGCGCCGTCAAACCGTGTTTTGTCGCCACACCGTCAAACCAACCGACCCTCCTGGGCCTGCCGGTGGTTGCTCCGTATTCTCCGGCATCCCCCCCTCTTTCACGCAGCTCATGCGCTTCAGTTCCAGACAACTCGGTTACAAACGGACCGGCGCCCACACATGATGAATATGCCTTGGTAACGGCGATGATCTTTTTCATCTCATACGGCGGAACCCCCGCTCCCACGGTTCCGAAACCGGCCAACGGCGAAGACGAGGTAGGAAAAGGATAAATCCCATGGTCCGGGTCCCGTAAAGCGCCGAGCTGCCCTTCTATTAATATTTCCTTATTTTCTTTTAAAGCGTTATGCAACAGCAGCGTTGTATCTTTTAAAAACGGTTTAATTTGATTCTTGTATGTATTACAATAGTTAGTTATTTCTTCGACTGTTAATTGGGCATGCTTGTATAAATGCTGTAATAATACGTTCTTTCGACTTAAAGCGCTCTTTACTCTCTCTTCCAATCTTGTTTCATCAAATATCTCATTTACCTGAATACCGATTTTTAGATATTTGTCCGAATAAAAAGGAGCAATCCCTTTTTTCGTGGATCCGAAGCTTTTATTACTCAATCGCTTTTCTTCCAATTCATCAAACAGAATATGATACGGTAACACAACCTGTGCCCTGTCGGAAATAAAAATAGAAGGTGACGGCACGTTATTCTTTTCCAGGTTTTCCAGTTCATCAAGGAAAACTTCCATATTAAGGGCAACACCAGGACCTAAAATACTCGTTGTATGTTTATAAAAAACACCGGACGGCAGTAGATGAAGCGCGAATTTCCCATATTCATTAATAATTGTATGGCCGGCATTGTTACCGCCTTGAAATCTGACGACATAATCCGAGTGCTGTGACAGGTAATCGGTTATTTTCCCTTTCCCTTCGTCACCCCAGTTCGCTCCTACAATGGCGGTTACCGACATGTTAATTTCCTTTACATTGGATTTTTCTCACCATAATTTGCCCGACTTTTTTTACATAATTTCCAATCAACTATTCAGGAATATTTTATGGGAATGCATACATGGTGTCAAGGTGGCTTATGGGCGGCATAGTGTAATCAAAATTGCATTATCCCCAACCGTTTCCATCGGTTAATTCAAACTCCAGGTGATACTCCTGACCGGCTTCAAAGGTCACTTTTTCATATTCGTTGGAAGCTCCGCCCCCCGTAATACCGGGGAAGAGTATGGCTTTGTCTTCAGGATAACCGATATCGGCATTGGTAAGCGGTGCCGCGATAAAACAGACGGCCGCATAATACGTTCCCGGTTTAATATAATCCTTGAAAACACCCCCGGGTGCTTTATAAATATATTCCAATGCCCATGAAAACTTTTTGCGGTCGTCTTTCATAAGCAGGACATCTTTGGTCGCCGGAAAGCGGAGGCTTGTAAAAATCCAGCCCGCGGTCGTTTTCTCGGAATATTTTTCAGGCATTAAGAGAATATAATGCCGTATGTTTCCGGCCCGCGTGGTATAGCCGAAGGTTTCACGGTACCATGTCCCCGTATAGGTGATAGTGATTTCAACAAGCGCTTCATGCCGGGGTTGCTTTGTTTCTTTGCTCACTGATACACAGTCCGTTAATAACTCCGAACATAAAACAATTACCACAAATAAAAATACTTTCTTCACCATTAACCTCCCTTTACGTACGGCGTGCCTGGAATAAATCCAATGCCGGTTTATTTACTTACCGGCTCATTATAGATTATATGCTCTAAATTTGAAGGTAACTTCTGTAATTTATTTCGTTAATTTATCATTATCTACAATCCTTGGACAACGGATCAATGTCCAACGGATTGAAGATTTTTTAAGCAGGGCCAAACTTTCCGCTTTAGCTTTTATAACCTTCGGGAAGGAGAAGATAGAATATAAACGGGAAATATGTCAATAGGATTAAGTCTATTCTACTTCGGTTTATTATAACCGGGATTATTCATAATTCGATTTCTGAAAAAACCGCTCGCGGTCCGCTACCCGCCCAATGCCGATCTGCCTGCCGTCGATATCTTCTATTTTAAACTCATAGCTTCCATACGGCTTTAATTCCGGTTTATTAATTATCTTTACGCCCTTTTGTGCGAACTCATTGTACAACTCATCCACACTCTCCACCGTATCCGGACAGATATACGCGTCTTCACCATTCCCGTACCTCCCCATGTTTGATGCAACCGCACCTTTCTTTTTTTCGACAAGGATGATCTCGATTGAATCCCTGTAAACCGTGGCGAACCTCTCCGCGCTGTCGGTATGGTCCGAGTACTTGAATCCTAATGTGTTCGCATAGTACTCAAGGGTCTTTTTGACGTTATCCGCAACAAAAACGGGGCAGATTACATTCATTGCCATATGCTGCTCCTTAATACGGGTAGTATATATAATTCACTGAAAAATTAAAACCGTCGTTACAGGCTTTTCGCTTTGCGTAACATTTCACCTACCGCCTGATAAGCGCGGCGATACTTTCTTCTTAGACGGCGGGTATGCTGCGCCGGCTTTTTTTCTTATTCGCTTGCATCCGCCGGTTCCGATTATATATATTTAATTATGAGAAAAAGTGGGGGCTGACTCGGGCCGTCCGTTTGCGGAGTGCCCGCGCCCGCCGGGGGAAGTTCATGATTGAGGATTATCTCTCCGCAGAAGACATCACCTTTGATATTTCCGGAAAAGACAAGTTTGAAATCATCGAAAAGCTCCTGAGCTTTCTTCATGAACGGGGACGCATCAGCGATCTGCACTGCGCCATCCAGGCCGTGGAACACCGGGAGCGGGTGCGGGCCACCGGGTTGGAGAAGGGAGTGGCCATACCTCACGCCAAACTCGATGAGGACATCCGGATCGTGGCGGGCATCGCCCGGCTTAAGGAACCGGTTGATTTTCAGGCCGTGGACGGCACCCCC
Source organism: uncultured Spirochaetaceae bacterium (assembly GCA_964634205.1). Classification (GTDB taxonomy): domain Bacteria; phylum Spirochaetota; class Spirochaetia; order SZUA-6; family RPPD01; genus JAFGGG01. The sequence goes on from CAZWKE010000009.1 coordinate 77,034, forward strand.
TGCCGACACATCGTCATGATTCTGGCCAAAAGAGTTCCGGGCGGCGCGGTGCACATCTCCGCACTCAGCACCTTCGCCAGGGTGTTCGTGACGGCGGAACGAATGGCCCGGCTGGATGCCGCCCGCACGCCGGAGGAGTATTTTACCATTCTCCAGAAAGGCGACCATGCGTAAGATCATCATCCCGGTGCTGGCCGTCGCGGCGGCGGGCTTTCTGATCGCGCAGTTTGTCGACACCCTGCTGGCGCTTGCCCTGATCCTGGCCGCCGCCGTCGCGCTGCTGTCGATCGCGGAGGGCGGGGGCGCGCGGCTGAAGATGATCGTCACCTTCAGCCTGGGCCTGGCGGCCTTCTTCATTTTCGTAAGCCGGCACGGCCTGGCGGCGGCGCCCGGATTTTCCGACATCTCCGAGTTTCAGCTGCTGGCCGAAACCATTCATCTGAATATTTTTATTTTTCTCTTCGGCCTTTACGTATTCGTCAACTGCCTCTCCTACACCGGAATCGTGGGAGATATCGCCTGGAAGGTGGTCAAGCTTTCCGGCGGCCGGCTCACCATCATCCTGGTTGCGATCGTCCTGCTCACCTCATTTTTGGCGGGTATTTTCGACGGCGCCACCGTGGCCTCTATCATGGGAATCATCACCCTCACCATCCTGCTTTCCGGTGGGATGTCATCGAAAGACATTGTCTCCGTGATGCTCCTGCTGGTTATCTGCACCAACGTGGGAGGTGTCTGGTTCGTACTCGGAGAGCCGACCAACGTTTTGGCGGCGGAAAAGATGGGCATCAACCCGCTTTTTTTCCTGCGCTACGCCCTCCCCTTCGCGGCGATCGCGGTGGCTGCCGCCTGTATCGTCGCCTTCCGTGTTGCAGTCCGCAAACCCAAGGTAAGCAAGGAACGGCCGGAGATGGAGGTCCTGCTGGAAGGCATCAGCCTGAAGCGCGTGCACGCGGGCCACGGCAACCTGCTGGAGACGATGATCAACCTGGGAGAGATCCAGGTGAAAATGATAGGGAAAATCGAGGAGATGATCGACAGGGGCATACCCGATTTCGACGCCGCCCTGCGGGCGGGGGTACCCGAGGACGTGGTACATCATGCCCTCTCCATCAACCTCAACTCGAAGGAACTTTCCCGGGGCCTGATCGATTATTGGAACGCCAGGCAGAAAAAGGATCCCATGGCGGAGATCATTATCGGCGATTTGTTGGAGTATGTGCGGGATGAATACAAAAAGCGGCGGAAAAGCCGGGTGTTCATCTTTACGGGGGCGGGGGTCCTGCTTGTGATCCTGGGCGTCCACTCCTTTTTTCAACAGCTGCCCACCTGGGTCTCCACCCTTTCCGCGGGGGCGGTGGCCTTTATCGGCATCGGCGCCACCGCCAAACGGAGCATCCTGGGCCAGGCATGGCACGACCTCACCGAGGCCTTCTTCCTGATCCCCCTCTTCGGTATCATCTCACTGATAAACACGATGGGGGGATTCGAGCTTATCGGCGAAAAAATCCTGACGCTGGGCGGAACGGCGGTCGGCGGCCTGACCGTGTTTTTTTCCTCCGGCCTGGTCAGTTCGGTGGCAGACAACATCGCCGTGATGGACGCGGTCACCAACCTGATGGCGCAGTCAGTTCATTGGCAGTTTTTTTCCCTGGCCGCCATTGTGGGAACCGCGCTCGGCGGGTTCGGCTCGCCCATCGCCTCCGTGCAGGCAATCATTCTCTCCACCCTGATCCGGCGTGTCTCCAGGATCACCTTTTTCGGCTGGATCAAACGGATCGGCCTGTTTTTCCTGGTACTGGCCGTTTTGTACGCCGCGCTTCTTTTTCTTTTCGACCTTTTGTCCGTGGTACCGGACGCTCCCCGCGTCGGCACATCGGCCGGGGCGGGGTAACGGCGTATTCGAAGTACGGCAGCGTAAAGAAGAATCATTATGTTCCCCTTTTATTCATCTTTACGGGTGATTTTTGTCACCATTTCGAGTGAATTTCAGAAAAAAGCAGGGAATAAAGACAGGCCGTGCATAGGGAGAAAGCGAAAAATTGTATGAAGACAATTTTTGTTGTTCGCATTGCCGTTATGCGCTACCATAAAAGAAAGAGGAGCTTGCCGTGAAGACTCATATAAAAACAATTTTTATTGTGTTATTAATTCTCTTTTGTGGTTTCCCGGCAAACTCCTTTGCCGATTCCGTAGCGGCAAAGAAATACTATGAACTATCCTGGAAATTACTGAGGGCAAAAAAATATAAGGAAGCTGTTTCCAATGCGAAAAAGGCGGAAGCCGAGGATCCGTCCGACCCGTTTTACGCGTATAATACCGGTGAAATATACTACCGAAGTTACCACCAGGGGAAATTTTTAGATAAAAAAGTCTTTATGCCCCTGGCGGTCGCATCATTTGAAAAGGCCCTAAGGGCGGGGTATTCCAAAGCGAAATGCCTTCACTTCCAGGCAAGATGTTATTACCAGATAAATGAATTCGAAAAATCCGAACAGTTATTCCTGCGGGTTGCGGATATCTACCGAAAAGAGATGAAGGAATTCGAAAGAAATGATGATAAAAGCAACGCGGCGATTAAAAGACACGAGCTTGCCGACGCCATTCAATGGCTTTCCAAAATTTATGAATACACGGGCGAGCTGGATAAATATCGCCAGGCCGTGCTTGCGGCATATAAGCTCGATCCCAATAACCAATGGCTTCCGGGGAAAGTAAAAAAATCATACCGTATCAAAGGCCACCTGGCACTGGCAAAAGGAGAATACGATAAAGCACTGGAATATTACACAAAAGCGGAGGATAAAAACTGGCAGGAGATCTGCGAAAAAAGAAAAGCATTGGGCCAAATTCATCCCGAATATACCCATGTGATCCTTGTGCTCTATTTTACCAAAATAACCGCAATAGACGGTTTGGGGAGACTGATCAGCGAACCGGCGGTCACCGAATCAATGAAAGAAAAATGCCGGATGTGGCAGGGTGCTTTAAAGGCATGGGTGGAAGTGTATTCCGGCGGAAAGTGGACCGTGGAGTTTCGCGGCATCGATGTGGAAACAGTATATAAGGAAGGGCTCGGCATAAAGCCTTATAGTACCTCATTCATACAAAATACGGAGGATATCTTCAAGGTATATAATGCTATCGATACGTATGCGGTTGTCAGCCCTTCGGTCAGTCCCGGATACGGCGGCTATGGAAAATTCGAGTTTATCCCCGGTATCTTTCGCGGCAGAAGCAGGGGATGGTTTCAGGTAAACTGCACCTATCATGAGTTTAATATGTGGCTGCACGAATTCTTTCATGTCATAGAAAAAATGGCAAAAATCAGTCCGGCCCATGGATTTCGAAAAGACAAGAGAAAATATTTTCCCGGGTGGAAAGGCAAAACCGAAGAAGAATACTATACCTGGCAGTTTCAAACCACACTGCCCAAGGTCGGGTGGAAAAATTTAACCTTTAAAGACTTCGCGGCGCAGAAACCGCTTTACGGCAACACCTATACATACCTGCATGATTTTTACCTGTCCCTGAAACCGGAAGATATAATAAATGCGGATAATTATATAAAGGAAGCAAATCAATTCTATAAATCCAAAAACAGCAAGGAAGGGGTTAAAAGGCTCGCGAAAGCCGCGGCGTTGCGTTCCTTTTTACAGGATGCGCTTAAGCGAATGGTGGATTACTATTCCAGGCAAACCGGGGATTATAACAAGGTATTCTCATACTATGAAAGGGTGGCGTTGGTTGATAAAGGTCCGAAACTCGGACCATTAAAAATGGAATTGGTTACACCCGTGGAATTCGATAAAAAGACCGGTGAGGTCCGGATCACAACCGCGAGTGTGTACGGGACAACCGCCGGTATGTGGATCCCGGGTAATATGACGACCACCGGGACCCAATACGAATGGGATGTCACCGATAAGATTACGGGGCCGGGTGTGTATGAGGTCACCTTCTGGTATTCGGCGGGATGGAAGGCGGTCTCAATAGCATGGGCGGCGTTGTATAACGGTACACAGGAGCTGGCAAAAGATGCCCACGAGGGATTCAGCGGAAACGTGAAAAAAAATATTACTTACACCCTGGAAATAAAAAAATACGATAAAAACGGCAAATACACCGTCAAGGCCGTGCTGGCGGGCAGCCGCGGTACCGATTCCACGGGGTTGGTGTTCATAAAAAGGAGATAGAGTGAGTCCGTGGGAAAAAACTATTCATCGATTTTTTCAACACCGATGACATTCTTTTTTTCGTCGGTAACGTATCTCCCTTTGGGCATATCCAAAATTACATAGTTATTATTCCATTTATCACTCACTACGGCGCATTTCCCGTTTGGAATATCGAAGGGACCATAGTGAACCGTTCCCCCGGATTTTGTAATTTCTTTCAAAGCTTCATCAACGGAGTCGACCTTAAAATCCACATTCATTTCTTTTCTCTCGGTCTGCAGTACAACTTCGGATACATCACCTGTGTGTGTAAATAAATCGCCCCTGACATTTTTATATGTTATATTATTGGTAGCATATAAAAAGGAGGACATTATGAAAAGAATATCTTTCATTCTTTTAATGGCCGTCTTGTCATTGCCGGTTATGGCAGAAAAACCTCTTTCTGCCGACCTCAGCGCGGAAATTGGATTTCTGGGAATCATAAAGCATGAAATCCAGGCCGGACCTTCCTCTAACAAAGGGGACGTCTTCAATTATCTGACACAGGGGAACCAGGATACGCTTTTTCCCTATTACCGGTTCCAGATTGATTTTGAGATTTACGGCAGACATCACGCCGTTCTGCTTTATCAGCCCCTGACTTTGCAAACCGAAGCGGCCATAACAGAAAACTTTGAGTATAACGGGGATACCTACACAACGGCCGACGGCTTCCTGAATCTGACGTATGCCTTCGATTTCTGGCGGTTGACCTACCTCTATGATATTATTGAACCGCCGGGGTACTTCCTCAGCGCCGGAATCGGTCTGCAGATCCGTAACGCGTCCATCCGGTTTGTCACCACGGAAAACGGAAAAGGGTCCGTGGAAGACAATATCGGTCCTGTGCCGATCCTGGCCGTAAGAACAGGGTATCGATGGGAAAACGGATACTATATCCTTCTTGACGCCAACGGGTTTTACGCCACTAACGCCTTTCTCAACGGCGCGGAATATCCGTTCATGGGCTATATCTATGATATGTCCCTGCAGGGAGGCTACAGGTTTAATGAAACCGTATCCATATACCTCAACTTCCGTTTTCTCGGCGGCGGGGCCGACGGAACCAATAATGAAGATCAGTTCACCTATAATGATCTCCACACCTTCTCGGTAACGACCGGTTTCATTCTTCATTTATAGTATGAAGCAGAAAAAGAATTCAGAATTACATAAGGGAATCTCCCTCGTGGGAATTTTCTGCATCGCGTCCGGCGCGATGATCAGTTCCGGGATATTCATCCTGCCGGGTCTTGCCTTCAGCATGACCGGTCCGTCAATTTTCATTTCCTATTTTTTGGCGGGGATTCTCGGACTGCTGGGAATCTTAAGCGTCGTGGAGCTGACAACGGCCATGCCCAAAGCGGGAGGCGACTACTATTTCATAAAAAAAACATTCGGCCCCCTCCTGGGGACATTTTCAGGCATATTCAGCTGGTTCGCCCTGTCTCTGAAAAGCGCGTTCGCCATTTTCGGTATTTCGGAAATACTGTATCTCTATTCCGGTATCAGCCCCATGATAACAGGCCTGATCCTGACTGTTCTTTTCGTCATCATCAACAGCAAAGGCACAAAAGAAGCGGTTGTTTTCCAGATTATCCTGATCCTCGGACTCTTTCTGCTGATGATTATCTATGTGGTTTTCGGAATCAGGGCTGTCAACCCGGACCATTTTTCTCCGTTTCTCATGTCCGGAGTGAACGGTCTTCTCGGTACGACAAGTTTCGTCTTTATTTCATTCGGCGGACTGATCAATATCGCCAACCTGTCGGAAGAGGTGAAAAACCCCAAGCGCAACATCCCCCTGGGCATGATTCTTTCCGTAGCCGTGGTGACGGTCTTTTATACGCTCCTGACCTTTATCATGACGGGGACCCTCAGTCCGCAGGAATTCAGCAGTTCCCTGACTCCCGTGGCGGACTCCGCCAAAATTTTCCTGGGCACACCGGGGTATATCATCATCATCGCGGCTTCTCTTCTGGCTTTTCTCACAACAGCCAACGGAGGGATCATTTCCGCGTCCAGGTATCCTCTGGCGCTGGGACGGGACAGACTCCTGCCCAAACTGCTCAGCAGAGTGAACGGGAAACTGAATACTCCGATCATTGCCATAACAGCCACCGGAATTCTCATTTATCTGTCGCTGCTCTTTCCGCTGCAGGTCCTGGTAAAAGCGGCATCTACAGTCATTCTCGCCTCTTTTGTGCTGACCAATATTGCCGTTATTGTCCTGCGGGAAAGCAAACTGGTTAACTATCAACCCAGTTTCAAGGCTCCCCTCTATCCCTGGCTGCAGATTTTCAGTATCGCGGTTTTCATCTTTTTTATCATCGATCTCGGTTTTGAGGCGATAGAAATCAGTATCGGGCTGCTGGTCTTGAGTCTGCTCATGTATCTGCTTTTCGGCAGAAAGGTGAAGAACAGGGAATCGGCACTGCTTCACCTGATGAAAAAAATAACCGACGAGCGCCTGACCCATCATCTTCTGGAAGATGAGCTTCTGGAAGTACTGGTTTCCCGAGATGACATCGAACAGGACCATTTTGACGAACTGGTCAAGAATGCCGTTTTTTATGAAGCGGAACATCATATGGACTATAAAGATCTGCTGCAAGAGACCGCAGGACCCATAGCGGAAAAGACAGGAATAGACCCGAAGAAAATCATAAAGCTTTTTACCGACCGGCAGAAAAAGAGCAACACGGCTCTTTCCGATTTCCTGGCCATTCCCCATATCTTTGTCCACAGCAAAGTCCCCCTGTTCCTGACCATCGTCCGCTGCCGGGAGGGGATCAGGTTCACCAAGAAAGAAAACAATGTCAAAGCGGTGTTTCTGTTCGGGACCTCTGAAGACAAACGGGTCCTGCATCTCAAAACCCTGGCATCCATTGCCGTTCTGATCAATCTGAAGGGATTTGAGGAGAGCTGGATGAACGCCCGCAGCCAGGCGGAATTGAAGAATCTGATGATTATCAATAACCGGAAACGTTTTCTGTAATCTGCATTCAATCTCCTGAATACACCGGCACATCATTATGCGCGGGCGGCTACCGATATACCTCAGCAACAGGATCCTTAAAACCGAATGCGTTCTGAATAGTATCGAACAAAAGGTACCGCCACCAATTTTTTCGATGCGCTCTTAGAATCTCTTCATAACTGCCGAACGGGCCCTGAAGAATACCGTTATTGATAATGAAGTATTTCCCGTTTCTTTTAAATACACACACCGCGTGATTGTTCGGATCATTCAGGGAGATCTGGAGGGCCATAATGAGGGGAGAAAATCCGTTTTTCCGCAGAATATCAAACGCAAACGCGGCAAAATCACCGCAATTCCCCGATCGTTTCACAAACAACTCCTCCGGTTCTAAAGGGGCGTGCTCTTTGCCGTACATGCTGTCATAACATAAATTTTCCACCATCCATTCGGAAAGTTTTTCCGGTGTGTTTAACGCCCGGATCGCTTCCCGATAGTTCGCCGGGTCTTGTCTGAGCGGCCGGGTAAGCGGAGCTTTTGACAAAGAATAGTTCGCGCGAATAATCCAGTTTGTCAAATTTTTGTTCATTGGTAATGTCCAGGGAAGAGGTTGCCTGACATTGCCAATCGCGGTATGGTTCTTATTCCCGCCGCCTGAATACCCGATCATTATCCCGTTTTGATTGTCTGAAAAGGTAAAAATGAGTAGATAAAAATCATTTTCCACTGTGACATTTCCCACAGATATTTTTACCCAGTTAAATTTATCAGGATAACAGTCTTGAATCGCCGAACCCTTGCCCGCATTCGGGAACATATCCGGATCAACTTCCATGCGCTTAATGACACGGTATTGCGAGTCCAAGATAAATATTCTCGTCTTTTTGCTGTAATTTCCATAGGTACTGCAGTAAATAAAAACAGCATCAATCTGGATTCTTGTATCGATCGGTGAATAATGAACAAGATGTCCCATGGGGCCTAATGCCTGCGCGCCTTTCATGCCGCCGTTATCATAAAAAGTAACCGAGCCGGTTTCCCGGATTTCCGGAATAGTTTTTATGGACATACAGCCGCTGCTCAACAGAAGGACAACAATAATTATAAAAAAATACAGATTTTTTTTCATATGAGCTTTCTCCTCATCGTATGAGATTTATCAAAAATAATACATAAGAGCTACGGATGAATATACGTAAATTTCAGTATTTTCAATGAAAACAACAACTCAGTATCAATACCGATAAAACCGGACTCTGCCTGCTTACTGATACCTTCGAATTATAGCGGCAAGCTGCATACGGTTTGAAACATCACATTTGGTAAAAATATTATATATATGAGTATTCACCGTTTTTACCGATATAAAAAGGGTTTCCGCGATATCCTGGCTGCTTGACCCGTCAAGCAGACAAAGGATAATTTCCTTTTCCCTTTTGGTGATGCCGTACTCATTGATAAACGCAAATGGGAGAGCCGAGCCGGATACGCCTGACTGAGTGTTCATCACCCTCAGATTAATGAAAAGCACTGCCGCAAACCAGACAAAAACATATACCGGAAAATAAATATAACCGATGAACTGCATATCGGCCGGTATCGGCACTATTCTGCTCAAAAATACCGCGGGAATATACAGCCCCGTTGAGAGCAAATAAAAAATCATCCCCCTTTTTGAATGCTTTGCGGCGATCTGTTTCCATTGTACCAGGCTGTAGACAATAAAGAATACAAAAACAATACAATAAAGAACGTAGGAGACAATGACACAATAATAAGAAATTATTGTGGCCGCGTGCTCTTGTCCCAGGATGGATAGAAATATTTGGTAACCGACCGCGGCGGCACCGAAAAAACCTACCGCCCCAAAGATGATCACCTTTATAGGTGTTTTTATTTTATGGTCGATCAGCTTCAGCAGAAAAACCGGGACAACGATCCCCTGAACAAGAATAAAAACAAATTGAATGTACGGCAGTACGCTTTCAAGAAAAATATATTTTGGGACAAAGACCGTGTAAAAAAAGCGAAACTGATGCAGCACACAGGTCACAATAATAACACCGGCGTATAACAAGTAGTACAACATCCACGGGCTGCGGGATTTAAAATACAACAGTATCGATGAGACGAACGAAGCCCCCGCGACGAAAATAGATATGCCGGTAAACCAAAGAACCAGATCCTTCATAAGCGATTATTCCTAATTTTTACACTAAGTAATTTTCCTTATTTTACAATAATACATAAGATCAGTATTTCTCTCTATATACCAATCCGGCCTGGAACAATAATTTTAAAGCACAAAAAAACTTTAGACAAGAGAGAAAGGAAAAAGAAAAATGAAGAAACAATTTTTATTGTTGCTTATCACAGTATGCCTTGGCATGGTTACCGGGTGTATTTCTTTTTTTACCTATGATTTTGCGTCCGTGCTTCAGCAAACGAAAAAAGAACACGGCCTTCGTGTGATTAAATATGACGGGCAGTTGGCCGACTCAAAATCCATCCGGAAATATTCAATTAAAGGGACGTATTTTGATCTGGGGTACCAACTCGGGCTGATCGCCAAAAAGACGATCATCGGTCCCAAGCGCCGTACACCGGAGAATCAGAAACTGAATAGGGAAATCGAACAGATGTATACAAAACTGTATCCCCGGTATCTTGAAGAAATTGCGGGAATTGCCAAAGCATATCATATGAAATTACAGGACATTGATCTTGTTGATATGGAATATGATTTCTTTATCAACCTGGGCTGGATGGGCCTGGATTATGAGAACCGGAAGGCAAAAGCGTTTAAAGGTTTTAAGAGCGGCTGCAGTATAATTTCATACAATATCAAGGAGAACGGTGTGAGCAGGCCGATTGTGGGCAGAAACTTCGGGTGGCGGCAGCCGAACGGATATTTTGTAAGAACAAATCTACAAGGGGTATATAAATCAATCGGCATGACCATTATAAGCCTGAATCACTGGGTGATGGACGGTATTAACGAGAAGGGGTTGTTTATCGGGGTGATGTCATTGGTTGATGAGGTGTCCGGATACTTCGGTTATCAGCCGTATCCGGATACACCGGCAATAGACGCTCACCATATGATGCGGATTGTTCTGGATACCTGCGCCGATGTGCCTGAGGCCGTCCATTTCTTGAACCAGGTCCGACTCTGGTTTCCTGATGAAATGGGACATTTCTTAATCGCGGACGCGAAAGGTAATTCAGTGGTTGTTGAGGTAAACGCAAAGGGAAAAATATTGTACACCTATCCGGAAAAAAACTATTTGATTGCCACCAACACGGCTTATTATCCCGGCCCGATATATCTTCATGCCAGCGCGCGCTATAGTGTTGCCGATTATTTATTGCAGAAAAATCACATTCATTCAATGGCGGATTTATTCCAGGTAATGAAGACTATTAATCTGAGTAAAAATAATCCCTACTATAATTTTGTTATGTACCGGGGATATGTACAGTACGCGGATTATGTGCAGGAATACTACCTGAGCATGTATGATCTGAAAGAGAGAAAACTTATGCTCTATCTGTTGGAAAACGGGTTTAAAACACCGTATGAATTCGGTTTTGATTGACCCGGAATTGGAAACGAAGTAAAAAAATCTCATTTAAAAATCGCGCCGCATGTTCCGCGGATAGCCCTAATCGGCAGGCCGCAGGGCGTCCGGCGCGATGGTTTTTATTACCGGCTTTACTATGGCCGGTCCTTTTACTTTTTATTATCCCTGGGAAAATCATTCGGAAAATCCTGCTTAACTGATTTGGTCAGCCTGAGGATCAGGTACCCGTCTTTTACAATAACATTTTCAGGAGCAAAATCAACCATATTCTCTTCAAACGTCCAGTCGCCTTTCCCCCATCTTGTGGGATCAAATCTAGCGAAATTATCCGTCCAGTCCAAGGTAAAATCGCTTCCACTGTTATCCGGTGTATATTTATAATATTTGATCCAGTTGACAATCTGGTAAAGGGGAAGTTCTTTTTTATTGAATTTCCCCGCCCACTTTTCGGCTGAGGAAATCCACAGGTTCATATGGTAGGTCAGGGGAATATCACGCAGCTTTTTTACCTGCCGGTTTTTCTCGGCGGTATCCTTTCTCAATAACTTTCCGTCAACATACCAGGCGATATAATCAGGTGTCCATTCGATTGCGTACACATGGTATGCATCATCGATATTTTTCAGGGTTACGGTTTTTTTGGACATGATTCGTTTTGATGATCTGCCGGTGATTATATTTGATAGAAATAAATTTTTTTCCCTGCCGACAATCTCAATATCGATTTCCCGCCATTTGCTTGCTAATTCCTTCCATGACCGGTTAAAGATGTAAAAGGAAGAAACTACCCCGCTGCGGGAGACCATTTTCATCCTTATTTCAAATCTGCCGTAATGCACGGTGTTTAATGAGAATAGTTCCGCGCCCTTATACTCTTTTGGCGGGGCCGAAACGCAAGCCCAGAAGCACGACAAAAATAATACTATGAAATATTTTCTCTTCAGCATATAATTTTCCTTTGCGGTTATTTCCTCCGACAGATAAACTCACCTTTACCGATCGGGACAACCACACTGTCAAAACGCTCATCCTTCTGCGCTTTTCCAATCATCGGCTTAATGGTTTCAAAATGATTGATGGCATTGTCCGCAACCAGAATACCGCCTTTTACGAACTTATCAGCCATAATCTCCCAACAATCCAGGTACATTTCTTTCTCGCAGTCAAGAAAACAGAAGGCAACATTTTCAGTCTGCCTGATATTGACAAGCGCGTCGCCTTCGATAAGTTCGATAAAATCCTTGATTCCCGCTTTATCAAAGGTTTCTTTTGCCATTCTGATCTTGGGCTCCAACAGTTCAAACGTTTTCACTTTCACTCCCCGCTCCCTGGCCGCAAGGGAGAGCCACATGGTTGAGTAACCGGCGCTGGTGCCGATTTCAACCAGTTGGCCCGGCGGACAATTGGCGGCCAGTATTGAAAGGAACTTCCCTGTTTCGGGCGGTATCTGCCGCAGCCTTTCCATTCTTGTCGTACCGTCATCCCGGTCTTTTTTGTCCAAAGCTTCCAGGAAGGCCATTCGTTCCGCCATTGCGTTCGTTATTTCAGTAAACATCTTATTCTCCTGCACTCATTAAGTTTTTTCATCTAATATATGCAGATAAGGAAAACTATGAAAAGCGCCATTGGGAATATAACAGATGAATCCAATTATGTCATCTTTAAATGAAGCGGTTAAAGCGGAGATTGCGCCGATATGCCGACCTTCAGCTCTTTATTCAGCGCGTAGTTAAAATACCTGACCATTTTCCAATTCGATTTGTCTTTTGAATAATGCAGGCACCAGTTATCCGCCTTGCGCACAACCTGCAGGTATATTTTGTTATCTGTTATTCTTTCCCCGTTACAGTCATCTGAAAAACCGTTCGTCACCACCGAGACAACCGACGGATAGCCCAGATCGGTATTCTCGAACGCGAATTTAATCCATTTGTCTTCACGTTCATAAATTATACCCTTCCGGCCATAATCATTGATTATAGGTAAGTAACAGATTACAGCATTTTAATCCGATATTTCTTTTTCATCAGATGTTAAAACTTGTATGTTTACCATCAGCATTATTATTCCCGCAATAAAAATAATTTCACTTGTCATCTTGTTGTTTTAGTTATCCTACAAGAAATATAATAAATAAAACCCCTCCTAATAACAATACCAAGAGGCGGTGAAGCCCGAAGCGAAATAAAACATATACTTTCTTATTAAATTCATCCACTTTTTTATTAGATTCACTAAAATATTTTTCATTCTTTTTTATAATAGGGATAATGCATCATCTGTAATTAATATACCGCCGGAATTCAATACTTCTACTATAATAACATTTATTCCTTTTGCATAATTGTTTTATTACTTCCAACCTAATTGCTCGATTATCCCAATGACCTTATCATGCCAAAACTTTTCTCCATCTTTTATACGGTAGTAAAAATCATGAAAGCCATCGGGATACGAATAAACAGTAACGTTATTTACGGCTTTAATCATCCCATCCGCAAACTTCCGTATATATTTATAAGGAAGTAACTCATCAGCAATCGCCGTTGTTCAAGCACAAGCAGTATTGCAGCCGCGGTTGCCGCATGAAGCGCGGTGTTTTACGCAAAGGCGAGCGGCGCCGAAAGCGCCAGACCGTTTCTGTATGAAGGCGGCGCTGCGTTCTTATGCACAGCCATCGTTGCCTCTATCCACCCCTCATTGGAGTATATACAATTTTGTCCATATCTTTTTCTATGATTATCTTTACCCCTTTTTGTGCGAATTCATAGTATAATTCATCCTCCATCATTATTGTTATTGAGGGTGACGTTTCCTCGTACCCCCGAATCGAAAACCGGATCTACTTTCGCCGGGTGGCGCGGTTTATTTCAGGGGCGGGTAAAACACCCGGCGTTAGATTTGATCCGGATAAATGGTTACTATTGTGCCGTCTTCGTTGTATGTTAATTCCGTCATCTTCATGGTTCTTAAATGCATAATACCGCCGGACATTACGGCGTCATGATAGAATACATACCATTTACCCTGATATTCAACAACAGAATGATGATTTGTCCAGCCGACTACCGGTCCCAATATATATCCCGTAAATGTAAACGGCCCCATGGGGTTGTCGCCGATTGCGTATGCGATATGCCGGCTGTATCCGGTTGAATATGACAAATAATACTTTCCGTTGTATTTGTGCATCCAACAGGCCTCAAAAAACATTTTTTTTTGATCACCCTGAAGCACGGGTTTGCCGTTCTGATCCAATAGTTTAACCTCAACCGGGGCGCTCTCGAATTCAAGCATGCTTTGGGCCATGGGGGCGACTCTTGGACATAAGGCCGGTTTGTCGGCGGCAGGGACTTTCCCATTCTGATTATATTTTCCGGTCTGCCATTTTTCCAATTGGCCGCCCGCCAATCCGCCGAAATACATATAGGCCTTGCCGTCATCATCGACAAAAACACACGGGTCCATGCTGAAGCTGCCTTTTATGGGTTTCGGCTGCGCCTTGAAAGGACCCGCCGGCGAATCACTTACGGCCACACCGATTCTGAACAACCCGTTTTTGTCTTTTGCCGGGAAATAAAAATAATATGAATTATTCTTATAAGCGGCGTCAGGCGCCCATAATTGCTTTGAGGCCCATGGAATATCATCCACATTTAATATCTCTCCGTGGTCTATTACCTCACCGCCGGCCTTCTTCATTGAGAAAACATGGTAGTCCCTCATTTGAAACTGTCCGCCGAGCCCGTCATCCGGCCCATTGCTTTCAATATCGTGTGACGGATAAATATATAATTTCCCTGCAAAGACATGGGCGGACGGATCGGCGGTATACAAATCAGTGACCAGCGGACCATTTTTTGCCACAACTTTTTCTTCATTCTGTTCCTTACTCTTATTGCAGGATGTAACCCCCCCAAGTATAAAAATGATGATAAGCAATACCAGAATTTTGTTCAGCTTGTTTTTATGTTTCATGTTTCCTCCAAAACATTATAATGCAGTATCTTTATTACACTATTCAATTTTTTCGACGCCTATGACATGCTTTTTTTCGTCGGTTACGTATCTCCCTTTTGACATATCCAGGATTACATATTTATTATTCCATTTATCGTGCACCACGGCACATTTCCCAATAGGAATATCGAAAGGACCATGCTGAACTGTTCCCCCGGATTTTATAATTTCTTTTAAAGCCTCACCAACGGAGTCAACTTTGAAATCCACATTCATTTCCTTCCGTTCGGTCTGTAATACAACCTCGGATATATCATCTTCCATCCCCAACCCCGCCGCTGTATCCGTGCGCCAGAGAAGCTTTAACCCCAAAAGGCCGCAATAGTACTCGATTCCTTCGTCCAAATCAGACACATAAAGCTCAACGCAATCAATATTTTTAAACAATCCCGACATAACCACCGCCTGTAAGTGGACATTCTATTTACGCATATAAAAGGTGTCAAGGTGGTCATTATCTCAGCGCCCATCATCTCGGCCCAGACCGAGAAGGATTTGTTCGAGGTGATAATCACCGACTGCTTTTCATACATTTCACTGATAAGATTAAAGAACAGATTGGCCTCCCGCTTTTCGATGGGGGTATAGCCGATCTCATCGATAATCAGTACCTGCGAGCGTAGGATGCGTTTGATCCTGAAGCCGGAGGTCCGCTGTACCTCGGCGGTTTTAAGGACTTAAATAAGATTTGTGATGCGCTCAAAACATACGGTATAGCTTTTGCCGATGGCCTCATCAAGGGATTCTACCACGATACCGATGTTTTCCATTGATTTTTCCGTTTTCTCAATACTCGGCAATGATTATTTTCTTTTGCTTCATCATGGTTTTGAATGCATCCGGCTTTTTCATGAGTTCCTTCATGTTGGCGGGCGCGACCTGCCAGCTTACACCGTATTTGCCTTTAAGCCAGCCACAGACGCTCTCTTCTCCGCCGTCTGCGGTGAGCTTCTCCCAGTAGTAGTCAATCTCGTCTTGGTCTTTACAACTGATCAAAAGCGACACTCCTTCATTGAACTTAAATTCGTGGCCTTGCCCACCGTCCATAGCGGCAATCCAGGTATTTTCAACCGCAAAGTCGCCGAACGCGAGTGTACCCGCTTTTGCCATTGGATTGTCTTCAGTGCGGCGCACCAACTGCCCGGTCTTGGCATCTTTGAAAACGGATGTATAAAATGCTATCGCTTCTTCTGCTTTGCCGTTTTTGTCTTGAGTAAAGAGAATGGATGGCATTACTTTCGGTCGCCAGTCGCCCTCGGGTTTGTTTAAAATCAGTTGCCAACTCACATTGTACGTATCTTGCACCCAGCCGTAGTACTCGTTAAACGGATATTTCCCAAGCGCCATCAATTCTTTTCCACCGTCTATAAGCTTTCCCCACAGTGTATCAATTTCTTCTTTTGAATCCAGTGTGATAAAAAATGATATTGACGGATTG
>CAZWKE010000010.1:0-81864 GCA_964634205.1 uncultured Spirochaetaceae bacterium
GCGGCGGGAGGCTGTGGACACGGATGAGATGGCGGCCGGGGAGCGGCGGGAGGATACGGCAGGGCGGAAGACAATAAAACAGATTGCTGCCGCCATAAACCGGGCCGAGAAGCCGCTGCTTTACGTGGGAGGAGGAGTCGTTGCCTCCGGTACCCATAATGAGCTGGTGTCCCTGTCCCGGACCGCCGGTATTCCCGTGGTCTCCACCCTGATGGGCCTGGGGTGTTTCCCTGCCGATGATCCGCTGTTTTTGGGTATGCTGGGTATGCATGGTTCCCGTGCCACCAACCACATCCTGGACAAGGCGGACCTGTTGATCGCGCTGGGAGTGCGTTTTGATGACCGGGCCACGGGCAGGGTGAGTGAGTTTTGTCCCCGGGCTGAAATTATTCATATCGATATTGATTCCCGGGAGATCCATAAGATCAAGCGGGCCGATCTGTCGCTGGTCGGCGATCTTGCGGAAGTGTTGCCTGAACTGCTGCCCCTGATCATAAAGCGGGAGCGCACGAGCTGGAGACGGGAGGTGGAACATACCAGGGAACGCCTCCCCGAACTCTGGTCCGCAAAATCGAACGGCTCGCATCCGCGCAGCCTGCTGCGGCGGCTGCGGGCGCTGCTCCCTGAGGACACCATCGTGACCACGGACGTGGGGCAGCACCAGATGTGGACCGCACAGGGGTTTGGTTTCAACCGGACACGCACCTTATTGACCTCCGGCGGACTGGGAACTATGGGCTTCGGCCTGCCCGCGGCAATCGGGGCGGCCCTGGCCAATCCCGGGAGGCGTGTGTTGTGTATCAGCGGAGACGGTTCATTGTATATGAACATTCAGGAACTGGCCACCCTGGCGGAGCTTGATCTGGATGTGACCGTCATTTTGTTCAACAATAACGAGTTGGGTCTGGTGCGCCAGCAGCAGGAGCTGTTTTATGAGAAGATATTCTCGGCCTCGCGCTTTTCGCTGAAACCGGACTTTGCCGCCCTGGCCGGTGAGTTCGGTATCCGGGGAAAACGGCTGGAATCCGCCGCAGAGCTGCCGGCGGAGGTCGCGGCGGCGGCGGAGGGTCGCAGTCCGCTGTTGATCGACGTTCCCATATCCGGCGAGGAAAATGTGTACCCCATGGTGCCGCCCGGCAAGGCCAACCGGGAGATGCTGTCGGAAGATGATGAATGCCCGGAAGGTATTCCCGTGCAGTGCGGGTCGGCCGCTAAAAGGTCATTATGATTTTAAGGGAACGGGGAGAACCGGTTAAAAAAAATCATCGTTCTCCCCTTGACAAAAGTAGGAGAATACTTTAAAAATTGTGCCATGAAACTATTAGGTAGATCTAATACTTCATACACTGCACACGCCAATTGGTGGTGGTTCCGGTAAACGCCAGAACCGCACGCAGAAGGTTTAAGCCGCGGATTCTGGTTCCTTGAGTTATGGCCAGGGTCTACGGCTTATTTTGTAATAAGCCGCAAGCCTTTCAACAGAGGGAGTGCGGCTTTTTTTTTGGCGAATTTTAGGAGGATAGCATTGAGCACGGTAAAAACAGAATATACCAATTATATGATAAGAAGGATCAGCGGTGAGCGTTTTACTCCCTACACCCTGGCCACCAAACTGGATGCCGGGGTACTGCTGGAATCGGCTTCATTTGCCAAGGGAAGACAGCGCTGGTCGCTGCTGCTGGTAAAAGAGGCCTTTAAGGTGTACCAAAAGGCCAACAGTATCTTCTTAAAAAAGAACGACACCAGTTATAAGATAAAGAACCGCGGGAAGGACATCCTGGATGTGCTGCTCTATTTTGCGGACCAGCATAAGGATGTTGTTCACGATTTTCCCTTTCCAGCGGGGGGTATCGGATATCTGACTTATGAGTATGCCGCGCATTTCGATACCATCAAGCTGATACAGAAACCGGATGACCTGAATATTCCGGATGCCATGTTTATTTTCGGGCATATCTTTCTTATCTTTGATCATTATACGGATACGATCATTCTTTTGGGATTGAACTACAAAGAGCAAAGTATCGATCTGGAAAATGAGTTTGCCCGTATAGAAGCGCGGATTAATGACCTGGACTTCAATTTTATGGTCCCGGCGGAAAAACAGTTTAGCTCACACATCCTGCCCCAACCGCGCGACCGGGAGGATTATATCCGCGGGGTGGAGAAGATAAAGGAGGAGATTGTCAAGGGGAACCTGTTCCAGGGGGTTCTTTCCCGCAGGGTCTATATCCAAACCGATCTGTCGGCCATGGACGCGTATCGCAGCCTGCGCTCCTTTAACCCTTCCCCCTATATGTTTTATATCGACTGCGGGACATTCCAGCTTTTCGGTGCCTCACCGGAGATCCATGTAAAGGTCAAAAACGGGGAGGTACTCATCCGGCCGATCGCGGGCACCCGCCACCGGGGGAAAACCGGCGAAGAGGAGGCGGCGCTGGAAAAGGAGCTGCTATCCGACGAGAAGGAGTTGGCCGAGCACCTGATGCTGGTGGACCTTGCGCGCAATGATATCGGCAGGATCTGCGAGGCCGGGAGCGTGCATATCACGGAAAGCATGATCTTGGAAAAATATTCGCATGTTATGCATATAGTGTCCGAGGTGGTGGGAAAACTCAAAAAGGGCAGGACCGGGGCGGACGCCGTTCGGGCGACCTTCCCCGCGGGTACGGTCTCGGGCGCGCCCAAGATAAAGGCGATCGAGGTGCTGGACGGCCTGGAAAAGATGCGGCGCAGTTTTTATGCCGGGGTTGTGGGCTACATGGAACCGAACGGCAACCTGGATACCTGTATTGTCATCCGCTGCGGGTACAAGAAAAAAGACCTGCTGGTGCTGCAGGCCGGGGCGGGGATTGTGTACGATTCGGTCCCGGAAAAAGAATTTGAGGAAACCGAGAATAAATTAAAGGCCATGGAAAAGGCCGTAGGTCTGGAGGTGTAACCATGTATATAATAATCGATAATTATGATTCATTTACCTATAACCTGTACCAGTATATCTGTGAGCTGACCAGCGAGCCGGTAGAGGTTTTCCGCAATGATCGGATTGACGTAAAAAAAATTGAGGAACTTGATCCCCGCGGGATTATCATCTCTCCCGGACCGGGCACACCCTTGGATGCCGGGGTCTCGGTGGACGTGGTAAAGCATTTTGCGGGCAAGATCCCCATTCTGGGGGTATGCCTGGGACACCAGTGCATCGGGTATGCCTTCGGCGCTGAGATAGTGAGCGCGGCCAGGATCGTCCACGGCAAGGTTGAGAGTATGAGCCTTGACGGCAGGGGACTGTTCCGCAATCTGCCCAAAAGCGCGGTGTTTACCCGCTACCATTCCCTGGCCGTCAAAAAGGGGACCCTGCCGCCTGAGTTCGAGATCACGGCCACCGCGGCCGACGGCGAGATCATGGGTATCCGCCACAAGGAATACGTTCTGGAAGGGGTGCAGTTTCACCCCGAGTCCATCGCCAGTGAGATGGGAAAGAAGGTATTACAGAATTTTCTGTATTACCACCGCGAGGCCTACCCCGTAAAGCAGATGCTGGGGAAACTGATAAAACAGGAGCACCTCAGTTTTACCGAGGCCCAGGGTTTTATGGAGGAGCTGACCGAGGGCAATCTGAACCACTCCCAGGTGGCCGGGATTCTGGTCGGGTTGAACTGTAAAACCTATACCGCCGATGAGATCGCCGGGTTTGCCTCGGTACTGAAAAAGAAAAAGGTACACCTGCATACCACTAAGGACGTGATCGATATGTGCGGCACCGGGGGCGACGGGCTGGGTACCTTCAACATTTCGTCATTGGCCGCGTTGGTGGTAGCCGCATGCGGCGTACCGGTGGCCAAGCACGGAAACCGTGCCGTCAGCTCGTTGTGTGGAAGCGCGGATTTTTATAAGGAGTTGGGCATTACCATTGATCTGAAACCGGAGCCGGCGGGGGAACTCTTGGACAAGACCAATTTTTGTTTTCTTTTTGCGCCCGCTTACCACGGGGCCATGAAACACGCCGTACCGGTACGCCGGGACCTGGGCATAAAGACGATTATGAACCTGATCGGACCGCTTTCAAATCCGGCCGAGGCCAAAATGCAGTTGATCGGTATTTACGACAAAGAGCTGTGTGTGAAAGAAGCACAGGCCGCGCGGCTGCTCGGGGTGGAGAAGGTGATGGTGGTGCACGGTGCGGACGGCATGGATGAGATTTCCGTAACCGCCCCTACGCATGTGGCCCTGATCGACGAAAGCGGTGAACTGAGGGAATACGAGTTCAGACCGGAAGAGGTCGGAATCACCCCGTTCGGACCGGAGGAGCTTGTCGGGGGAAGCGCGGGAAAGAACGTGCAGCTGGCCAGGGAAATCCTGGACGGCGGCGGCAGCCGGGCAATCCGTGAATGTGTGCTGTTAAACGCGGGCGCCGCGCTTTTTATCGGGGGCAGGGTCTCCGACATTAAACAAGGGTATACTCTGGCCAGGGAAGCCCTGGAAAGCGGCAAGGTAAAAGCGGCGGTTGAGGACATTGTCCTGCAGAGCAATAGATTGGGAGAAGCGCAAAAAGCAGCGGTACAGGCATGAATATCAGGGATGAGATAGTCGGAAAGAGAAGAAAGGATCTCGAGAAAGAGGGTTTCACGATGGGCTCTCCGGTACCGGATGAGCGTCGCGCGCCGTTGGTCCCTTTTAACCGTGATCCCTTTTTAATCTGTGAAATTAAACGCAGCTCCCCTTCCAGGGGGGATATCGCGGCGGGCAGGGACCCCGTGGCCCAGGCCGCGGCCTATGTGGAAAACGGGGTAAAAACCGTTTCCATATTAACCGAACAAAATTATTTTTCCGGGTCGCTGGATGACCTGATGCGGGTGAAAAACAAGTTTCCCGATCTGGCGGTGCTGCGCAAAGATTTTCTGCTGGAAAAGGAAGACATCCTTGTTTCTTATCGGGCGGGCGCCGACGCCGTGCTGCTTATTGCCTCGATTTTGTCGGCGGAAAAACTGAAGATGCTGTATAAAGCGGCCCGGCAGCTGGGTTTACGCGTACTGCTTGAGGTCCATGACGATGAGGACATCGGGAAGGCACGGAGTTTCGAGCCGCGCTTTACCGGGATTAATTCTCGGGACCTTTCCACCTTTACCGTGGACCCGGCCCTGCCTCTGATGATCAAGCGGGGGATCACCTGGGAAACCTCCCTGGTTTTTGAATCGGGGATCCATTGCGGTGAGGATGCGTTGTTTGCCTTGAGTGCGGGGTTTAACGGTATTCTGGTGGGTGAAGCGGTTATGCGCAATCCCGGGCTGATTCCGGAGATTCGGGAAGCATATGCCCGGGACGGCGGTGACTTCTGGCCGCGATTGTTTTCACGAAAACTGAAGGAGAGGCCGCTGGTAAAAATATGCGGCATAACCAATAAGGAAGATGCATGCCGGGCGGCGGAACTGGGGGCGGATATGCTGGGCTTTATTTTTGCCGAATCACCGCGCCGGGCCGAACCGGCCCTGGCCCGGGAGCTGGCCGACCTGGACATACTGAAGGTGGGGGTGGTGGTTGCGGGAGCAAAAGCCCGGCTTGATGACCGGATATCCGGCCTGCTCGAAGACGGCCTGCTTTCAGCCATCCAGTTTCACGGGGACGAACAACCGGCGGCCTGTTTCAAAACTGCCTTTCCCTATTACAAAGTCCTTCAGTTGAAGGGCGCTGACGACATACACGCCATTGCCGGGTATCGCTGCCCGCGTGTGCTGGTGGATGCGCCCGCCGATAATCTGCGCGGCGGCACGGGGAAGACCCTGGGGAGTGAGCTGATCGAAAAGGCAAAACAGGAAAAACCCCTTTGGCTTGCGGGCGGACTGGGTCCGCACAACATTACGGATATAATCCGCCGCTTTGAACCTGAGTTGGTGGATGCCGCCAGCAGGCTTGAGGCTGCACCGGGGAAGAAAGATCCCGACCTCTTAACAACCTATTTCAAGGAGATAGAACGTGCACAAATACTATAACGATTTTTTCGGGGAGTACGGCGGACGCTATGTGGCCGAAATACTGCGGGCGCCGCTGGATGAACTGGAAAACGCCTATACAGAGGCAATGAACGATGAAACGTTTCAGCAGGAGTTTATCCTGCATGCCAAGAACTACATCGGTCGTCCGACCCCGCTGCTTTTTGCTGAAAATACAAGCAGGGAAGTCGGGGGGGCCCGGATATATATAAAACTTGAGGGCCTGGCCAACACCGGGGCGCATAAAATCAATAACGCCCTGGGGCAGGGGCTGCTTGCAAAGCGTATGGGCAAAACGCGGATCATCGCGGAAACCGGGGCGGGACAGCACGGATTTGCCACCGCCGCCATGTGCGCCAAACTGGGGCTTGAGTGCCGTGTGTATATGGGTGAGGTGGATATGGCACGCCAACGGCCGAATGTGTTCTGGATGGAGCTGTTCGGGGCGGAGGTGGTGCCGGTAAAAAGCGGTTCGCGCACACTAAAGGACGCGGTAAACGACGCCCTGCGGGACTGGGCATCCAGTTTCAGCAACACGCACTACCTGCTGGGGTCCGCCCTGGGACCTTCTCCCTATCCGGATATGGTACGTGAGTTCCAGGCCGTCATCGGCCGCGAGGTGGAGGCCGAAGCGGAAAAACAGGGGCTGGATGTGGCGGCTATGATTGCTTGTGTGGGGGGAGGCTCAAACTCCATCGGCTTTTTTTATCCTTACCTGGAAAAAAAGGAGCCGCGCCTGTTGGGTGCGGAGGCGGGCGGCAGGGGGAGCCGACCGGGCGAGCACGCGGCCCGCATGACCGGGTTGGGCAGGACCGGTATTGTACAGGGGTACAAATCAAACTTTTTACAGGACGAGGACGGGCAGGTGCTGCCCACCCATTCAATATCAGCGGGACTGGACTACCCCGGTATCGGTCCGCAGCTGGCCTACCTGGGAAAATCGGGAAGAGTGGAGTTTATGTCGGTGAGCGACAGTGAAGCACTGGATGCCGTAAAGTTTTTTGCACGGCACGAAGGGATCGTATTTGCTTTGGAATCGGCACACGCGGGAGCCCTGGCATTGAAGATTGCCGGGCAGTATCCGAAAGAAAAGGCCGTCATTGTCAATATGTCGGGCAGGGGAGACAAAGACCTGTTCATTATGGCCCGGGAGCTGGACAAAGACGCCTGGTTCTCATTCTTAAAACAGGAGGTACGGTGATGGTGTTCAAAATCATGTCGCATCTTGTGGCATATTATCCCGACGCGGAAGGTTCCATGAAAATCGCCC
This sequence comes from uncultured Spirochaetaceae bacterium, assembly GCA_964634205.1. Taxonomy (GTDB): domain Bacteria; phylum Spirochaetota; class Spirochaetia; order SZUA-6; family RPPD01; genus JAFGGG01. The sequence goes on from CAZWKE010000010.1 coordinate 7,258, forward strand.
GCGCGATGATTAAAGGCGGGGCGGCATTTTTGGAGGTCCAGTTTCCCTTTAGTGATCCGACGGCGGACGGTCCCGTGATTCAGGCGGCCTGTGGGGGGGCGCTGGAAAGCGGATTTACGGTCGACAAAGGATTCGGACTGGTAAAGCAGATTGCGGCGGAATCATCCATACCCGTATTCATTATGAGTTATTGCAACCTGGTCTACACAAGAGGAATCGAGACATTCTTAAAGCAAACCCGGGAGGCGGGAGCCGCCGGGCTGATTGTACCCGATCTGCCCTTTGATTTGGATGAGGGGCTTTACGCACAGGCCAAATCCTTGGGATTGGAGGTAATTCCGGTGGTGGCACCCAATACCGAACCGGAACGCCTGAAAAAGATCGCCGGATTGGGCACAACCTATTTATACGCCGCTTTGCGTAAGGGGATAACCGGTGCTTTTTCGGCGATAGACGAGGAAAATATCGATTTCTTGCGCGCGGCAAAATCGCTGGGATTCAAGGTGCTGGCGGGGTTCGGTATCTCAACCAGGGAGCAGCTTGAGAAATTATGCCCGGAGGTACACGCCGCTATAATCGGTTCGGCCTTCGTTCGTGAAATACAGGCGCACCTTAAGGACGGGGGTTTTGCGGATGCCGTATTTAAAAAAATACGGGCTTTATCCGGGATATCCGGAGAAAGCATTGACAGAGAAGAGCATTTACTCCTATAAATAATAGTATGGCCAAGATTCGTAAATTAACTCCCACAGAAATAACCGGTGTCGTCGCAAAAATAAGGAAAAAATACGACGAGTACCATTATAAATATTTTAAATCACTCTCCTATAAACGTGAGTTTGAAAACCGCTATCTGCATGCTTTAAAAAACAATGTGGATATCTCCAGTTTTCTCTTGGCCGAAATCGATGCCATCGAAGAACTGCTGCACCGGGCTGAAGAAAAATACCTGAATAAAGAAATTAAAACTACTGAGGTGAAGGAGAAAAGTTTTGCGGACAGGGTCATGGAGGAGAATGTTAAAAAGATACGAAAATATAATGACATAAACTTCCATAAGGACGCCAATGAGGAGATACGCAGACTTTTCGGCGCTTTGCATACCCTGGAACAGGAGGTCTGGCCCCGGTTGTATACGGTTTTAAAGTCTACCAGTTACGCCTTAAGCACCAAGACGATGATGGCCCTGGAAACCCAGCTGCATGAGCTGGGCGGCAGCAGTAAGGAGGGGATCCCGTCAAAATTGGAACGTTATGTAACCAGACTCAATCATTTTCCCAGGGATTATACAATGGTCGATAAGGAAGAAAAGAATTATATTCTAGAGGCGGCGTTTATGCTGCATGATATTGTTACTGTACTGGAGACGGTAGAGGATAAGAACCCCAATATGGATGATGCAAATAAGGTTATCCTTGAAGGTATTTTGACACATGTAAAGCAAGTTATTGAAGATTTCCGCTTAAAGGAATTCAAAAAGAAATACTAAGGAGGTATGCAGTGGGATCTGAAATTAAAGTCACTAAGGACAATTTTAAGCAGGAGGTGTTGGAGTCTAAAACAGTCGTATTGACTGATTTCTGGGCCGAGTGGTGTATGCCCTGTAAGATGATGGATCCTGTACTTGAAAAAGTAGCCGAGGATTACAGTGATAAGTTGAAGATTGCCAAGATTAATGTTGATGAGGAACAGGATCTTGCCTCCGAATTTAATATTGTCAGTATTCCGACCATGCTTGTTTTTAAAAACGGTGAAGTGGTGGATAAAAAGGTCGGGGCGGTCCCCAGGCCGGTCATCGACGATCTTTTGACAAAACATTTTTAAGGACGGTACTGTTCTTCACAGTTTTCCTCTCCAAAACTTGACTTACCGGTAGGAACGATATGCCAGTCATTTTTTGAGTCGGTATCGGTGCATTCTCCGGTTCTGCACATGGAACGGGTCGCGGTTGAATTGTCGGGATTAATGCCGTCCTGGGGCCGGATATCTCCGGAAGAGGCGGCCCATGCTCCGGCGGAAAAAAGGGTGTAGGCTTTTATCTTTGTTTTATTGCTGCCGAAACCCGCGTAGGCTTCATCCGAATCAGAGGTACGGTTGCTGTAAAGCACCCCGTCGATTATGATCCCCCGGGGTTGGTCGTAAAGGGACAGCACCCCGTTATTGCCGGACAGCCCCTTACCGTCGGATACCCAAAAATCAAACGCCAGGGGTGAGGCATCCAGTCCGCCGGATTGGGTCTTGTTCTGAATTTCGTTTATCTCCGCAGGGATATGTTCCGGCTTAAAGTGCAGAAGAATGAAATCCCCTTTTTTTACCGGCATTTTGGGGAAAACAAAGCGGTTTGTCCAGTTCTCCGCCACCCCCTGATAAAAAGTGAGTCCCGCCATATCTCCGTTTGAAAGTATCTTTAATTCTACCAGGTCCGGATGGGTTTTTGATCCCTGTGTAGTGAACTCATTTATCTTTATCAGTGGTTTGGCGGGATTAAAGCCGTAAAACACCGCGGCAAAGGAGAGGGAGTTGCTTTCACCGTCAACAGCCACGGCTTCAACCGTATATTCCTGCCCCGCAGTCATCGCCTCCGTGTTAATGCTGACCGCATCCGCATCCCGGGTAACATCCCGGACCGAAAGGGCGGGACTGATACTCAGTGAGTCGCTCTGCAGGAAGGCCGGTTCGTCAAATTCAATCCTTATCTCGGTACGGCTTGTCGCGGTGATGCCCCGAAACCGCGGTGGATACATGTCGGTTTCTTGGGGAACACCCAGATCGGACACCGGTCCGCAGGAAAATATAAGGCAAGCCAAACTTGCCGGCAGTAAACCAATCATTTTTCTCATCATTGTTCTCCTTTTGCTGTTTATTAAGTAATACGCGTTTTATTTTTGTTTTGCTTTCTTGCCACAAAAAAAAAATATATTTATACTTAAGGTCGTGATAAAAAGGAGGCCGGAAGCAGAATATGGGAGAAAAATCTTTAATATTTGAAAATTTCGGGAAGGTACTGTCAAAAGGTGAAATGGTCTGTAAAGAAGGGGACAGCGGCAAGACCATGTACATTATTCAGCAGGGCAAGGTCAAAATCACCAAGAATATCGGCGGAAAAGAGTATATTTTGGCGGTACTCGGCAAGGGTGAGTTCTTTGGCGAAATGGCGCTTGTATCAAGAATAAAACGTACGGCCACAGTGGTTACCCTTTCGGACGTGGAACTCCTGGAGTTTGACCGCAGCGGTTTTTTAAATCTTATGCAAAAAAATGCGGAAATCGCCGTGAATATGATTGATAAACTTTGCAGGCGGCTTCATAATGCCAATCTGAAACTCAAGCACCTGGTTCCCCATTATGATAGGGGGTTGGTCTCCATCAGCCTATATTATGCCTATAAGGAGCAGGACAAGGAGTCCGATACGTTAAACTACAATACAATTCTGGAAGAGATCGGTATTGAGCTTGATATTCCCAAGGTACGCGTCACTGAAATCATCGGTGAACTGGAAAAACAGGGAGTGGTGAAAATTAAAGGTGACAAGTTGGTTTTGGCGAATGAGGAGACGCTGCGCTCTATCACCGAAATGATCTGATTACTTTGCGGCCACAGTATTTCCATATTTTAAACATATTATTAATAATATTGATATTTATCCTGTACTAAGGGTATACTTTCGTTATCAAGAATATTTCCGGCCTAAAACACCAAGACGAGGAAGGGGATCAAATTATGTGCGGAATAATCGGCTACTGCGGGCCCAGACCCGCCGCTCAAATTCTTTTGGAAGGCTTAAAAAGACTGGAGTACCGCGGCTATGACTCGGCCGGCATCTGTGTGGGGAATAACGGGTCGTTTACCATCATAAAAAAGACGGGCAAGATAAAAGATCTGAAAGCGGCCGTGCCGGAAGACCTGAAGGGCATGTACGGGATAGGCCATACCCGCTGGGCGACACACGGCGGGGTCACCGACGCTAATGCACATCCGCATACGGATATGAGCGGAAAGATCGTGATTGCGCACAATGGTATTATCGAAAACTTCAGTGTGCTGAAAGCCAAACTTGAGTCCGAGGGGATCGTGTTCAAAACCGAAACCGACTCGGAAGTCCTGGCACATCTCATCTCTCAGAATTATAAAGGGAATCTGGAACAGGCGGTGAAGGAGTCTCTGATCCTTATTGAGGGAACATACGGAATTGTCTGCGTGCATATCGACGAACCCTTTAAGATTGTGGGCGCGCGTAACGGTTCCCCACTGGTGATAGGGATCGGAGATGATGAAATGTTTCTGGCCTCCGATGTGACCCCCATTCTGGCACATACAAAACAGGTTGTGTACCTGGAAGACGGTGAGGTAGTCACGGTGACCTGCGAGGACTACCATATCACGGATTTGAACGATCGTCCCGTAAACAAAAAAATCGATGAGATTACCTGGGAGTTACAGCAGATCGAAAAGGGCGGGTTTGCCCATTTTATGGAAAAGGAAATATTTGAGCAGCCCGAATCCATTACCCGTGCCTACCGGGGCAGGACCGAAAGCGAACAGGCCACGGCCAAACTGGGGGGGCTTAACCTGTCTACAAAGGAGCTTCTCAATATCGAACGGATCAAAATAATCGCTGCCGGAACCTCGTTTCACGCGGGATTGGTAGCGGCCTACCTGCTGGAATTCACGGCACGCGTTCCCTGTGTAGCGGAGTTGGCCTCCGAGGTACGGTACCGCAATCCATTGGTGGAACGCAATACGCTTTATTTCGCCGTCTCACAATCGGGTGAGACAGCGGATACCCTGTATGCCATGCGCGAACTGCAGCGCAAGGGGGCAACGGTACTGGGGATCTGTAATGTAGTCGGCTCCACCATCGCCCGTGAGTCCGACGGTGGGGTGTACATTCATTCCGGACCGGAGATTGCGGTCGCTTCCACCAAGGCCTTTACCTCTCAAATCACTGCCCTCTACCTCTTTAATCTTATTCTGGCAAGAATGCGGCACATGTCTTTTGAATCCGGGGAATGGTACCTTAAAAATATTCAGGAAATTCCGCAGCATATACAAAAGATACTGGACAAAGCCTCAGAATTAAAAAATATGGCAAAACGTTATGCCGATTACAAGGATTTTCTCTTTTTAGGCAGGGGGATCAACTATCCCGTGGCTTTGGAGGGGGCCTTGAAACTGAAGGAGATCTCCTACATACACGCTGAAGGCTACAGCGCCGCGGAGATAAAGCACGGCCCGATTGCCCTGATCAACGAAGAGACGCCCAGTGTCTTTCTAGTTCCCGATGACCGCCTGCGGGATAAGGTGATTTCGAACATGAAAGAGGTGAAGGCGCGCAGGGGAAAGGTCATTGCCGTCTGTAATGACGGGGATGACGAAATAAAGGAGATTGCGGACGATTTTTTTTCGGTCCCAAAGATACCGGCGATTTTTAGTCCCTATGTAATGGTGTTACCGTTACAGCTCTTTGCCTATTATTGCGCCGTGGAACTGGGCAGGGACGTGGACCAGCCGCGTAACCTGGCAAAAAGTGTTACGGTAGAGTAGCTTCCCTCCCGGCTTCGGGCTTCAAACTATGCTCTCTTACTTAACACCCCGGGGTTCTGCACCGATTATATTAATGTAGTATGAAAAAAAACCTGCTCTGCATCCTGTTTCTTTCCTTCCTGCTGTATGACGTTGCCGCACAGGTCGATTTATCACTCAGTCCTGATGATATTATTATCGAACAGGCAGCCCAAGGCGGATATCACCTGTGGATCCGTAAAAAACCGGATATCGCCTCGGTTCTGATTACGGAATCATCAGCCGATCCCAAAAAGAGACTGCATTCATACGCCCTGCGCAGCAGTTCCTATAATCCCATTAATGGTGATGAAAAGAGAATGTTAAACGGAGAGTTCCTGAAGAAGGGATTGTACTCACTTATCGATTCCACCCCGGAACCGTATCCGAAGCTGGGACAGGCATTCCATATATTGATACCCTTTGTGGTTGTTTACGGGTACCCGTGGTCGCGTACGGGTGAGATGCAGGTAGTGAATAAAACCTTTTTAAACATCCGCTGTTTTGCCAAACCGTACGCGGATTATTCCGGTGGTTATATGGACAATCCGTTTGAGATGCGTATTATACAAAGACCGTTTACCGGAGCGGCGGAAAATACCTATATCCCGGAAACACTGACGGCGTTGCGTACCATCGCCAAAAACGGTGGGGGAGAGGCCCTGGTTTCAAGGGGCAAGGAGGATCTTCTCCCCAAACTGGAACAGATCCTGCAAACCGTACCGGACGGGAGTCTCGATTTGGTACTGGCCATAGATACCACGCAGAGCATGGAAAATGATATCAGCTACGTAAAAAAGGGGCTTGTGGGCCTTGTGAAAAAGTATTTTAAGGTGTATACACCCCTGCGTATCGGGATCCTTTATTATAGAGATTATTTTGAACTGTATATGTTAAAACCGTTTCCCTTTTCGAGTGACGCGGCTAAAATTCAAAAAATCATCAATGCCGCGAGAGTACACGGCGGCACGGATACTCCGGAAGCGGTGTATGAAGCACTCTATGCCGGTATTCACACATATTCGTGGCAGGCGGAACACCGACTCATTATTCTGATCGGAGACGCCCCGCCGCATCCAAGACCGAGAGGATATGTTACTGCTGATATGGTATTCAAAGACGCGAAAGACATGGGGATCATCATTCACACCATCATTCTTCCGCAGTAACGAGTTATTTTTTCATGGATTTTTCTATATTGGTAATTACCCTTTGCGTCAGGGTTTTCGGTGCCGGTGGTAAGGTCCCGGAAGTATCGGAATCATACCGCGCCAAAATATCTTTGAACATACCAAGGGCCTTTTCATTCTCGCCTTTTTTATGATACAGCATGGCTATTTCATATTCGGCCCATATGCCCTTTTCGATATTATTCGGGTATTTTTTAAGAAATATCTGGTAATAGGAAATGGCAACATCATAGCAATTTTTCTGGGATGCAATTTCGGCCTTCTGAAAATATTCGGCCGGCAACATGTTATCGGAAATGACCAGATTACAGCTTTCGCAGGATACAAACAATATTCCCACGGCAAAGAGAAAGATTATTCCGGGGACGATTCTCTTAATGCGTGTATATCTCATCTTTAATTGGAAGACACTTTTTGAGTTCTTTAAGGAATTCCTTCGGTTCACCCATCGGTTCATAGCTTTCACAATTCTCACAACTCCGTCTTGCTACCGTAAAGTATTTGTAAAATTTTTCTTCACCAAGCTTCTTTTTCCATTTACCTGCATCACAGCGTACTCTGAGGTAGAACTGGCTTCCGTCTCCGACCGCAACCTTAATCAGTTTGCAGTGGATACAGTTTGCACAGTAGACTTTATCCGCAAATACGTCCTCCAAGGCTTTGGGTATATTCCCGTTTGCCATCGTTACCTCCACTTCTACTGTCCGGTTTGTTATACTAACATGATCGACTCATGTCTGTCAATAGTTTAGGAAATCCTTATATTGTTATAGTAATATATTCGATTTGGAGTTTTTCAGTGATTGCTGACCCACCCCTGTAGGATTTTCTGGATGAGCGTATGTCCTTCGTTTATCAGCAGATGCCGGTCTGCGGCCGCCTTCTCTGAAAAAACGGGAGGAGCGACCGGTTCGGTACGGGTATGATCCAGCAGGACAAAAGGAACAGGATCGGCGGTATGTGTTCTGATCACGCATGGTGTAGGATGATCGGGAAGTACCAGCAATGACCACTGTGCCGCCGAATGATGCAGTGCATCAAGAATAGGTTTTATGATCGATTTATCAATCTTTTCCAGAGCCTGCTTTTTTTCATGCGCGTCACCTTTATGCCCTGCCTCGTCCGGTGCTTCAACATGAACGCAGACTACGTCATACTCTTCTATCGCCTTTATTGCCGCGAGGCCTTTACCGTGGTAATCGGTATGAAAATCGCCGGTGGCCCCCGGCACCTCTATGATATCCCAGCCGATGAGTCTGGCCAAACCGCGGACCAGATCTACCGCCGTGATCACGGCGCCTTTTTTGGAAAAACGGCGGAAGAAGGAAGGAAGGAGCGGTTTCTTCCCCTGGCCCCACAACCAGATATGCGTGGCGTCGTGGTTATTCTCCCGGGCAAGGATGGTTGCGCTCCATTCTATCAGTGCACGAAGATCCTTTCCCCCCTGTCCTTTGGGAAGAAAATCTGAGATGTCCTTTTCAAGGATATCATGGGGGGGGACGGTCTGTACCGTAATATCGTGGTCCAGGCTCATCAGGTTTCGGTAACTCACTCCCGGATAAAACCTGACCCCGGGAAGCGGGCAGTCTTTGTTCAGCAGCTTGATGAGTGTTTCCGCCTTCCGGCTGGTAATATTACCCGCCGAATGGTCTTTCATGATATTGTTTTTTATGGTTACCAGGTTGCAGCGAAACACCCAGTCATCGGGATCTAGCTGCAGTTCCTGTGCTTCGGCTTCAATAGGGGCACGGCCGGTATAATATTTCCCCGGATCGTATCCCAGGAGCGACATAATCGCCACATCCGAGCCGGGTGACATCCCCTCGGGTATCATATGTACGCTGCCCATGATTCCCCGGGCAGCCATCCAATCCAGCGTAGGAATATGTGCCGCTTCGAGTGGAGTGGAATTATCAAGATCAGCTACGGGATTATCGGCCGCGCCGTCGATGATTACGATGATATATTTAGTATTCTTCATGTTCCTCCACAATCCGGATACAGACACTTTTGTCGGTTATCACATCCAGTGTATCCACTTCCTGTAAAGCGGAGTTAATACTGCTTTCCGGAGCGGTATGGGTGGTGATGACCACCGGAACTCCCTGTGGGTGAGTGTTCTGCGGGGACAGTTCTTTCTGCAATACCGATTTTATACTGATAGTGAATTTACCCAATATCGCGGCTATTTTGGCCAGGACGCCCGGGCTGTCCACTGCCATTACACGGATATAAAACCGGCTGTTGCACTCCCTGACGGGCAGCAGTTTGTTTTTCACGTGAAGGTCGGGCCAGATCTTGAGGCTGTTGAATTTTACCAAGGCGGTTCCGATGGCGATATCGGCAACATCGGCAACCACTGCGGATGCCGTGGGTTCGGGACCGGCCCCCCTGCCGTAATACATGGTATGGCCTGTCTTATGACTGTAAACACTTACCGCGTTAAACGGGCCGCCGACCCAGGCCAGGGGATGCGCCTTGGAGATAAAGGCGGGTTTCACGCTGAATGCTATTCCCCCGTCTTCCCGTTTGGCTATGGCAAGGAGTTTGATCACATACCCCAGCTCCTGTCCGTAGTCCACATCACAGAGCTGGAGAGTATCGATACCCTCAACCTGGATGGCCGAGTAATTGATCTTCTGGCTGAAAGCCAGGGCGGCCAGGATTGCCAGCTTATGCGCCGAATCTTCACCGTTCACGTCCAACGTAGGATCGGGCTCGGCAAACCCCTTCTGCTGGGCTTCACGCAGGGCCTGTTCGTAACTTTTTCCCTCGCCGGTCATGGAGCTTAAAATATAATTACAGGTGCCGTTTACAATACCGAATAATGCATCAATACGGTTGGCGATCAGTCCGTCGGAAAGAGCGCGGATGATGGGAATGCCCCCCCCACAGCTGGCCTCAAAACCGATACTGACCCCATTGGCCCGTGCCAGGGCAAAGAGTTCATTACCGTGATACGCCAGCAGAGCTTTGTTTGCCGTTACCACATGTTTTTTTGCCTTCAGGGCGGCTTCTATAATCTCTTTGGCCACGGTCTTCCCGCCGACAAGTTCAACCACAATATGTATGTCCTCGTCATCCATAACGGCGCGATAGTCGGTTTTATAGAGTGCTTCATCCAGACCAGCCCGCTGTACCTGCGTAAAATCCACGTCAACAACGGCACGAAGCATTATTTGCGGTGAGAATTTTGTCTGTAGCAGCGCCTGTTCCTTTACCAGGGACGCGGCGACGGCACTGCCGATAGTCCCGCAGCCGACAACCGCGACGCCGCAGCAATCCTGTTTTAAGCCCATGCTTACCTCCTGTTTATCGGATTTTCATCCTACGCGTCTGTACTGAAATTGTCAAGCAAAATGCTTACACATAAAAAAAGGACATTCACAGGATGACCCGGAATGTCCTTAAATTGATTTCCACTATATAAATAAACTTAATCTCCTGCGTCCGTACCGGTGTCGTCGTTCGTGCTGTCGTCTGTGGCCTGGTTGTCGGAATCAGACTGGTTGTTTCCGCCGCCGTTGTCCGACTCAAGTTCCATTACCAGTTTTTGGTATTCCTCGTCAATCACCGGCAAAAACACTGAATTGGCGTATAGTTTGTCCGAGCGCATCTCATCCAGTTTATCCGCGTATTGCTTCTTGGAAATTTTTCCCGCTTTTAACTGGCCTTTGGCGATGGTATAGAGCCTGGCCAGGGCAACATCATAGTCCGCCGTGGAAATATCATCACTTACCAGCCAGAAGGGATATTCGGGATTAACCGCCACCTGTGCAAAATTATCCTTTGTTTCCCCCTTCAATACCCCGAAAATGGACATGGGTTCCAGCTTTTTACTGGTAACACTGGTAAGCTGCGGGGTGGAATAGATTTTTGTGGTGGCAACGGCAACACCGGGTTTGGCGTCAACCACCATATTCACGTAAAAAACCCAGCCAACCTTGCCGTTCAGGTCTTTGACTTTTATCATGTCATAGCCGTCCGCTTTATTGTCCTCTTTCGCGGTTTCCCCCAGGTAGGTCACTACATCCCCCAGCTTAATATTTCCGATCCATTTGAACTCCGCTGATTTTGTATTGACCGGCATATTCCTCATGCCCAGGCCTTCATACATACAGACCGCGTCCAACTGCTTGCCAACCGGTATTTTCCCCGCGGGTTGGCTCGTATTTTCCATGGCTTCTCCCTGTGCCGTATTTCCCTGTTGGTCCGTCGGTTTTTTGCCGCTGTCACACATGGTAAATGCTCCGGCCACAAGAACACAGAACAGGATAAGCATCAATTTCTTTAACATCCGTTGGTTCCTCCTTCGTTATTACTTTCTTTCCTACCTTAAATCGAAACCTGACGAATTTCAAGCCTTTTTTGCCGATGTGTTCACATTCATCTGACGGTCAGATCCGGTACCTTTACGGAAAGGAGGACGGTTCCCCTTTTTGTATCGATGACCCGGGTCGCGCTGAAAATGCTCGTTCCCGGACGGACCGGAATAATACGATAGCTGATGATTTGTTTTTCTTTTCCTCCGGCAAGTGAAAGATAAAGAGTTCCTTCATGGATCGTATACCCGGTTAGCCGGCCGTCTGCCACAAGCGTGTCCAGGCTGTTTCTCTCCGGTTCACAGTTGGAGGGAAGAGATTCGGCGATTGACAGGAAGCCGATCTTTGTCGGATTTAAGAGTGTCAGGTTGATCTGTACCGGTTGCTCGAGGGAAACCGTGGGCGGCGCGGTTCTGATCAGGCTTACCTGCCCGGAAATAGACGGTGTTTTTCGTGACCACTGGCGGTTACTGAGAATAACGGAAGCGGTCAAGGCGCCGTTATAACTGACACGAACGTTGTTCTTGCCCTTTTGCAGCCATGGGGTGATTTCGAAATACGCCAGTTTGGCAGCCGCTAGAAACGGATCCGCCGGATCGATATCCACCCGGGCCACCTGTTTGTTATTCACCGCTATAGTAATTACGGACGATGTTTCATCGGTAAAGCGGCCGCACCGCAGTAGCGCCCGGACGGCGTTCGCCGTTCCGACTTCATTATGCCAGGCACCCCAGGCCTCGCGCGTGGATAACAACCAGGTGATTCCCTCACGCAGGTATCCTTCATATCCCTGTGGATCGAATTCGGCCAATAAAGAAAGAATGCGCGCGTTCAGTTCCACCATCCCGCCATAGGCATGGTACCAATGGGGTTCCCAGTGCGCGGTGCGCTTCAATCTGATCAGGGCCCGGATACCGTTTTTTATAACCGGAGTAAGAGATTGGTCTTTGTAATAGTTCCGCAGATACATCAGGCCCTGCAGCGCGGCGGCAGCGGTCATGGGTTCCTGCGGGCCTCCGGCAACCAGATCCAGCATAATCTTTTTCAGCGGCAGCATCTGGGATTCTATGTTTTTCAGTTGCGGAACCCGTGAGAGGGCATAGGCCAGTACCTCAAAAACCTCGGCACTCAGCGCGTCATCCGTTTCCTCATTATAGACGTCCCAGAAAAAGGCATCCTTGGATGACCACAACCCGGTTTTGTTGCGGTTGTTCATGATATACCGTACCGCACCGGAGATCGTATGTGGATCTATCGAAATACCCGCGTCGTTCAGCTCGCACAGGGCCCGTAAACAGGAAAGCGTGTAATACAGGTTTGCGTTCGATTTCTGCGACACGGCGGAATTCTTGGTTATGACGGCCGCCGGGTAAAACCCCCACGATCCGTTTTCCAGCTGGGAAGAGGTGAGTAACAAGGCCGCCCGGTTGAGTTTGGCCAGCAGTTCATCGCGGAAAGCGTTTCCCTTGTCCAACCCGGCGCTGTAATCCAGCAGAGCGGTGTTCATTAATACGGTTGCGGACACCGCCCACGGTGTATACCAGGGGGAAACATCAAAGGCAAAGTATGCCTCAAACGCGGGAAACACGTTGGGAAGTGCCACGTTCAGGGTGGCGGTATAATAGTCGGCCGCCGGATCAATCGCAAAGGAATTGCTGAAATCCGTGCCGTTTTTTATCTCTGCTTTAACGGTCTGTACTGCAGGCGGCGTCGCCGGAAGGACGGTGAACTTTTTTTCCTCAATGTCCTTGAAACCGGGGGATGCAAGCGAGAGCCGGTAGCTGCCTTTCCCACAGGTGCTTGCGCTTATATCCCATGCCAACACCATGCTTTGCCCCGGCTGCAGGGTCAGCGAACGGGGTTTGGGATCGATGACGGTTAAGCTGTCGCTTTCCAGAGACGCGGTAGCCGAAACGGCTGTTTCGGACAGATTGCGGGCCACCGCCCTGACCGTAATCTTGTCTCCCCGTATAAATGACACGGGAAAGAGTGAGTGGATAAAAAGCGGCTGCGTCACCACGATATCCTTCTGTACGAATCCCAGGTAGCCGTGTTTATCGGTGGCCATAATCGTCAGTTTCTGGGTTGTTATCTCATGCGGCAGTGTTACCTGTACCCCGGCCTTGTTGTGGGTTGTGGTAAGCACAGGTTCCCAAAGCGCGGTTTCGGGAAAACGGGTGCGGATGATGATCTTCGGCGCGGGGGCTGTTGCGGGCTTTTCCCCCGACCTGTTTCTGCCGTCCGCTGAGGTGGTGGTTGCATCTTCGGCCTGGACGGATTTTTCCATGAGCGGCTTGTCCTCAGTACCGGCAGTGGCACCGGGAAGCGCTTCATCCACCTCGTTGGATTCGGCGTCCTTTGCGGACCCCTGCGGATTTATCAGATTACCGGGGGCCTTCCAGCCCCAGTTTGTATAGGCGATATCTCTCCATGGATACCCCCAGTTCCGGTCCACCACCGGCCAGGTGAGTACACCCGCACCACCGGTGGCAATTACTTTTGCCTGCGGATTGTAAAAATGACCGAACGGCTGCTTGATAAACGGGTTGAGCAAAGAAAGTACGGCCGCGTCGGTGATCGACACCCCAAGGCATTTTTCTCCCGTACCGCCGCTGACGCTGATAGTAAAAACGGCTTTTTCACCGGGAGCATAGGACGGCTTGAAATTATCTACCGTGATCTCCAGTTTTCTGTCCGGGTAAAAGGTAATGTGCTGGCCCTCGGTAATAAACCCCACGGTCTGCGGGGAGTACGGGGCTCCGCTCTGTTCTTTTTTGACCGCGCAGCAGTAGAGGTTCACCAGCATTGTTCCCCAGGTCGGTACGCTTACCTCTCCCTGTGCCGTATACCCGTCCCCCTGCTTACGAATGGGAATGGAATCGGCGGTCACCAATGAACCTGAAATATCGGTGAAATCCACATGAACAACCTTTTCTACGGGCACATACCCGCTGTCAAACCGTACGGTTATCAGGGTTTTCATGCCTGCCTGTTTGGGGAGTTCTGTTACCTTGGAGACCATGGGTTTTTTATCTTGAAAGGGGATTACCCGCTGTCCCAGGGGAGAGTCCATGATCGGACTGCGGATGACGGCGGTGACCGAACGGTCGGGCATGGGGAAGGCGAAGCTCGCCACACCCTGATCATCCGTCTCGGCGGATTTTTTGAGCTGCAGCGAATCTATATTCAGTGAAAGCGGGATGTGTGCCGCGGGCTGCCCGTCCAGATCAACCACCTTGACCAGCAGGCTGACGGCTTCACTTTGCGGGTAGGCATCCTTATCCGTTTCCAGTACCGCGTAAAACGGCCTGGCCGTATAGGTCATGTCCCAAACCACCTCATCACTCTGGCCGTAACCGTCACTGGCCCGGAGTTTCAGTTTTACCTCAGTTTCCGGGGTAAGCTGTTGTTTTATACGGTCAAGGTCCTGTTTGTCCAGGGAGATATCGAACGTCGCGGTTTTCGAGGTAAACTGTTTTGCGAAGATCTCCCGGCCTTTGGCGGTGCCGAATGAAAGACGGAGGGCGGCGGTCTCAGGTTTGCCGCCGGAGAAATAACTTAATGAAACCTTTGTGTGAAATTCGGCGGAGGATGGGGTGAAATACCGTTTCAGATCATGGGTAATATTAATTACCGGCGGGCGGAAACGCTTTATGCGCAACCGCGTAGATTCCCTGGCCTGTTCGTAAAGCACCACCAGGTCATAGTCGCCCTCGGGAATATGCGACGGCAGACTGATTGCGGTACTTCCCACACCGAACTCGTTTGTGGTCACATATTCTCCTGCAAATACCTTTCCTTTTGTATCCTGGAAGAGCAGCTGGATCTTTGTTTTCGAAATCGGGCTGTACTCCCGCTTCAGCTGCCAGGCCAGAATACGGATCAGAATATCTTGTCCCGGGTTATACACCCCCCTGTCGGTGTAGACATAAAGGCGCTTGGCCTTGAAACTTACGGTCCGTGCGTTGCAGGTAAAATATTTGCTTACGGTATAATACTTGCCCCATTCTTTCAGGCCGGCCGTAAGCAGGTGGGTCTGGTTGCTTGCGGGTTTATAATCAAATATACAGGTGCCGTTTCCGTCCGTGGTCCCGACCCGTGTACCGTCCACCTTTACCTGGGCGGAGACCGCGGGGGTAAAATCCTGTTTGAACAGCGTCACATGGATTTTTGTGGGATCGTCGGACCAGATCTGGTATGGATAATTGATAATTAATATCAAAGGTTGGTCCTCCTTCTCCCCCGTGTTTTGTTCATTCCCCGGGGTCAGACAGGAAAAAACCATTATCATAATGCATAACAGTACAAGATATTTCATTATAATGCTCATGCCGTCATCCTCCTTTTTTAGTATACGCGCAGAAGGCAAAAAAGTCACATAAACAAGATAAAATTACGTGGGCCCGAACCGCCGGGCGCCGAATTCGCACAATGCGCAGTTCTCCATTTTTCCATCTATAACTGCTGCTTTTACCTTTCTCCACTTGGCCAAAGACTTAAACTTTGTTACCATACGCTGATGAAACAAATGACACCGCAACAACTGTTATCCGGAAACGGAGAACTTGATGTATTTGATGATACATTCCGTCCGGATGATGAGATAATAAAACAAGAGCTTTATCCCCCTTTACCGCTTACGGAACACGGGTTGGTCTGGGGATTCGCTCTGGCCAGGCGCGCCCGGGAACTGGGTATTTCCCCGCTGCCGTGCAGCCCCAGAACGGAAAACAGACCGGGAGAACGGCTGCGCCTGGCCCTGCTGCTTGAGGACCGGGCCGGATACTATACCTGGGAAGAAAAAGAAAGAATCCTGCACTATATGGAAAAAAACAGTCTGCAAGTCTCGGCTGCGGACATCTCCCTTTGGGTTGAGAAACACCGGGAAGCGGATTTTATCACCAAAATAAAGCGCTATCGCGACTTTGGCTCCGCCCTGCGGCAGTTACTTGAAAAAGGCCTTGTGGATTTTAAAACCGCCGATCGTGTGTCCGGTCTGCCGGTATGTCTTTTTCAAAAATTGCTGGAAACAAAGCAACAGTTCAGTTTCAGCAACCGCAGGTTGCTCTGTATATATATCCTTGAGACCATCAAACGGGACGGGTTGTCCCCGTCCGGCGCGGAGAAACTTATCCATTCCGTCTTTGCCTCCCCCGACCCCCCTGCCACCGCGGTCCGGTCGCGATATCCCGGGTTGTCCGCTTTGGAACAAAGGTTCACCGGATTTAAGACACAGTGGTTGAAGGGATCGGGAATATCATTAGAGGCCGCTCCTTATTTTGAGGGCGGCGAGTTTCGTATTCAGTTCGGTTTCCGGACACCCGGGGAGTATGCCAAGAGAACCGACCGTCTGCTGGGATTAAAAGAGAACATTCATGAACTTTTCAACTTATTACAATAATTATTTTTCCTCGGTCTATATCACCACGGACGCCCTGCCTTACGAAGCATCGCAGCATGCCCTGGGAATGCTGCGGGACCTGCCGTGTCGGGAGGTAAAGAGCAAGGATGAAATACCGGCTCAGGATCTGCACAGAAATACCCTGTTTATCACCACTTCCAGGGGGAGAAGTGTCACGCGCTGTCCCGGATCAAAAGGGCATCTCTGCTGTAATTATCTGACCATGGACGTTTATATGGGCTGTATGCTGCGCTGTTCCTATTGTATTATGCAGGGATATTTAAACTTTGCTCCGCTTACTGTGTATGTGAACACCGCCGGAACCCTTGGGGAGATAAAGGAGATTGTCCGGCGGAATCCCGGAGTGCCCATACGGGTAGGCAGCGGCGAGGTGGGGGACTCTCTTGCGTTGGACCCGCTGTTCTGCTTGTCCCGTGATTTTATTTTGGGACTTGCCCCGTATAAACAGGTACATCTTGAACTGAAAACCAAAACCAATTTTATTGAACATCTGCTCCCTCTGGAAGCGAAAGGAAACACGGTGATCGGGTTTTCCCTGAATCCCCCGGAGATTATTGCCGCGGAAGAAGAGGGAGGGAGCAGCCTGGACGAGCGCATAGAGGCCGCGGAACGCGCGGTTTCCGCGGGGTTCCTGGTTTCTTTTCACTTCGATCCGATCATTCTGATAAACAACTGGGAAAAGCAGTACAAACAAACCGTAGAACGGCTTGTCCGCTTTGATGCCCAAAGCATTGCCTGGATCAGCCTGGGCACAATGCGTTATACCAAAGAACTGCGTGAACGGATGCCGGAAAGGCCCTACTTATATGATGAGTTTTTCCCCTGCCGCGACGGAAAACACCGCTATCTGTGGCCGCGCAGAAAACGTGCGTATGACCTGATGAGAGGGTGGATCTCTGAATTGGGACCGGTTCCACTTTATATGTGCATGGAAAGTCCCGCAACCTGGAAAGATGTTTTTGGTAATTTACCTGGAAAAATGAATGAGTTGTGTGCTATATTTAACAATGTAAAAATATTTCAATAACATGGACGAAGTATGGAGGATTAGCCATGCACAAAAAATTATTGGCACGAGTAGGAAGTGTTTGTGTCTTTTTGTTGATAATAATCGCACAGGTAAGTGCCGACGGTCAGATCGTTTTTTTTGACGGAAGCGTGACCGTGACCCGAAACGGCAAGGAGTTCGACGCCTCACAACTGTATATCGGGTTTGAGGTGGGGAATTATGATCTGATTCAGACCGGTATGAACGGGCAGGCCGAGGTGGTGTTGGCTACCTCACCGGGCCGGGAGGTAACCGTCAAGGTCGATAATAATTCTTCCTTTTATATTGAACTGAATAAACTGAAGAACGGGAAGAGTTCCACATCGCTGGAAGTGCTTACCGGTTCAATGGCCCTTAAGGTTGATACCTTGAGCAGTAATACGGAGATGCAGGTGCGTACCAGGACAACCGTCATGGGGGTCCGGGGAACTGAATTCAAGGTAACCACCTCTCCGGATGATGATGTGCTTGTTACCTGTGATGAGGGCAAGGTAAGTTGTACCGATGAGAACGGGAAGGTGCTTTATTCCGAACCCGGGCAGGTGGTTGAAAAAATATCGGGAGAAACTTTTAAAAGTATTCCGGTTGATACAAAACAGCTTGAAGCGTATAAAAAACGCTGGGTCAAGAACCGACTGGAAGTATTTAAAGCGAACGCATTGCGTGCCACAAGATTTTTTGCAAAAATGTTCCTGGCTTCCTATCAGAATATCATGGATACCTATCAAAAACTGTTGGAGAAAAAAGATATCATCAATAAATGGATCAGAGAGGACACGCAAGGGAAAACGGGTTCGAGAATTGAGGTCATGAGGGAAAAAAAACAGCTTATCGGGCTGTTGTTTCGTTTAAAAAGGCACCTGTTCTTATTTGAACGGGCGTTTTTTCGTTTGATGGAGTTGGAATATTACTATAACCAGGGTTACGGCCATGGGGATATTAAACCAGGACTCAGTGCTGAAAAATTCTATAAGGAGTTTGGTGAGAAAAAGCCCAAGATCATCACAATGATCGCCAAGCTGAAATACTTGTTCAAGCTGTTTGCCAAGCGGAATGACGGCCACTTTCCCGTTGATATGATAGACAGTTCCTTTTAGGCGGTTTGTAGTGGTCTGAAATACAAACCGATATATATTCCGCTAACTGATCTGCAATAAAAAAAACCCCGGCATACCGCCGGGGTTTTTGTTTTATATTAAACTATTTTATTAGGCTAAGGCTTCTTCTGTATCCATGTCAAAAAACTTTACTTTGTTTAAATCAGGAATAAAGTTGGCCTGCTTGCCGACGGTAAAATCCCATCTTGGGGGAACGCGTACAACAAGTTGATGCGATTTTGTACTTACATAGAGATGGATTTCCGAACCCAAGGGTTCAACAACCTCGATCGTTGTGCTGATATTGTTTTGTTTTTCCGGGGTCGGTGTATACACCAGGTCTTCGGGGCGAATACCGAAAAGTATTTGTTTTCCTATATACGGACGCAGCAGGTCCGCTGCCGCACCTGAAAAGGCGATCTGGAAATCACCTTCATCGGTGATGATTTTGTTGGCCTTTTCTTTTACATCGGCGGACATGATATTCATTGGAGGAGAACCGATAAATCCGGCAACAAAACGATTATTCGGGTTGTTATAGAGTTCCAGGGGTGTACCGATTTGTTGGGTAACACCGTCACGCAGTACCACGATTCTGTCACCCATGGTCATGGCCTCTACCTGGTCGTGGGTAACATACACCATTGTGGCCTGCAGCCTGGTGTGGAGGGATGAGAGTTCGGCTCTCATCTGCACTCTCAGTTTGGCATCCAGGTTGGAAAGGGGCTCATCGAATAAAAACACCTTGGGTTTTCGTACGATAGCACGGCCGACGGCCACCCTTTGTCTCTGACCACCGGAAAGAGCTCTGGGTTTACGCTGCAGCAGTTCCTCGATATTAAGGACCTGTGCGGCTTCCTGCACCCTGGCCTGAATCTCCTCTTTGGGATATTTTCTGATTTTCAAACCAAAGGACATATTTTCATATACGGTCATATGCGGATAAAGGGCATAGTTTTGAAATACCATGGCAATATCTCTATCCTTTGGCGGAACATCATTCATTTTGTTACCGTCGATAAACAACTCGCCGGTGGTGATGTCTTCAAGTCCTGCAACCATACGCAATGTTGTGGTTTTTCCGCATCCTGAGGGACCTACCAATACGACGAATTCCTTATCGTTTATGGTAAGTGTCGCATTATCAACGGCCTTGACACCACCTTCAAACACTTTACTCATATTCTTTAACTCAACAGTTGCCATCGTTTCCTCCAAAATAGTTTGTTTCTATAATATAAGTATGTATAATATATGAAACAATCGAAGTTTGTCAATTAGTTCAAACTTCCTTCCTTATATATTTATACAAAATTATTTAAATTTCTCCTTTAACGATGAAATTTGACCGGTTTTCGCTATCTGTTCAATCAACCATCCGGTAATTACGTCTTTTTTCAACTTTTCCCAGTTTTGCGGCAGGGGATTGGGGAAGATAAGATACTCTTCCGGGGGTAAGAGACCGATAAGCAGTGGATAGTATTCCGGCAAAAAATGTTCGTTAATGGGTTTAATAATCGAAAATCCATTGGCAATACCAAAGGTATCATTATTATACACATAACTCATTTTTATCATATTCTCTTGTACCGAAGGGGTGTAAATCCATCTTAGGAACGTCCGCGCCCCATCACTGTTTTTGGCTCCGGATGGAATTGCGAATATCAGTATTTTTTCGGGGACCGCTATCTTGTTGTTATAGGTGAGCCACCTGAAATCCAGATTTTTCCTTTTTTCCTGCGGAATGGCAAAATACTCACTTATGGTCGAAAAATAATAACTGATGGGGTAATAGCCCGGTTTGTTGTCCTGGATGAGTTTATACTTTGGTTCATATACATATTTCTTTGAAAACTCCTCTTCACGGGCAAAGCTTCCGGCGGATTCATTTATCCATGACCGCAGGTATTCAATGGCTGATGTTAAGGCGTTTTCGTCCCACACCAGGATGTTATCAGAGGTGACCCTGAAATCGGCACCGAACAGCATGGCCGTATAAAACAAAAACTCCTTGTTCCAAAGCGGGGAAAATCCCAGTCCCTTTAGGTTGTTTCCTTTAACAATAGTGTTGGCTTTGGTATATCTTCTTAACTCTTTTATACTCATCGAGAATTCACCCGGCTTTTCCTCTGCCTGTTTTCTGAAAACAATAACCGGTATATCGAAGGAAAAGGGCAGGATCCTTTGTACCCCCCTGTACTTTCCGATTTCAAGCAGGTTTTTATACACGTTATCATTGTTGACACCCGCCGCTTGGAGTATCCCGTCTAATGATTCAAAAATACTTTCATGAAGGATTACTTCCGGCAGAGAATAAAAAATCAGGTCCGGCTTGTTCTGCATGGTCTCGAAATCTTCAGGGATTGTCTGGGTGAAGGTGGCCTCTATCTTAAAATTCGTATGTTGTTTATTGAACTCCTCAATATAAGGGAGGATCTCTTCTTTATTGGTCCACAGGTGTATGGTGGGATTATTGAAATTAAAATTATCGCAACCGTATATACACAGGGAAAAGATAAGTATTATATTAAAAAGTAAGGGTTTCATAGGAAATAAAGAGTATGCGTTAAAAGGGTGATTGTCAATAAGCGTCAAGGTAATGAATGACATACAAACAGAGCGGATGTTACCGTTTAAAAGTTACAGCCGGTATTTGAAGCAGAAATACGGGGGTAGGGTGTATCGGGTGGGTGTGGATGCTGGTTTTTCCTGCCCGAACAGGGGAGCGGACAGGAGTGCGCCCGGATGCCTGTACTGCGATGAATACGGTTCCCGTGCCCCATACCTGGGTGATACCACGTCCCTGGACAGGCAGGTCTCCGCTACCATTGAATTCTTAAAACGGCGTTACCATCCAAAAGCGTATGTTCTGTACTTCCAGGCTTTCTCCGGGACCAATGCGCCCGTGGCGGAGTTAAAGCGTATCTATGACCACGGTTTGAGTCTGGCACCTTTCAAAGAACTTGTCGTATCAACCAGACCGGACTGTATTGATGAGGAGAAGGCAGCCCTGCTGGCCTCCTATGCACGTGAGGACCGGGACGTATGGGTTGAGCTGGGGCTGCAGTCCGCGCATGACGTAACCCTACGCCTGCTCTCCAGGGGACATACCGTTGGGGATTTTATCGACGCGTTTCACCTATTGAAAAAATATCGTATCAACACAGCGGTACACCTGATTTTCGGGCTGCCGGGAGAGGATATGGACCGGGTTATGGAGACGGTCCGCTTTATTGCCCGCCTGAAACCGGGGGGAGTGAAGATCCATAATCTGCATATCCCCTATAATACCCTGTTATATGAACGGTATACCGAAGGAGAAATAACCGCACCTTCGGCAAAAACGCATTTGGAATATGTGATAAACGCCCTCTCATATCTGCCTCCGGAGACATTGATCATGCGGCTGACCTGTGATACCCCTTCCGGAAGGCTGGCGGCACCGGTTTCTTTTTTACCCAAACAGCAGTTCTATTCCCTGCTTGCCCGTGAGATGCGTGCGCGCGGTATATCCCAGGGGGATTGTTATGAGGACATAAAATGATAATTCTTGCTTGACCAGTGAATATGGTTTATATTAGGCTTTACGGTATGCGATTATAGAGGGAGCGGAGGAAAACGTATGGTTGTAAAAGATCCGGACATTTATAAAATCATCGATAAGATCAAAGAGCATTACAATAATAATATTTACAACCGCTATATCCGTAAAGCTTTGTTGACAATGAAAATACCGCAGAACGTGTGGGACCTGCTGGACAGCTTTTCGGAAAAGGCCGACTATTATAAAATTCAGGGATACCAATTTGACGAGTTGTATGACAGAATTATTGCCGCGGCGACCTTTATTTTCCACGCACGAAAAGAGGTAGTCCCGAATTTGAGCATCCTGTTGTCCGGCGGTACGGATACCGTGTTTCACCGGGGCGCCGAAGGTGAGAATACCAGCAAAGTGCTTACCCAGATGGCCATCAACAACTTCCCGGTAAACCTGAAGATTTTTTCGGATATGGTGAATGAGCTGTACCTGAAAACGGTCGACCTGGATAAAAAATTGCATAAGGATCAGAGACCGGTTTATGAGAGAATTCCCGAACTCAAGGAAATGGGCCATTATCTGGTAACCGAATAAACAGTAGCGTGCATGCAATACCCTGAGTTTAAAAATAAACACATTATTTCCACAAAAGATCTTACCAAGAAGGAACTGGGGGTTATTCTTGACACGGCGGTCCGGATGGATACCGTTGTGCAAACACAAGGATTCTCTGCGGTGTTACCCAACTCACTGATAGCCATGCTTTTTCTGGAACCGTCCACACGGACAAGGCTTTCATTTGAGGCTGCCGCGCAGCGCCTGGGAGCGCATACGGTTTCGGTCAGTGACGCGGGCAGTTCCTCCGCCGCCAAAGGGGAGACACTGGCGGATATGGTCCGCGTAGTGGCCGGCTATGCCGATTGTATCGTGCTGCGGCAGCCGTACCAGGGGCAGGCCCGGATGGCCGCGGATTGCATCGATATTCCCCTGTTGAATGCCGGTGACGGTAAGGGGCAGCATCCCACCCAGGCCCTGCTTGATCTTTACACCATCCGCAAAGAGTTGGGCCGGTTGGACTCCCTGAAGATATCACTGGTGGGAGACCTGAAATACGGACGGACCGTGCATTCATTATGCTATGCCCTGATGCCCTTTACCCCGCAGCTTACCTTGTGCGCACCCCCGGAACTGGGACTGCCCCGTGATATTCTTGACGATCTGAAGAACCACAACATCCGCTGTACGCTTACCTCCGAACTTGAGGAGGCACTGCAGGCGGATGTCATATACATGACAAGGATCCAGCGTGAACGGTTTTCCGATAAGAGCGAATATGAAAAACTGAAAGGAAGTTTTGTGCTTACCAGGGAGCTTGTGCTGCGCGGCAACAAAGACATCGTGATCATGCATCCGCTGCCGCGTGTGGACGAGATCAGTGAGGACGTGGACGGCCTGGCCCGCGCCGCCTACTTTAGACAGGCGCATAACGGGATGTATGTACGTATGGCCTTGCTCGCCCTGGTGTTGGGCGGGGACATCCCGTAAGCGTGCGCTCCTGTTTGCCGGGCGTGACGGCCGTGAAGGATAAGTGAAACATACCAAAAGCAGCCGGAGGAAAACATGAGTTTTGTACAATATACCAAACTTGCCGTTTTTGTGCTTGGCATTCTTTTTTCACCCCTGCATGAAAAACAGGGATGCAAAGCCTATTTTGACGTGATTCATTCAGGAACCCTTGCGGTTGAATCATTCGTGTTCGAGTGCGGCGACAGGGAGGGGGAGTATGCCTTTTACGGGGTTGGTGGTGACGGAAGTCGCTCGCTGCTTTTTACTATTGTCCCGGATAAGGGTAGGGAACTGATCTTCAGGCTGCAAAATCCGCAGAATCGTAATTTCGCAAAGATAGATCTGGCAGAGTATTTTAGGGATATAAAAAAAAGCACTTTTTCCTGGAACGGGGAACAACAGAAGAAATTGGAATTCTCCACAGGGAACTCTATAATTGTATATAAAGCCGGGACAGCCCTTTATTTACAGAGTAAGGAATTTCCGGACCTGATCTTTTGTATTCATGAATAAGTAGAGCAATTCCGGCTATAAGCATTGACAGACACAGGAATTCAAACGTAAAGTGTAGTATGGCAGAAGAGAGAAAAATAATCGCAACCGTCGGACTTTGCGGTGCGGGGAAAAGCGTATTGGGAGATTATCTGGAAAGCAGGGGGTGCACCAAGGTATATTTCGGCGGCATTACTCTGGAAGAGGTGGGCAAGCGCGGACTTCCCCTTACCGAGGAAAACGAGCGGAAGGTCAGGGAAGAACTGCGGGAAAAACACGGTATGGAGGCATTTGCCGTACTGAACCTGCCGAAAATTATCCAGGCCTTAAAAAAAGGTGAAAAGGTCCTCATCGACGGGTTGTACAGTTTTGCCGAATATAAATTCTTAAAGGAAAAATATAACGGCGGGCTGTTTTTGGTTGCCGTGTTTACCCCCAGGGAACTGCGCTACCAGCGTCTGGCCCAGCGAAAGACCCGCCCGCTTTCCCGTTATGAAGCCGTGGCCCGTGATTACGCTGAAATAGAAAATATTGAAAAAGGCGGACCGATCGCCATGGCCGACTATACCGTGATCAATGATTCAACCGTAGACACACTCCTTCAGTGCATGGAGAAAATAGTAACCAAGGAAAAATTTCTTCCGGAGTAATTATGGAAACAAACCGAAAACGACCGGACTGGAATGAATATTTTATGGATTTTGCCAAACAGGCGTCGGTGCGCAGCGACTGCATCCGTTCCCAGGTCGGCGCGGTAATTGTCAACAAAAGAAACAAGGTAAAAGGCACGGGGTATAACAATACGCCGATCGGGGTGGAATCATGCCTGTCCCGGGGAATCTGCTACCGCATCGAGAACAATATTCCAAGCGGTACGCGGTACGAAACCTGCCGCAGCATTCACGCGGAACAGAACGCAATTATACAGGCCGGGGAGGACAACTGTGTGGGGAGTACAATGTATATTTACGGACACACACAGGTGTGCATCCTCTGCAAGCGTTTTATCCTGAACGCCGGGATCGAGAGGATTTATCTGAAAAAGGATGACGCGTCACCCACAAGCGAACTTGACCCAAAACAATGGCGTGACGAGCTGTAGGTATACGACGTTTCATGAAGGCATTGCGGCTTCATCCGTGGAGGGTGACCCCCAAAGAGGCTATCCGGATTCAAAACGAGTTAGCCGGAAAAATAATAAAGCAGGATGATTTTACCGCAGTGAAGACGGTATGCGGCGTTGATGCCGGTTTTAAGGGCGATACCGCCTATGCCGCGGCCGTGGTCTTAAGTTTCCCCGGATTATCCGTACTGGAAAAATCCACCTGTACCTCCAAAATAATGATCCCGTATATTCCCGGACTGCTCTCCTTCAGGGAGATCCCGGCCCTGATTCCGGCCCTGGAGAAGCTTACAATACAACCGGATGTACTCATGGCCGACGGCCAGGGCATCGCGCATCCGCGCCGTATGGGACTGGCCTCCCATCTGGGGCTTGTTTTCGATCTGCCGGCAATCGGGTGCGCAAAAACAAGGCTTTGCGGGCAGGCACCGGAACCGGAAGGGACAAGGGGTTGTTATACCCTGTTATACGACGGACCGGAGGTAGTGGGGGCCAAGCTCCGTACCAAGGAAAACGTAAAGCCGTTGTTTATATCAATCGGACACAGAATATCACTGGCCACGGCCGTCAAACTGGTTCTGGAGTGCGGTAAGGGGTACCGGCTGCCCCATCCCACCAGGCTGGCACACCTGGAAACACAGAGGCTTCGCGGAAAGGTATAAGCCGGTTGTAAACGAACTGCAATCCGCTTACCGGGATGGTGGTTACAGGGGGCGGCCGGATATACCGGTTTTCAAGAATCTTCCCGTACCGGATTCCCCGTGGTAGGTTTTGTCGTCGACGATCAGCCTTCCCCCCGAAAAAACCTTTTCCACTTTACCGCCCAGTTTCATACCCTCATACAGTGTGTAGGGTGCGTTTGAATGCTGGCCCGTCCGGGTAACCGTCCAGGTATGCCGGGGATTAAAGACGACAAGATCGGCGTCCGCCCCGTTTTGCAGCCTGCCCTTGCGCGGGAAAAGACCGAAAATTTTGGCGGGATTTTCAGCCGTCAGTCGGACAAAAGTGCCCGGACTGATACGTCCGGTGCCTACCCCATGGTGCCACAGCACTGGTAAAATATTCTCGATTCCCGGCGCTCCGTAAGGGCTTTCGTCGAACGCATCGTCTCGGTGTTTGTCCTTGGGGGCGTGGTCGCTGCCGATGGTATGAATCACGCCGCCGGAGAGTGCGCGCCAGAGTTCATCCCGGTCCTGCGCGGTTTTTACGGGGGGACGGATCTTGCCCAAAGGCCCGTATTTTTTCAGTTGTGCCCAACTGAAAACCAGGTAGTGGGGGCAGGTTTCACTGTAGAAGCGGATACCGTGCCGCCGGGCGAGGGTGAGGGCCTCCAGTGCGTGCCGTGACGAGATATGCGGCAGGTATACGGGACAGTGCATAAGCCCCCCGATACACAGCACCCGGAAGATTGCCTCCTTGTCCAGCAGCGACGGGCTTGTTTGCAGAAAATGGGCGGCCATGCTTTTGCCCTGTACACGCACCCGCTCCTCAAGATAATCGATCACCGAACCGTTCTCCGCGTGGACCGAGGCGATTCCTCCGTGTTTTCCGATTATATCCATGCCCAGGGCCAGGGCGTGGTCGTCGGTCATCATGTTCAGCTTTTTATACGCGGTAAACATCTTAAATGAAGAGACCCCCCGGGCGATCAGCGCGGGAATATCCTCCGCCTGGCCCGGCACGTCACAGAGCGCGGCATGCAGCCCGAAGTCCAGCGCGGATGTCCGTTCTCCCTGTGCAATCGCCTTCTCCAGTACAGACAGCGGTTTTTGGCCGGCTTTAACGGTTATATAATGGATCATGCTTGTGACCCCGCCGAAAGCGGCCGGACGGGCAATCTGCTCGAGGTTGTCCACATACACCGGGTGTGTGTGCGCGTCGATCAGGCCGGGCAGAATGAAGCAGCCCGAGGCGTCTACGAATGTTTTGCCCTGTGGCCTTTTGGATGATTTTAGAATATACAGCCTGCCGTTCTTGATCCCGACCGCGGCTTCCCGTGTTTTTTCCGGATACACAAGGGTTCCGCCCTGCAGAACGTAGTCATACAGCATTTTTTTCATTCTTTAATCAAAGCCTCTGCGGTAGAATAGAGCCGGGAAAAAAAATCTTCCAGAGCAGCGGTATCGAGGTTTGAGTAGGCCACCCTGAGCAGGTTGGGGGAGACCGCCACCGTTCCGATGCCGTGGCGTTCCAAGAGGAGCCTCCGAATCCGCTCCGCGTCAAGACCGTTACAGTGAAAGGTAAGGAAAAAACCGGAGTTAAAGGGCAGGGGCGAAAGTATATCGGTATTTTTTTGTTTCAGTAGTTTCTTTACCGCGACATACCTCTCTTTCAACAGTGAAGAAAACTTCGCCTTGTCTTTATGATACGCGGGATTTTGCATGGCATGAATTAACAGGCTCTGGGATACCCGGCAGCAGCTTGATACCGAAGAGCGTATTGCCGCCATGGTTTTTTTCTCCAAAGCGCCGTACTGGTCCGGGGTAAGGGATCCGGCGCCGTAGGTAAGAAATCCGATCCGCAGTCCCCAACCCAGTTCCTCCTTGGTGGCCCCGTCCAGTTTTACGGCCAGGATGTTATCATGCAGACCGGCCAGCAGGCTGAAGAGTGACTGGGTAAAGAGTCGTTTTTCGTAAAAAAGTCCGAAGTACGCGTCATCGATCATCGCCACAATTCGTTTCCCGCCGTGGGCCAGATCAAGCAGGAGGTCCGCGAGCGCATGAGCTTCTGCGGTAGTAGGCGAATAGCCCGTGGGATTGTGCGGGAAATTTAACAGGATCACTAGTTTTTCCGCAGCCGTCCCACGGCAAACCGCTTCAAGACCATTCACATTCAGTCCCGTTCCGTCAAACAAGGGGTAGGTCCGGAGTACGGCCTTTCGCCGCATTTCAAAGATGAGACGGTAGTTGCCCCAGAACAGCTCGGGAAGAATAACGGTATCTCCCTCGTCAGCAAACAGGTCGGCGGCCAGGGACACCCCATGGGTGATCCCTCCCGTCACTATGGGAAGCGAGGAGGGAACATCCTTTAACAGCGGATTTTTCGCCTGTATCTGTTTTGCCCATGCCTGCCGCAGCTCCGGGACCCCGGCCGTCGGCGCGTAGGCGCAGATTTCAGTGTTTGTCAAACCGGGAAGTTGGATCGTTATCTCCGGCAGACACAGCAGATCCTTGTTGCGTTGGGCTATCCCTACGGTTGCGTTATGGACCGTGGCTTGTTTTAGGGCCTCCACACTCTGGGCCACCACGCCGTTGGGAAAATACAACGCACGCCCCAACTGTGAAAGCATGAGACGTACGGGAGAGTCTTTTAAAGTTTCCTGTAGTTCCAAAGCAAGCTGATGCACAAAAAAATGATAAACTGCGGTAAGAGCGCTTGTCAATTGTAAAATAAAATTTTATAGTAGAAGTTCATCTAAAAATCCGCTTTTTTACGGCACAAAAGGCATTGTGCTGTAAAAACTGCCGTTTGAAACAGAAAAAGGAGTACAGGTATGAATATTTTGGAGTCAAGACTGGATAAAAGAAATTATGACGCATTAATATCCATTGGGAATGAACGGGTTTCCTCGTTTATCAGCCGGGCTGTCGAGATCTGCAATCCGGACACTGTTTGGATCAGCACGGACTCGGCCGAGGATATCGACTATACACGCAAGATGGCATTAGAAACGGGCGAGGAAAAAGCCCTGGATATAAAGGGGCATACCATCCATTTTGACGGGTTCAGCGATCAGGGGCGAGACCGCGCGGCCACCAAGTATCTTGTGCCTGAAAATGAGACCTTAAGCAAGGCGTTGAACCAGATTGACAGGGAGCAGGGACTGGCGGAAGTTACCGGACTGCTCAAAGATTCAATGAAGGGGCGCATTATGATCGTCCGTTTCATGGCGCTGGGCCCGGTAAACTCCAAATTCAGTATCCCGTGCCTGGAATGTACGGATTCCTTTTATGTCTCCCACAGCTTAAACCTCTTGTACCGTCCGGGATACGAGGAGTTCAAGCGTCTCGGCAAGGACGGGGATTTCTTTGCCATCCTGCATTCCAGCGGGAACCTGGATGAGCGCATGGTAAGCGCCGAACCGGACAAACGCCGGATCTACATCGATTACACCAAGGATTCGGTGTATGTGGCAAACACCCAGTACGCGGGTAATACGGTGGGCCTCAAGAAGCTCGCGCTTCGCCTCAGTATCCGCAAGGCGGATCGGGAAGGCTGGCTGGCTGAGCATATGTTTCTGATGGGAGTTCTGGGAAAGAACGGGCGCAAGACCTATCTTGCGGGCGCGTTTCCCAGTGCCTGCGGTAAGACCTCAACCGCCATGCTCCCCGGGGAGAAGATAGTCGGTGACGATATTGCCTATTTCCGTGAGATAAACGGGCGCTGTATGGCGGTGAACGCCGAAGCCGGTATCTTCGGTATAATCCAGAACGTGAATGAAGACGATGATCCCCTGATTTGGGACGTCCTGCATAAACCGGGAGAGGTCATCTTTTCGAATATTTTGGTTTCTTCAGGCAAACCGTACTGGTTGGGAATGGGAGTAGAGCCGCCGGAGACAGGAGAAAACTTTTCCGGCCAGTGGCGGAAGGGAAAGAAGGATGCCAAGGGTGCGGAGATTCCCTGTGCGCATAAAAATGCCCGCTACGCGGTGGATCTCACGGCGTTGGCCAACTGTGACACCGAACTCAACAATCCGAACGGGGTGGAGTTATCCGGTGTGGTATACGGCGGACGCGACGCCAAGGCCTATTTCCCGGTGCAGCAGAGCATGAGTTGGGAACATGGTATTATCGCCTACGGCGCGTCATTGGAAACCGAGACCACCTTTGCCACCATCGGCAAGGAAGGGGTGCCGGAAATCAACCTGATGAGTATCCAGGATTTTGTCGCCATCCCACTCGGTAAATATGTGGAAAACAACCTGCAGTTCGGCAAAAAACTCAAGAATCCGCCGTTGGTGTTCGGGGTGAATTATTTCTTACGCGACAAACAGGGAAAGTTCCTTAACGGGATCAGGGACAAGCACGTATGGGTAAAATGGATGGAGCTTCGTATCCATGGTGAGGCGAAAGCTTTGGTGGCACCTACGGGCCTAATCCCGGAATATGAGGTACTCGTACCGCTGTTCAAGCAGTTGGTAGGGAAAGACTATGCCAAAGAGGATTATATTGCCCAGTTTACCCTGCGTGTACCGGAGAATATCGCCAAGATCGACCGTGTCATCGAGTACCATCGAACCAAGGTTGAGAGATCACCCGAAGTACTGTTTACCGTACTGGCGGCACAAAAGGCGCGGCTGGAAGAGGCCCGGGCAAAACACGGTGATTATATCTCGCCGGAGCTTTTCCCGCGAGAAGGCTGATATTGACATTACGAACTGTTCTGTGTTACGTTCACAAGGCGTTTTTCAATAGATTTTATGTGACGGAGCTGACTGTAAACACAGGAGGAGAAGGTGGAAACCAAAGAAATATTTGATTTATTTGAGAAATTTGAAAAAAGCTCGCTCAATGAAATATGTATAAAGCAGGGTGACACCGAGGTTCTGCTGAAAAAAGGGGGGGGGTCCGCTCCGGTAATGCAGGTACAACCGCCGCTCCAGATGCCGGTACAAATGCCGCCGCAATACCATGCCCCGACTCCCGGTGTACAGGAAACACCCGGGCAGGTGCCGCACAAGCAGGATGATACTGAGATCATCAGCTCACCAATGGTGGGTACTTTTTACCGTGCCCCGGCTCCGGACGCACCGCCGTTTGTCGATCCCGGAACTAAGGTCAAAAACGGGGATACATTATGTATTCTGGAGGCCATGAAACTGATGAATGAGCTTGAGGTTGAATTTGACTGCGAAGTGGTGAATATTCTGGTGGAAAACGGCAAAATGGTGGAGTTTGGGACGCCCCTTTTTGAGGTACGGAGGATATGATAAAAAAGCTTCTTATTGCAAACAGAGGTGAGATTGCAGTAAGAATAATCCGCACGTGCAAGGAACTGGGTATAGCAACCGTGGTTGCCTATTCACAGGCGGATAAGAATTCTCTTGCCCTGCGTCTGGCCGACGAATCCGTCTGTATCGGCCCGCCCAGCTCCAAAGAGAGTTATCTGCATTCACGGAACATTATTACCGCGGCTATTCTGCAGCAATGTGATGCCGTTCACCCGGGTGTAGGGTTTCTGGCGGAAAATCCCGCCTTTGCGCGCGAGGTTGAAGAGGCGGAGCTTATTTTCATAGGACCCGATTCCAAAGTAATTGAACTGTTGGGTGACAAGGTAAAGGCCAAGCAAACCGCCATTAAGAATAAAATACCGGTCATTCCCGGGACGGAAGAGCCCGTGGAGACGACCGAACAGGCGGAAGAGGCCGCCGGTCACATCGGATTTCCCATTATCATCAAAGCCGCGGCGGGAGGCGGCGGTAAGGGAATGCGCATTGTGCGGGATAGTAAAGAACTGAAAAGTATCCTAAAGATTGCGTCACATGAAGCGGAAACCGCTTTTTCCGACGGCAGGGTATATTTGGAGAAATACCTGGAAAATCCCCGGCATGTGGAGGTGCAGATCCTTTCGGACGGTCGTGGGAATGTCATTCACCTGGGTGAGCGAGATTGTTCGGTACAGCAGAATCATCAAAAACTCATCGAAGAAAGCCCCTCACCGGGCGTGACCCCGGAGATGCGCAAGCAGATGGGAGAGGATGCCATCCGCCTGTTTAAAAACCTCAATTATAAAGGTGCGGGCACGATTGAATTTCTGGTACAGGACGGCAAATATTATTTTATGGAAGTGAACGCCCGTGTTCAGGTTGAGCATCCGGTGAGTGAGTATATCTCAGGCGTTGATATAATAAAGGAACAAATTTTAACCTGTAGCGGTGAGAAACTTACCCTTACGCAGGACGACATTACATTAAACGGGTACGCGGTGGAATGCCGGATAAACGCCAAAACACCGGGTACGGTAACCCTTTATCTGCCTTCCGGCGGATTCAACGTCAGGGTAGACAGTTACCTGTATTCCGGCTGTGAGGTCTCGCCGTTTTATGATGCTTTGCTGGCCAAGGTGATTGTTTTTGCAGCCAGTCGCAAGGAAGGCATTACCCGGATGCAGCGTGCGCTTGATGAGTTTATTTTAGAGGGAGTGGATACCAATATCGAGATGCAAAAGACCATTCTTGCGCATCCCCGCTTTAGAGGGGGCGATTTCGGCACGGATGTTCTCTCGCATATACTTCAGGAGGATAAGAATTGAGCCGCTTTACACGCAGGATCAGAACCTGGATGAACAGGATCCTTACCCGTCGGGTATTGATTACCCATCGCATCAAGGATGGGGATGAACGCCTTTTTGTCGCCAGGAAAAATGAATGTCCTGCCTGTCACAAACACCTTTCACCGGATGAACTGGAATCCTCACTTTTTGTCTGCCCGGCCTGCGACCATCATTTCAGACTCAGTCCGTGGGAAAGAATCAAGTTTACCGCGGACGGCGGAGTATTCCACGAGTTCTGTTCCGACATTGAAAGTTTTAATCCGCTTGGATTCCCTGATTATGAACAAAAACTGGCAAGCAGCAAAAAGAAATCCGGACTGAATGAGGCGATTGTCACCGGACTCTGCCGGATTGAGGGGAATGATGTGGTCCTCGGGATTATGGCTTTTCAGTTTATGGGCGGCAGTATGGGTTCGGCCGTAGGAGAAAAGGTCACCCGTGCCATGCTTATGGGCGCCCGGAAAAAAATTCCGGTGATTATATTTACCGCTTCGGGCGGTGCCAGAATGCAGGAGGGTATTCTCTCATTAATGCAGATGGCCAAAACCTCGGCGGCGGCCGCGGTGCTTGAAGAAAGCAAGGTTCCCTTTTTTATCGTGCTTACCGACCCCACATCCGGGGGCGTAACCGCTTCTTATGCCATGCTCGGTGATGTCATTTTGGCGGAACCGGCGGCGTTGGTGGGGTTCGCCGGACGCAGGGTAATTGAGGGTACCATCAGGCAGAAGCTGCCGGAAAACTTTCAGATGGCCGAGTTCCAGCAGGAAAAAGGTTTTGTGGACACGATTGTGCACAGAAAAGAGCTGAGAAAAACGCTCGGAATTCTGATTAAAACTCATACGAACATAAAAAAGGCATGGCGATGACGAAGAAGGAAGTTTTAAAACGCTTGGCAGAGCTACAGGGTCTGGCCGAAAAGCATAATCTTGATATTACCGAAGAAATAAAACAGTTGGAAGCCAAGCTTTCAAATGGAAAAAGTTCGCTGGATGCGGCGTGGAAAAAGGTGGAACTGGCCAGGCAAACGGACCGCCCCACAACCCTGGATTACATTGATATGATCTTTGATGAGTTTATCGAACTCCACGGGGACCGCTTTTTTTCCGATGATCCGGCCATGGTCGGGGGTATCGGACTACTGAACGGAAAGCCGGTTACCATTATCGGGCAGCAAAGGGGCAGAAATCTGAAAGAAAACCTGCTGCGCAACGCGGGGATGGCGCTGCCGGACGGATACCGGAAAGCCCTGCGCCTGGTAAAACAGGCGCAGAAGTTCGGCAGGCCGGTGGTCTCGTTTGTTGATACCCAGGGGGCGTATCCCGGCGTCGCGTCAGAAGAACGGGGTATCGGCGAGGCTATTGCCCATAATCTGAAGGAGTTCTTCGGCATCAAGGTCCCGATTGTGGTGATTCTTATAGGACAGGGCGGCTCGGGCGGTGCTCTGGGGATCGGCATCGGGGATGTGGTGTTTATGCTGGAGAACGCCATTTATTCGGTTATTTCGCCCGAGGGCTGCGCTTCTATTCTGCTGCGGGATTCTTCAAAGGCCAAATACGCGGCCTCAATTATGAAACTGACGGCACGGGATCTTCTGCAGTTTGACGTAATCGATACCATTATTTCCGAACCACCGGGTGGTGCTCACCTGAACCCGGAAGTAACCGCAGCTAAAATCAAACTTGAGTTGGTAAAGGTTTTGGGAAAGCTCGCCACCAAGGCACCGGAACAACTGTTAAAGCTGCGTTATGAAAAATACCGGGCCATGGGGGTGTTTATTGAAAAATCCTCAAAGAAAAAAGTGGGATTTTTTAAACGGCTGCTTAAAAAACAGTAATCCCCCCGCTCTCAAATAATCTTCAGTTTCTTGCCTTCTTTGGCTGCAATCTCCAAGATTTTATCAAGCTCATCATCGGTATGAATGGACATATACGAGGTCCGAATCATGGCCCGGTTGGGAGGAACTGCCGGCGGAAGGACGGCGTTTGTGTACACTCCCTTGTCGAACAGGGCCTTCCAGAAGCGTAAGGTTGTGGTATATTCCCCCGTAATGAGAGGCACGATCGCGGTTTCGGCCACGTCGGTATTGAAGCCCAAAGAGGAAAAGCCATCGATCATTTTTTTGGCTATTTCCTGCAGGCGCCGGGTATGCTGCGGTTCATTTTCAATTATTTCAAGACTCTTCAGTACCGCTGCCGTATGGGGCGGCGACATGCTGGCGGTGAAAATCAGCGGCCGTGAACTGTGTTTTATGAACTCGATCACGTCCTTGTCTCCGGCCACAAAACCCCCGATGGAGGCAAAGGATTTGGAAAAGGTGCCCATAATAAAGTCCGTATGGTTCTTTACCTTATAATGCTCCTCGGTACCCCTGCCGGTTTTGCCGACCATGCCGATGGCGTGCGCCTCGTCCAGGTAGATACGGGCCTTGTATTTATCCGCCAGTTTTTTTATTTCGGGGAGCTTGACAATATCACCTTCCATACTGAATACCCCGTCGGTCAGGATTATTTTCGGTTCCGCTGACGACACCTCGGAAAGTGCCTTTTCCAGGCTTTGCGGATCATTGTGCTTGAAGCGGTGAATGTTCAGTGTGCCTTTCAGCCCTTGGGCCAGAAAAATACCGTCCATGATTGAGGCGTGATTATAGCGATCGGTAAAAACATGATCATTCGGCGAGATCAAGGCAGAAATTGAGCCCAGGTTGGCCAGGTACCCTGCCGTAAAAACGAGGGCGGCTTTTTTCCCTACAAATTTGGCCAATCTGTGCTCAAGTTCTTCATGAAGCTCAAGGGTCCCGTTTAAAAAACGTGAGCCCGAACAGGTTGTCCCATATTTTTCAATCGCCTTTATAGAGGCTTCCTTAACACGCGGATCGGATGCCAAGCCCAGGTAGTTATTTGAACCCGCCATAATAATCTTCTTTCCGTTATAGGTCACCGTGCTGCCGTGAATCTCTTTAAGCGGAATAAAGTAAGGGTAGTAACCGATTAACCTGACCCGTTTGGCCTCCTTTACCTTTTTATCTATTTTTACTTTATGAAGAAAATCCAACTTTCATACCCTCCTTTTTACTGCATCGCGTTTTTCCTGCAACAAACGGTGTCATTATTCGAATAAAATAAAATCAGGTGGTATTTTAATATAGAGCGTATGAATTGTAAAGCCGGGTAACCAAGTTATTTTGCTGTAGTGGTTCGAAGACTGCGCCCGGAAATACATGTATCCGCCAAAACGTACCATCAGAATGACGCGGTTGCCGGTTAAAAATTAATAACCAGTAAGGTAAAATTATACGCGGCATGCGCAAGTGCGATGATATGAATGTTTTTCCATTCATAAAATATATAACAGAAAAACAGACCTAGTAAAAAGGCCGATATAAAACCAAAAAGATTTTCATACA
Organism: uncultured Spirochaetaceae bacterium; assembly: GCA_964634205.1. Lineage (GTDB taxonomy): Bacteria > Spirochaetota > Spirochaetia > SZUA-6 > RPPD01 > JAFGGG01. The sequence goes on from CAZWKE010000010.1 coordinate 43,296, forward strand.
GGTGAGCCGAGGCGAAAATCAGACTGGAGGTAACCGCGGCGATATGTTTGTTTACGTGAAACTCCCCAAAACGGGTCAGGAGGTATGAGCGGAAAAACAGTTCTTCCCGATAACCCACCGTCAGGCAAAAAACGGCGATCAGTGGAATTTGAAACGGATTGTGCATTCCCCATTGCAGTGGTGTCGTTACCTGGTCTTTAACGCCCTGCGGAAGAAGCTGCAGCAGAAGAAGCAGCGGGGTCACCACCACAAACGTGCCCAGGAATACCGGGAGAGCATACAACAGTTTTTTATCGGGTTTTGTTATTCCAAAATCTTTTAGAAGCGGCGGTTGTTGAATCCAGATGATATACACCAAAAGAAAAATATGGGGCAGGGCCAGGACAATATAGCCGATCATCATACTTTGGAAATGGGCGGAGGCCGCGGTTTGCAGGCTGGACTGAAATACATAGCCGGGCAGAAAAAAGGCGGAGAAGAGTATTATTATCTCAATTATCTTGCGTTTCATACGGATAACAGTATACGCTGTTTTTCCGCCTTTTTTCCAGTGTGGCCTTGGACAAATTAAAAAAAAATAATAGTATTATATTGGTTTTATTGAAATTGATTCAAATAAAGATATATATAAAGGAATCGATAATTATATTATGTGGATTTTTCTCCTGGTTATTATATTTATTTTTCTTGTCGGCGGTTACCTGTTCTTAAGACGATTAGGCGGGGGCACTTTCCCCTGGGTTCATTTTTATGCGACCGGAAAAGAATCGGGATTCACCTTCAAAGAAATCAATCTGCTGCGTAAAATCGCCGTGGAGAATAAGCTGCAGAATCCAACCTCGTTATTCTGGTCGGTGAAGCAGCTTGAAGGTTCCATCAAGGGACTCATTCTGAAATTCAGGGCTTTGGGAGTTGAGAGTGAACCGCGCAGTCAGAACCTGATCGCCAAACTATTTGAATTCAGAAAGCGGGTCGAGTTAAGCCAACCCAAATACAAAATCGGGATAAAATCTTCAAAGAATATTGTTCAGCATCAGAGATTGCGTATGATTCTGCCCGGTTTTGACGCCTTTTCTACCAGTGTTGTTGAGAATTTGAACAAATATCTGGCACTTTCCTATCCGCGAGGCCCGCAGTTACCCCCCGGTTTTTCCTGGAAGGGCAAAAAAATCGGGGTGCATTTCTGGCGGCTCAATGATGCGGGATATTTTTTTCAAAGCAAGGTTATCGACGATTATATCAACAGAAAATATCCGATTATCCATATTGCGCATTCCGATAATCTTGTGCGGACCCAGAAAAGAAGATCGGTAAGGATCGAATGCAATATCGCCGCCGAGTTATATCCGATGAGGGTAATGAACGAAGCGGATGAACACCCGGAGGACAGCCGGGGACTACGCTGCAAACTGGTGGATCTTTCCGAAGACGGCGCGGCAATCCTGATCGGCGGCAGGGCCAAACTGGGTCTGGTGATCAAGCTTCAGTTTGAACTTGCCGCTAAACTTATTATCATGAACGGCGTGATAAAAGGAATAAACTTTGATCAAAAGCGCAACCGCTCAATTTTACATATGCAGGCCATGCAGCCCAGCGCCTCGATGCAGAACGCAATTCTCTCCTATGTGTACAATATATTCGGAGACAGATCCGATACTACATCCGTGAAACCGGTCGTTCCTTGAAAAATGATTGATTTTTAGGACAAGGAATACTAAAATTACTAAGAGAATCAATTTTAACCCAAAAAGAAGGTGTCTATATGAAGATAAAATACCTGATCACCTGTTTCTTGTTTATTTCAATCAACTCTTTCGCTCAGAATGAAAGCAGCAAGCTTGGTGCCTATATGAAAAATTTCAATAAAGGAGATACACAGGTCAAGCTGCAGCTGATCGAAGAAGCCGCCGGTCTTGATTCTCCCGCGCTGGGACCGCTTTTTAAAAGCGCGGTGGATTACGCGGTTTCCAATTCAAGTCAACTGAATACCGATAATTATCTGAAAAGGTTCTCTATTATTGCCGTAAATGAATGCGCGGACCTGAATGTGGAAAACGCAAAATATCCGGTTTTAAGACTGTTTAATGAAACCAATGATTTTACGCTGCAGGAAGCCGCATTGAAGGCCCTGGCGGTCCTGGGTAAGACCGATTCTGCCATTATTACCAACCTGAATAATTATCTGGAAAATCAGAACAACATCTATAAAACCGGGAAAATACCGAATAAAAAGATTGTTGCCGTCTGTCTTAAAACCCTGGCGGAACTGGACGATGCCTCTTCATTTACCCCGATTTTCAATACGATGATTCTTGGTTATGACAAAACCATCAGCGCGCTTGCCTACAAAACAATACTGAATCTAGCGGGAGACTTTCGCACAAGTATTTTTAATATTATAAAAAACGGGACCACGGTCGAGAAAAAGCGGGCGCTTGAAGTGGGGTTGGGCCACCAGACCATGGAGGACACAAAGAAGGCGGAGATTGCCGAATATGCCCTTGATATTGCGCTGCATTACACAACGGCCAGTCCGGAGGACAGAAACATGATCCGGGAAATTCGGGATACCGCCACAGAAGCCTTAAGCGGATATAAATGGGGGAAGGCCACCGGCCTGATTATTTCACAGTTCGATACCGTGCTGCTTGAATACGAACATGGCGTGGCTCCCAAGAATTCGGTGCTGCTTGCGATTAATGCCCTGGGGAATATGGGAACTCACGAAGCCGCGCAACGGCTGACCCTTTATTTGAATATTTTAAACGCGTACACGGAAAACAAGAAAAAACACGATACCCAGATCATGTTCGCAGTGATATACAACCTGGGGAAGCTGGGCGATAAAATCGCCTATGATGATCTGATGTATATAAAATACCTGAGTTATTCCGGTGACATTAAAGCTGCCGCACAAAAAGCGATTAAAAATCTGAAATGGTAATCCATGACACGGATGCTCTCTCCTCTGTTCTTTACGGCTCTGGGCCTGCTTGCCGTTTTGTATGCAGGTACGGTGATTCCTGTTTTTGTGTTTATCCTGTCGTGTGTGATTGTGACGGCCCTGGGGATTACCGGCTTTCTATGTAAATCAGCCGAATTGAGGAAAAAGGGGCCGGCATTAATCTGTCTGGGGCTGGGGCTGTTCCTCGGCAGTATTCTTTCTCAGAGTATTACCGGTGAAAGGTATTCCTTTTTTACGGGCACAGACCCTTCCAGAGTCGCCTGGTTCAAGGGGTATCTTACCGCGGATGACCAGAAATTACATGATGACGTGAGTGTATGCACATTGCAGCTTACGGCCGCGGCAACCAAGGACCGTTCTTTTACAGCGGAGGCATACGGTGAGATCAGGCTTTTTATCAGACACAGTACCGGGGTGTATGCCGGACAGGTGATTGAAGTAAGGGGTAGGCTTACAGGTGGTCAAAAAAACAGTGCGGGGACGGTAAGTTCATGGGTGGACAATAAACAAATTCATATAATTGGTTTTCATTCATGGTTTTCCCACGCCAGGTATGCGGTGCTGCAGTGGTGCAGCGCGCGTATTGAAAAAATGGGGGCACCCCAAAATTCGCTTTTTAAGGCGCTCTTTTTAGGGGACCGCAGGGGCTTGGATGCCGACCTGCGTCAGTCGCTTGTGAATACAGGCAGTGTGCATCTACTCGCGGTTTCCGGGCTGCATGTGGGGATTGTGTTTTCGTTCATTGCCCTCCTGCTTTTTCCGCTTCCCTCAAAAAAAATAAAGATAATAGTCGGCTCACTTTTTGTCCTGGGTTATCTTTTCCTGGTGGGCGCAAAACCTTCACTGCTGCGTGCCTCGATCATGATCGTTACGGCCGGTATCGCCTCCCTTTTGGACCGGGACTTTAATCCTTTGAATATATTTTATTTAAGCCTGGTGATTGCGGTATGTATTGATCCCTCTTCGGTTTTTACCCTTTCGTTCGGGCTTTCATACTGCGCGGTCTTCGGCATTCTTACTGTAGGCAGGGGATTAAACTCATTTCTTATTCCCTATCTGCCCGCGTTTGTCCGCGTTCCATTGTCGTTTTCATTGGGCGCCCAATGCGCGACCCTGCCGCTTGTCCTGCTCTATTTCAAACAGGTATATGTGCTGAGTTTTCTGGCGGCACTCATCATGGTTCCGCTTGTTACCGTGTTTGTCTGGGGCGGTATTATCTTCCTTGCAGTGAGCAGTATTCCTTTTACACCGGTGTATCGATCGGCTACAGTAATCTTTGAATTCCTCTACCGGGCGATCTTTCGGATAAGCCGGTTTTTTTCACAAATTCCCGTCCTGATTACGGAATGGAACAACTGGTATCTGGCCGTCTTTTTTCTGTTGGGGGGCATGGCCTTTTATATTTTTTACCGGAGAAAACACTATGAATTATGAATCGCCGCAGGAGATCAGGGAGATCCTGCGGCGGCAGGGTATTGCCTTAAAAAAACGCTGGGGGCAGAACTTTCTCATTAACCGGGGCGCCAGGGAGAAGATTTCAGCACTGATCGATGCCGGGGAAACGGAGACCGTCTGGGAGATCGGCCCCGGCCTTGGTGCGTTAACGGTGCTGCTGCTGCCCGCGGCGGGAAAACTGATTGCCTTCGAGATAGACCGGGGGCTTGTCCGCTGGCTTACGGAGGAGTTTTCCGGCAACACAACTTTCTCCGTGTGCCAGGGAGACGTGCTCAAGACCTGGCCGCGAATCTATGAAACACAGGGAAAGCCGCAAAAAGTATGCGGGAATTTGCCGTATCGTTCGGCATCCGCGATTATTCTTTCGTTTATTATGGCGGAAGTAATGCCGTCCCGTATGGTGTTCACGGTGCAGCGCGAACTGGCCCTGCGGATGAGCGCGTCACCGGGTTCAAAAAATTATTCGGGATTTTCCGTGCTTTGTCAAAGTATGTTTGCCCTGGAACCGGGAGGAGAATTGAAGCCGGGATCATTTTACCCGGAGCCGGATGTGCGTTCAAGCATCGTCGTTTTTACTCCGTGTGTGCGTTGGCAGGGGGCTTTCCCACGGGAATGGTTTTTGCGGCTTGTAAGAATCGGCTTTGCCTCGCGGCGTAAGACCTTTAAAAACAATATTCTACAGACCCCCGATTTGAACCCTGTAGAAAAACAGAGGGTGCTTGCCGTATTGGAACAGAATTATTCAGTGGAAAGGCTGCGGGCGGAAGAGTTGAGTGTTGATCAGTTTATTGAGCTGGCCCGGAAATGCGGCAGGTAAAAAACCTGATTTCAGCCCGGGCCTACTGTTCAATGCCGGACATTTTTTTTATAATTTAAAAACGGACATGGAACTTTTTGAAGCGGCGACAGAAGATAAATTTCAACCCCTTGCCTATAGAATGAGACCGCGTACTCTTGATGAGTTCGCGGGCCAGGAACACATCGTCGGGCAGGGGCGTCTGCTGCGCCGGGCCATCCAGGCGGACCAGCTTTCATCGCTGATCTTTTACGGACCGCCCGGTACGGGCAAGACAACCCTGGCCCGGGTGATTGCCGGCAGTACCCGCAGCCGGTTTATCACGATCAACGCGGTGCTTTGCGGGGTGAAACAACTGCGCGAGGTGATCGACGAGGCCAAGCAGGAGCGCGCGCTCTATGACAAGCGGACCATTTTATTTGTGGACGAGGTCCACCGCTGGAACAAGGCCCAGCAGGACGCGCTCCTGCCGTGGGTGGAGCGGGGGACCGTCATTTTTATCGGTGCCACCACCCAGAACCCTTTTTTTGAGGTGAACAGTGCCCTGCTCAGCCGCAGCAGGATCTTTCAGCTTCTCCCGCTCACAGCCGATGATCTGGCCGCCATAGCCCGGCAGGCCCTGGGGGACAGGGAACGGGGTTACGGGAAGTACAACATACAACTGGATGATGATGCCCTGCGGCATATCGTTCATATTGCGGCCGGAGACGCCAGGAGTTTGTTGAACGCCCTTGAACTGGCGGTAGAAACCACTCCCGCGATCTTCCCCCCTCCCGATGACAGTCCCATCCATATTACCCTGCCCATTGCGGAAGAAAGCATCCAGAAACGGGTTGTGCTTTACGATAAAGAGGGTGATTATCATTTTGACGTGATCAGCGCCTTTATTAAGTCATTGCGCGGTTCCGATCCCGACGCCGCCCTGTACTGGCTGGCAAAAATGGTGCATGCGGGCGAGGACCCCAAGTTTATCTTCCGGCGTATGCTGATTTTCGCCGGCGAGGATGTAGGGCTGGCTGATCCGCAGGCCCTGGTGGTCGCGGAAGCGGCGGCGCGCGCGTTTGAGCGTGTGGGTATGCCCGAGGGACGGTATCATCTGGCCCTGGCCACCCTGTATCTTTCCACTGCCCCCAAATCAAACTCGGCCATGGCCTTTTTCGACGCCCTTGCCTGTGTAAAGCAGGAGGAACAGGCGGATGTCCCCGCACACCTCAAGGACGGAAGCAGGGACAAACAGGGGTTCGGCCATGGTGAAGGGTATTTATATCCCCATGCCTACAGAGACCATTGGGTGGCCCAGCAGTACCTCCCCCATAACCTGCAGGGCAGGGTGTTTTACCAACCGGGACAAATCGGCTATGAGGCAGGCATACGAAACGAGGTTATAAAGCGGCGGGAGGCCCAGCTTGCGGTTATGTTGGAAGAACCGGTCCCCGACATTCTTACCTTTACCCCGGATACCCGGCAGAAGGATGAGTGGCTGAAGCGGGCGATCAACACCGGGGGGAGGGTACCGGCTGATATGCGCGAGGCGGTGTTCTCTCATTTGCCGCTGCAGCGTCACCATTGTGTCCTGGACCTGAACGCGGGAAGCGGGCTTTTTCTCTGGGAAGCGCTGCGCCGGGTCCCCGAAGGCAGCGTGTATGCCTTGACCGGAAATGACAGCGAATATGAAACACTGAATCATTTTGCCGGGGGGTTACCCGAGCAGGAAAGACCGCAGTTTGTCAGGCAGTCCCTTGAGACCCTGACCCTCCCGTTACAGAGTACCATGCTGAAGCATATCAGGTTTGACGCGGTTGTCGGCAGGAATAATTTTACCCGTCTTAAGGATAAGCCGGAGACACTCGGCGTGATCCACAGCCTGTGCAAAGATGGCGGATTTCTGGGATTGGCCCAGGTGGTTCCCGTGAAGGGCAGCAGGCTTTCCGAACTGGTAAGCGGAAAGGGAGCCGGGGGAAAAGCAGTCGAGTATCTGGTCCGGGCCGAGGACAGGATTTACACGGCACCCGACAATCCGCTTGTCTGCTGGAATGAAGAGGACCTGTGGGCCGCGTGTGAACAGGCGGGCTTTTCTTTGGTCTGGAACGAGGTGAAAACATATCATGAAAAAAGACGGCTGAGTGCTGATCTGGTTGACAAATGGTTTGATCCGGATACGCCTCACCTGGGATACGGCAAAGCCCTGATGGAGTTTCTGAATCGGGATGAGTTTGCCTTGGTAAAAGACTCTGTTTCGGGGGAGCTATCCGATACGATCGCGGGATGGAAGGTCACCGTGGCAATGTTGGTGGCAAAAAAACAGTAAGGAGGGGATACTTATGAGACTCTATCTTATCCAGCATGGTGAGGCAAAAGGCGAACAGGAAGATCCGCAGCGGGGGCTTACCGCCCGGGGTGAGGCCGATACCGGGCGCAGCGCGACCCTGCTGGCGTCGCTACAGCCGACAGTTTCAGAGATCAGGCACAGCAGTAAACTGAGGGCAAAACAGACGGCTGTGATCCTGGCGGCGGCCATGAAGGCGGAAGATCTTTTACATGAACAACAGGGATTGGCCCCCAACGACCCGGTACAGGCTTTGGCCGCAGAACTTGTTCACCGGCAGGAATCACTGGCGGTGGTCGGGCACCTGCCGTTTTTAAGCAGATTGGCCGGTTTGCTTTTGTGCGGACACGAGCAGCGGCATCCTGTTGCCTTTTACAATTCAGGCGTGGTTTGTCTGAATTATGATGGTGAGAGTTGGCAGGTTGAGTGGGCGGTTCCGCCTTTTCTTTAGGTAATGATACTGTGCCTGCGCCCGGGTGGTTTTTATCACAGTAGGTTTACTGCAGTTTCGTAAATACAATCTTATCTACCTTCATGTTTGTTTCGCTTGGGGTAATCATCAGAGTGACAGGTGTTTTCTTATCGGTAACAGAAATGGTAATGCTTTTTTTACATGCGGCATAGGTTCCGTGGGCCATGCTGTAGGTCCGTAAAGGGGGACGGTTATCAATCTGAATATAGATTGCGTCCGTATTGATGTCCGGTGCGTTTTCATACACCGTTACTTCATACACGCCTGCCGGCAGGGTTACCTGACCGCTTATACTGCTGGTGATATGTGAGACAGCCACCGCCTGACCGCCGCCGGCGGCCGCGTCGGATACCACCTCCGCGTCGCGCAGGGTCAGAGATTCGGCTTCCACGGTTACCGTATCCCCTACCTCAAGCACCTCTTCCACGGTCTTACAGGTAAAAAAAACCGCCGCAATCATTACTAAAACAAATGCTTTCGAACGCATACACCCGCTCCTGTTCAATCCGGATTATTCCGACGGCCCTTTACTACTGGCAAAGTCCTGGGTTAATTTAAAAGAGTCCATCTTAAAGAAATTCGCATCATTATAATGCGCCGCGCCTACTCCCAGATAAGTAAAAGCGGGGTTAAGGATGTTTGCCCTGTGTCCCGGTGAATGCATCCACATGTCCAGGGCCTCTTTGGCCAACCCCAGATAGGTATGGTTCTGGATCGGTTCACCCCTATACTTATAACTGAAGTACCCGCCGTTTTGCGGGGGCGTATACACCGGTTTTCCGGCCTCGTATTCAATACCGAACGCCTCGGCGATATTTTCGCCGGTGGCGGCATTGCTGATTCCCACAAGTGCCAGTCTTTTAACCATGGTTTCCTTTCCTTCTACGGGACTGGAGTGGGAAAAAAATTTATAGCTTACCATATCCCGGCTGTGACCGATGGCCGCCTTCTCCAGGGCCGGTGAGTGTTTGAACGGCTGCCTGTTTTGCCGGACCCGCCGGCGGTTGGTTTCATAAAAGATGGCCGCGTCAAGCAGGGGATAATTTATATCGTTCATGTCGATCCTTCCGTTTGCCGCGGGCATAGTGGCAAAACTTTCATAATCATAGATATCGTAATCGGAATCACTCCATGTATCGAATCCGCCGCTGTAATCATTGGCAAGGAACACAAATAACAGTATGCTGCTTAATGAAAGATAAAAAAGGGTTTTACCGGTCATATTACACCTCTATTATACATTATTGCGCAAAACTTGGAAAAATCAAGAGTTTATACGAGCACACCGGTAATTCCCTTTTGGAATCGATTTCATTGAGCATTTTCTTGACAAGCTTCGGACAAGGGAATTAAATCATATCCATATTATGTTATAGAGGAGGGAAAACATATGAAAAAAAGATGGTTATTTTCTGTATTAATAGTCGGTCTTTTTTTATCGGGGTGCGTGGCCGCGGGAGGCAAAGCCATTGCCGGGGAGAAAGCAAAAACACAGAACGGGAATAAAACCGCTCTATTGCTAAAACCTGTCAGGAAATATGCAAGGGTTCTGGACGAGACATCTCTTCCCGCAAACATGCTTCATAACAGTGATTTTAAAGCGCCGCTGTCCAAGGCGGTTCCGAATAAAGACGGAAGCGTTAACACACAGGGCAGCTGGGTTTTTTATCCGAATCACGGAGGCGCCGGCAACTGTAAACTCGAAAACGGGATGGCCAAGATCACGCCGACAAAGGTCGATTGTCCCGATTACGGGATTCAGTTGATACAAGCTCCGGTGGTCGTGGAAAAAGGGGCAACATATATCATCAGTTTTGACGCGTACGCGGCAAAGCCCAGATCCATTACCGTAAAAATCGGCGGGATCGAGAATCGCGAGTGGAAAGCGTACAGCACGGAAAAAGTCATTAAAATCAGCACAAAAAGAAAGACGTATAAGTTTGCGTTCACAATGAAGGATGCCACGGACAGAAACGCGAGGTTCGAATTCTGGTTTGCCACCGGACAAAATCCGGCGCCGGTTTGGGTGACGAACGCGCAGATGTATAAAAAATAAAGGGAAACGTTGAAAACCGGAAGGCGGCTTTGCGTGATTATAAGAATTATTTTTTCGATTTTCGTTATACTCACCGGCGTGTTTTCTTGCGCCGGTGAGGGAAAATGGCGGCTTGTTTGGTCTGATGAGTTTAATTATTCGGGAGCACCGGACGCTGAAAAATGGAATATTGTTGAGAGCAGACCCGGATGGGTTAATCAGGAGAAGCAGGCTTACGTAAATAGAAAACAAAACGTGAGAGTCGAGAACGGTAATCTTATAATTGAGGCCAGGAAGGGTGATCCCAATGACTTTCAATATACTTCCGGCAGAATAGATACCTATTTGGGAGGGAAATGGACCTACGGCAGAATCGAAGTGCGCGCCAAGCTGCCGCAAGGCAGAGGCACCTGGCCTGCTATTTTCATGCTGCCCTCTGAAAATATAAAAAGCGTTTTCGGTTGGCCATCTTCCGGTGAAATCGATATTATGGAACATGTCGGGTTTAATCCGGGCACGATTCAAGCAACGATCCATTGCCATAACTATAATTATCTTCAGGGTAATCAAAAGTATAATACCATATATATCGACGATCCCTTCTCCAAATATCATGTTTACGCTCTGGAATGGTACCCGGACAAGCTTGTTTTTTTTGTGGACGATAGTAAATATTTTACCTTCAAGAATGAAATGAGCGGATGGAAATCTTGGCCGTTCTATAAAGATTTTTATCTGATAATCTGTCTGGCCGTAGGCGGTACTTGGGGCGGACAGAAAGGCATCGATCCGGAGATTTTTCCGACCGGAATGACGGTTGATTACGTCAGGGTGTACCAGACCGATCTGGCAAAACTTGGTTATGATCTAAAAAAATATAGCCCTGAGTAAATATTCTAAAAATTTATTTCCTCACAGTCAATGGGGGGAGAGCAGGCGGCTAAATTATAACGCAATATATTGGGGGCCTACGGGATCATTTTTTTTATTTTTGAAATCAGTTCGGCTTTCGTAGGCTTCCAACCCGCCACACCCTGTTCCATGGCCTTAAGGGCGGCAGCCAGGGCAACATTCCTGCCCACCTGCTTGTTCAGGGCCGAAGGAACGATGATCCCCCCCGCCAGTTCCTTTTCACTCACCATGGTTGCGATTGCATATGCCGCAGCTATTTTCATCTCTTCGGTGATCACTGCGGCCCGGACATCCAGTGCTCCGCGAAAGATACCGGGAAAAGCCAGGACATTGTTTATCTGATTGGGAAAGTCGGATCTTCCCGTGGCAATCACCCTGGCGCCGCCCCTCTTTGCCTGATCGGGCAGGATCTCCGGGTCAGGATTTGCCATGGCAAATACAATGGGATCTTTTGCCATACTTTTAATTGATGTTGAGGTGAGCACCGACGGGGCCGAAACCCCGACAAAAACATCGGCACCTTTCAGGGCGTCGTGCAGGTTCCCGCTGATATTACGAGGATTGGTATGCCCGGCAGCCTTCAGTTTAACGGGATTAAGGTCGGTCCTTGCTCCGGATATGATACCGCGGGAGTCACAGATGATAATATCTTTTATACCCCATCGCATCAAAAAATAGGCGATGGCAATTCCTGCGCTTCCCGCGCCGTTTATCACGATTCGCAACGTCTCTTTTTGCTTGGGTACTATCTTTAACGCGTTTATCAGGGCGGCAAGGGTAACAACCGCGGTTCCGTGTTGATCATCGTGAAATACGGGAATACCCAGATCCTTTTTAAGTGTTTCTTCGATCTCAAAACAACGCGGCGCGGAAATGTCTTCCAGGTTGATCCCCCCGAAGGTGGGTGAAATATTTCGGACCGTCTGAATGATTTCGGCGGTATCCTGGGTAGAGAGACAGATGGGTATGGCATCCACACCACCGAACTCTTTAAAAAGGACCGCCTTCCCCTCCATTACCGGCAGGCCCGCTTCGGCCCCGATATTCCCCAGGCCCAGAACCGCACTGCCGTCCGTAACAACCGCAACCATGTTCCATTTTGAGGTGTAATGAAAAACAAGCTCGGGTTTTTGCGCAATCCTTTTACAGGGTTCCCCCACCCCGGGTGTATAGAGCAGAGAGAGGTCAAGCTGGGTATGGATATGTTTCTTGGGAGAGATAGAGAGTTTCCCCTGAAGCTCGGTATGCAAACTCAGGGCTTTTTGTTTTAAATTCATTAATTGCTTTTCTTTGCTAACAGGGCATTATATTGTGAAAGGTCGTTCGTCGGTGAGAACTGAATACTCACTCTGGATGCCCGGTTGTTTACTGGTTTAATATATACAAGCTCATCCGAGATTGTGAAACTCCCGTCCTGCGGTTTCAGGGTTATTTCGAAATCATGTATTGAATAGACAGGCAATGGGAGTATGAGGCAGATACCGTTGGTGCTCGCGTCGATTGTTCTGGCTTGGAGTCTTTCTCCCCCACCGATCCGAACATACATACGTTTCAAGGGGTCCGGAAGATCTTGTGCAGGAATCCTTTTTGTTCTGCGTCTTTCGGATGCCCGAGATCCGTCATTCATAACCACACCTCATGGTGTATTATATCATATTATTGTACCGTGTAAACTATTTTTGTACGATACAAACAATTAATCTGCCTGTTATCGGTTGCCATACACCCGCTTCTTTAGTATGGTGAGAAGAAATGAAAATCCTTGTAAACCAAAAGATGTTCGAGTTGCTTTTATCCGGATGGTTGATACTGGCTCCCGTGATTTTTGTCGTCCTGTTTTTTTTCCCGGCCCCTTACGGCCGGCATTGGAAAAATGGATGGGGGGCGCAAGTGCCCAGCAGAGTCGGCTGGATCATTATGGAGTTGGTTTCATTATTGGGAATGACCTGGCTGTTTTTAACGGGGACGCGGAGTAACAATGCGGTGGCGGTTTTTTTCCTGGCTTTGTGGCTTTTGCATTACGGTTATCGGGCCCTGCTTTTCCCCTTAACCCGAAGGTATACGAAACCGTCTATGCCGTTTGTGATTGTCCTTTTCGGCATGGTCTTTAATATCTGCAATTCATTTTTCAATGGGTTTTTCCTTTTTCATCTGGCGGCACCGTACCCCACGGTCTGGTTTTTGGATATGCGCTTTATCCTGGGCGTTATTCTTTTTCTTGTCGGATTCGGTATACATACGCATTCCGATCATATACTGAACAAGCTTAAGTCGGCCCAACACAGCGACTATCGCATTCCATACGGCGGGTTTTTTCGCTGGGTGTCCTGTCCGAACTACTTCGGAGAAATTATAGAATGGACCGGTTGGGCGCTGGCAACCTGGTCCCTGGCAGGCCTGGGCTTCGCATTGTGGACTGTTGCCAACCTCGCTCCCCGCGCGCTTTTTCATCATAAATGGTATTATAAGACGTTCAGAGATTACCCGCCTGAGCGAAAGGCACTTGTGCCTTTTTTATTTTAATGGAGAATAATGATAAAATATACTTGGTTTTTTATGTTGAGTTGTAGTAGACTTGAAACAGAAATAAACACCTTACTTGACGATTGGGGCTAGAAATACATGGCAAAGGCAAATATAATGGTCGTTGAAGATGAAGGCCTTGTCGCAATGGAGCTTACGGAGGAACTGCAAAACCTGGGGTATCATGTCTCCTGTACCGCGGATTCGGGTGAAGAGGCAATAAAAAATCTCCTCAGTGCAAAACCCGATCTAATCCTTATGGACATCCATTTGAGGGGTGATATTGACGGGATCGGGGCGGCCAAACAGATATTTTCAGAGTACAGAATTCCGATTATCTATTTAACGGCGTTTTCAGATGAAAAAACGATTTCCCGGGCCAGGGAAAGTGAACCCTACGGATTTTTAGTAAAACCCTTTTCCGAACGTACATTGTATACCACAATCGAAATGGCCCTGGCAAAGGCCAAAAAAGAGAACCTGACCCGGGATAACTGGGAGTGGTACGCCCATATTGTCAAATGCATGGGTGAGGCGGTCGTGGTAACGGACTGTGAGGGGATAATCCACCTGGTTAATCCGCTGGCGGAAAATATGACGGGGTACACCTATGATGACGTTGCCCGCCGTGATTTTAACGAGGCTTTTACACTGCATGATACTGCTGAAAATGAACGGCGATTTCTTCTTCCCTTCAAGGAGGTATCGTCCGCAGGAGAGATGCTTTTTTATAACCGCTTTACCCTGATTACAAAGAACGCCAAGCGTGTACCGATAAACATCACCCTCTCCCCGCTGGTGAATGAAAAGCAGAAGACAATCGGGGTCATTATCAGCATAGTGGACAGAAGCGCGCAGGAAAAAACCCAGGAAGCGATTAAAAGGGAGCTTGACACCGCGGTAAATATCCAAAAAAGCCTGCTTCCCCAGAGACTCGAAAGTATCTATGGAATACGTTCCCACTGGTATTTTAATCCCAGTCCGTTCGGTTCCGGTGATATTTTTAATTTCCGCAGCCTGGACGATTCGCACGTTTATTTTTATATCCTGGATGTAATGGGGCACGGATTTTCCGCCGCCCTGTTTTCTCTTGTCCTGCACCGTATCCTGACCCCGAATATTGAAAGAGGGGGTATACTGAAGCGCCGGGCCGGAAGCGGGGAAACAAATGAAACGGAAATTCTTTCTCCCAAAGAGGTGATTCTGGAACTCAATAAGCGCTTTTATTTTACCGAGGCGGAGAACCCCTTCTTTTCAATCATTTACGGGGTTATTGATGCGCAAATCGGTGAAGCCACCATAGCACGTGCCGGACATACCTATCCCTTATTGCAGAGAAAAAACGGGCGGTTCTCACAGATTGAAAGCGGCGGATCGGCCATCGGAATTTTCCCCGATATCGACCTCGAGGAATATTCCTTCCGCTTTGAAAAGGGTGAGCGATTGATTTTGTATTCCGACGGCCTTGTTGATGTGCGCGATCAGGACCAGGAGCATTTCACCCTTGAACGGTTATTGGAGTTTTTAAGGGAAAATGAGAAATCCTCATTGGAGGAACTGATTGCAAACCTCAAGAAAAAAGTTATCGAACATATGCATCAAACCATATCCGCGGATGATATAACCTTTTTTGTGCTGGAGCGAAATGAAGAATTCCAGAAAAGCACGGAACAATCACTGCTGGCGGAGTAAAATTAATCAGAAAGTACTTGATGCTTAATTTCTATTAACCGTATATTAAGGAAAGAAAAAATGAAAAGATTATTAGTCGGCTTGATTTGTATAAGTATACCCTTCCTGGCACTGTATGGAGTGGCGTCATGTTTTTCTCCGGATAAGGCGGTACGGACTGTAAGTACGCCGCGGCAAAAAGATCCTGTCTCCCTTACACAGTACGTTGATAATCGCGGCAACGGACCTGCCGGTACCGCTTTGAGCGACCTGGAAAAGGACCTGACCAGGGTTGTTGACCGTGATATCGCCCTGTCACCGAACTATGAGCCGGACGATCTGGTCCCGCTTATCAAAAACGGGATCAGGGCCAAGCACAGCTCGCTGCAGCTGCGCAAGATTGTTGTTCCGCACCTGAAGGCTATGTTTGATGCCGCGGAGGCCGCGGGCTATAAACTGATGGTGTTTTCTGCGTACCGGTCATATAAAACACAGCAGCGGTTGTATGCCTATTGGGTAAATACCCTCGGCAAAGAAGAGGCGGACCGCTCATCGGCCCGGCCCGGACATAGTGAACACCAGCTGGGTACCACCGTGGATGTAACCGCCGTCAACCTAAAGGGGGATGTGTTCGATAATTTCGGGAAATCTCCTGCGGGAAAGTGGCTGGCGGAAAACGCCTATAAATATGGGTTTGTCATGTCGTATCCGCCGGACAGTGAGCCCATAACCGGTTATAAATATGAGCCGTGGCATTTCCGCTACCTGGGGACGCGAATCGCCAAAATCATCAAGGAGCAGGACCTCATTCCTCCCCAGTATCTCAGGTATTTAGCTTTGAAATCAGATAATTGACAGAGCGTATTTCATAGGTTACGCTAATAAGAAAAGGGGGAACGCTATGAAATTTCGTTACAACGCTCCGGTGATCCTTACCTATGCGCTTATCTGTACGGCAATCATGGTGATCTGGCAGATTCTGGGAGGTGAGGGCGCCCCCGGAGTTATTGATACCGCCGGCGACAAGTTTGTAGCCGCGTATTTCATGGTTCCCGGCAATACTATGGGCTTTCACCTGTTCTCCCTGGATTTCTTTAAGCTCTTTTCCTACACCCTGGGTCACGGCAACTGGCTGCATCTCATATCGAATTTTACCTTCATTTTGCTGATCGGACCGGTCCTGGAAGAGAAGTATGGTTCCGGCAGGCTGCTGTTTATGATGATCATTACGGCCGGGATCGCGGGCATCATCAATGTGTTGTTCTTCCCCAATCCTTCACTGGGGGCCAGCGGCATCGCGTTTATGCTGATTGTGCTGATATCAATCACCAACGTCAGAGCCGGGGAGATCCCCTTGACCTTTATCGCGGTGGTGCTGATTTATCTTACCAATGAAGTTATCAATATGTTTAATGCCAATAACAACATCAATGAAATGGCACATCTTCTGGGGGGGTTGTGCGGGAGTATTTTCGGGTTTGCCCTGCTCCGCAGAAAACAGCAGGAAGAGTTAAGTGAAGGAGGAAAATCAGATAATCCTCTGGGGCTTTGAAATCGTTGTTGATTCGGGCGGTCCGCTGTGGTATGCTGGATTTTGCGATGAGACATCCAAAACTTGTTCAGTGGGAAAAACAGTTAAAAGCTATCTTCGACAAAATCGATGATTTTCTGGAAGATAAATACGGAGGGCTGTTTCCCCTGCATCCCGCCCGCGCTCCGCGGGGTTCCACCTCCAACAAAGAACACGACGGCCTTTTCAATATCGGCGCCAGTTTTTCGGCCGGATTCGGTTCAAAACAGGGCAGGGGATATGTTGTCGAAATAAAGATGGCAACATTGGCCCATGTACCGCGGGAGATACGCGAACAGATCGAGCGGGACGTCATTGAAATTCTTGACCGGGAGCTTGAGAACGCATTCCCCCAAAAAATACTGGATGTGACCAAGGATGGTGATATTTATAAAATCCATGGAGACCTCAGCCTGGGCTCACTTTAGAATTTTTGTTCATTCTTAATTTACACTAACTGATTAATTTTTAAAGAGAACAAAGGTAAAATTGCTGATTTTCACTTGAATTTTATCTGGTTGTAAATTATTTTAATAATACATCTAAAACAATATTTTTTAAGTTTCTTTTTATAATTAATTTTTGAGTTATGAGGAAGACATGGAAGTACAGCTGCAGGATCTGATCGATACCATAAAAAGCAAGGGGATAAAAGAGGCCGAAAAAGAGGCCGATGAAATCAAAAAAAATGCTTCGGACCAGGCAAAACAGATTATCGCCCAGGCTAAAAATAAAGCCCGGGAGTTGGTTGATGATGCCAAACAGGAGATCGCTTCATACCGCAGCGCGTCCGATCAGGCATTACAGCAGGCCGGACGGGACCTTATCTTAAGTCTGCAAACCCGAATACGCAACCTGTTTGAGGCGGTCGTATCTTCCCAGGTTGGTGCCGAATTAAAGAGTGATGTACTGGAAAAAGTACTGCTTGCGGTGGTAAACGGCTGGATAAAAAAGGGTATAAACAACATCACACTCCTCGTTGCCGGGGATGATCTAAAAAAGGTCGAAGATCTGCTGAAAACCAAACTCGCCGCTGAAATGAGGAAGGGAGTCACCATAAAGCCGCTGCCGGAGATAAAAGCGGGATTTCGTATTATGGAGACGGACGGAGAGGCTTATTACAATATCACGGACGAGGGGATCAGCGAGATATTATGCGAATACCTCAATCCCAGACTTGCGGATCTGCTGAAAGAACACAGCGGACAAGAGGGATAAGTCTTGGGTAATTACTACTTTGTAACGGCGTCTCTTCCCATGCTGCAGTATGACAAACCCGCGGGAATAACCCGTGGATATTTTCTGGAGCTTTGTGGAGCGCATCTGAAGCCGGCGGACTTCGAGCAGCTTGCCGAGGCCGAGCTTTTTGGATATACCGCGCAGACACCGCGATCGGCCGTGTATACAGCGTACCGTGACTGGGAAACGGAATTACGCAACGAGTTGGTAAAACTGCGGGCACCCCGGTTGGGCAGGGATGCCGAATCATTCCTGAAGCAGGGAGAGGTAGTGTTGGCCGAAAGGGCCCTGGCCCGGCGTGCTTTTGATGAGGCCTCGCCTTTGCAGGCCGAGGAGCTTTTGAACAAGGCGCGCTGGCAGTATCTGGAAGAACTTGAGTTCGGACATTATTTTGATCTGCACAAACTGATCGTATATTACCTGAAATTGCAGCTTTTGCTGCGCAGGTCGCTATTTAAGACGGAGCAGGGGAGAGAGACTTTTACTGCGATCGAACAACGGGTATTCGAAGAACTAAAAGCCGGAGTGGAGGCATATGGAACGTAATTTTGGAGAAGTAATCGGTATTATTGGAAACATGGTCTCGGTGGCCTATAGCGGAAACACCCTGATGAATGAGGTGGCCTATGTCCAAGTGGGTGACAAAAGACTGAAGTCCGAGGTTATCCGCATTCGCGGTGACCGAACGGAGATCCAGGTATTTGACAGTACGCGCGGCATCGGAATCGGGAATAAGGTGGAGTTTACCGGAGAGCTTTTGGCAGTGGTCCTGGGCCCCGGACTTCTAGGGCAGATATTCGACGGACTGCAGAATCCCCTGCCCGAGCTGGCAAAACAGCACGGCTTCTTTCTGCAGCGGGGCGTGTACCTGAATCCCCTGCCGCCGGAACTTAAGTTCGAGTTCACCCCTGTGCTGAAACCCGGGGACACGGTAAAGCGTGCGGATACTTTGGGCACGGTTCCGGAAGGTATTTTTACACACCGTATTATGGTCCCGTTTAACCTCTATGAAAGTTACACTGTACACTCGATTGTGTCCAAAGGCACCTACAGCATCAGGGACACGATTGCCGAAATCAAGGACGCGCACGGGAAGATCATCAAACTGTCCATGACCTTTGAGTGGCCGGTGAAGCGTCCCATAGACGCCTACGCCCAGCGCCTGAAACCCACCGAATCCCTGATCACCAAGGTGCGCATTGTGGACACCCTGGTGCCGGTGGCCAGAGGGGGAACCTACTGTATTCCCGGACCGTTCGGGGCGGGTAAGACCGTGTTGCAGCAGATCACCAGCCGCCACGCTGAAGTGGATATCGTAGTCATTACCGCCTGTGGTGAGCGCGCCGGTGAGGTTGTGGAAACCCTGCGTGAGTTTCCGGAACTGACAGACCCACGCACGGGGAAATCCCTGATGGAGCGGACGATCATCATCTGTAATACCAGCTCCATGCCCGTGGCCGCCAGGGAAGCATCGGTGTATACCGGAGTGACCCTGGCCGAGTACTATCGCCAGATGGGACTCAACGTACTGCTGCTGGCGGATTCCACCTCGCGTTGGGCCCAGGCCATGCGTGAAATGTCCGGACGTCTGGAAGAGATCCCCGGTGAAGAGGCCTTTCCCGCATATCTGGAATCGGTAATCGCCAGTTTTTATGAAAGGGCGGGGGTGGTTCGCCTGCATGACGGGACTTACGGATCGGTTACCATCGGAGGAACCGTCAGCCCGGCCGGCGGTAATTTTGAGGAACCGGTTACCCAAAGTACCCTGAAGGTGGTGGGGGCTTTTCACGGCCTATCGCGTGAACGCTCGGATGCAAGACGCTATCCGGCTATTCACCCGCTGGACAGCTGGAGCAAATACCATGGGCCGGTGGATCAGGAAAAAACCACGTGGATGCGCAGCCTGCTTTTCAGGGGAAACGAAGTAAACCAGATGATGAAGGTCGTTGGTGAAGAAGGCACCAGCCTGGAAGACTATATTCTTTATTTGAAGAGTGAGTTTTTCGATTCGGTATATCTGCAGCAGAACGCATTCGACCCGGTGGATGCGTCCACCTCGGCCGAGCGCCAGCGATATGTATTCGATACGATTTTACGGTTATTGTCTACCGATTATACCATAAGCAATAACGATGAAGCCCGTTCGTTTATGAACCAACTGCGGCAGCTGTTCTTGGATTGGAACGGCGCGGAGTGGAAGTCGGAAAAATTCTTTGACATAGAGAAGGAGCTCTACCGGTTGGCAGCGGACAAGAGCGGTCTTAAAAAGCATGAGCTGGATGAGCGTTTGAATGAGTTGTTCCCGTCGCGCCCGGCGGCAGCAGTAGGAAAACAGGAGTAGAGGCGATGCGTAAGGTATATAGTAAGATTGAACAGATAGTAGGGAACGTTATTACCGTAAAAGCGGACGGGATAAAATACGGCGAACTGGCCGAGGTGCGATCGGCCCACGGCAGCTCCCTGGCTGAAGTTATCCGTATGAATGAGAATATGATATCATTACAGGTGTTCGCGGGCAGCCGGGGAATTTCCACGGGTGACGAGGTGCGTTTCCTGGGGAATCCGATGCGGGTGAGTTTTTCCGAAAATCTTTTGGGAAGAATTTTCACCGGCGGCGGTGTGCCGCGTGACAAAGGGCCTGAGCTTACGGACAACCTGATCGAGATCGGTGGACCGTCCGTAAATCCGGCCAAGCGTATCATTCCCCGTAATATGATACGTACCGGAATTCCCATGATCGACGTGTTCAACTCATTGGTGGAATCACAAAAGCTGCCGATTTTTTCCGTCTCCGGTGAACCGTATAATGAGCTTCTGGCCCGCATTGCCATGCAGGCGGAGGTTGATATCATCGTCCTGGGCGGGTGCGGCCTCAAATACGATGACTACCTGTTTTTCAAGGAAAGACTGGAGCAGGGCGGCGCCATGAGCAGGGCCATATTCTTTATCCATACGGCGGCCGACCCGGTGGTGGAATGCCTGCAGGTTCCGGATCTGGCGCTGGCCGTGGCCGAGCAGTTCGGTCTGCAGGGAAAGCGGGTGCTGGTACTGCTCTCCGATATGACGAACTTTGCGGATGCCTTGAAGGAGATTGCCATTACCATGGAACAGGTCCCGTCCAACCGCGGTTATCCGGGGGACCTTTACAGCCAGCTTGCGTCACGTTATGAAAAGGCCGTTGATTTTGAGGGTGCGGGTTCGCTGACCGTACTGGCGGTAACCACCATGCCCGGTGATGATGTGACCCACCCTGTACCGGACAATACCGGTTATATCACCGAGGGCCAGTTTTACCTGCGCAACGGCAGGATCGAGCCCTTCGGTTCTTTGTCGCGTCTGAAACAACTGGTAAACAAGAACAGCAGGGAGGACCACCGCGCTCTGATGGACGGTATGATCAAACTTTATGCCCTGTACCAGGAAACGCTGGAGAAAAAGGCCATGGGATTCCGCATGTCGGAATGGGACAACAAGCTGCTGAAATACGGTGAGAGGTTCGAAAGCGGGCTGATGGACCTTTCGGTGAACATCTCCCTGGAAAACGCCCTGGACCGCGGTTGGGAAATTCTGGCGGACTGTCTTACCCCGGAAGAAAGCGGACTGCGGACCGAGCTTATTAAAAAATTCTGGCCGAAAGACAAAGAGGAAAATCCGGTTGGCAAAGATAAAACTGAGTAAAACCGAACAGAAAAGACAGAAAGACGCCTTAAAACGTTTTTTACGATACTTGCCCACGCTTATCCTCAAGAAACAACAGCTGCAGATGGAGATGCGCAAAATAGAGATTGAGTTGGAAAAAAAACAGCAGCGCTACAACCGGCTGAATCATGATTTTGTGCAGTGGATCGCTGTTTTCGGTGAACCCGCAGATCTTGACCGTTTGGTTGTGGTAAAACAGGTGAAAACGCAGACCAGCAATATCGCGGGTATTGATATCCCGGTATTTGAAGGCGCTGTATTCGAAGATATTGAATACGACCTGTTCGAGACCCCCTTATGGATAGACAGGGGGCTGGAACAGCTCAAGGACCTTTCGGTTTTAAAACTGGAGCTTGATATTCTGCATTTTCAAAAGTTACTGTTGGGCGAAGAGCTGCGCATTACCAGCCAGAGAATAAATTTATTTGAAAAGGTAAAGATACCCGAGGCCAGGGAGAATATTCGCATTATTCAGATTTACCTGGGCGACCAGCAGATTGCCGCCGTTGTGCGCGGCAAAATCTCAAAGAACAAAATTATGAGGAGTCATGCCCGGTGATTGTTCCCATGAAAAAGGTGACATTGATTGTGCTCGCTTCTGAAAAACAGGCCGCATTAAAAGATCTGGCCCGGCTGGGTGTGCTCGATATCGAGTCCAGTACCGTCCTCCACAGTGATTCTGACGAGTTGGAAAGCCTGCGGGAAAGCCGGAACCTATTGCATAAAGGCCTTTTTTTACTGGACAAGGCTCCCGGGAACGATAAAAAAACAAAGGAATACACCCCGGACAAGGCCCGTTCCCTGGCAATGGAAACCTGTGACCTGGCCGATCGGATTCATGAGCTGCAGGAAGAAGAGCTGAGGCTGCGGGCGGCGTCTGACAGGATATCACCCTGGGGTGATTTCAAGCCGCAGGATATTCCGGAATTACGGGAAGCGGGAATGAACGTGCGGCTGTTCGAGATTGATGTAAAGAAACTACGGTCTCTTTCCCCTGAAATTGATTATATTCTTGTGAATAAAGACAAGCATGTTGCCAGGATTGCCTGTGTGGCTGCGCCTGAAGGACCGCTTGCGGATTTGCATGAGTTTAAACTGCCGGAGCAGAGTCTTTCCGAAATCGGGACGCGGATACGGGAAGTGGAAAAAGAGCGTGCCCGGATGCAGTCCTCTCTGTGGGCCATGGGCAAACACAAACACGCGTTTAAACAGGCATTAACCGAACTGGATAAAAGGATTGAGTTTGAAGAAGCAAACGTAAGCATGATCAATGACGGTGAGCTTTCTCACATCAGCGGATTCTGCCCGGAGCCCGCCGTCCCCGAGCTGAAACACGCGGCCGGGAAACACGGGTGGGCCCTGTTGATCGAGGAGCCGGGAGAAGGTGATCAGGTACCCACGTTGGTGAAGAACCCGCGTTGGATACGGATTATCAAACCGGTGTTTGACTTTCTGGGTACGGTTCCCGGATACCGGGAATATGACATCAGTCTGTGGTTTTTATTGTTTTTCAGCATTTTCTTCGGTATGCTGATAGGTGACGCAGGGTACGGGATGTTTTTCCTGCTGCTGACGCTTGTTGTGCGCCTGGTTGCCAGAAAGGCGCCGCCGGAGTTTTTTATCCTGATGGGGGTTACGGGGTTTGTGACCGTGGTGTGGGGCGGAATTACCGGTACCTGGTTCGGCTCCGAAGCCATTGCCCGGAGTCCCCTGGTGTCCTGGATGATTATTCCCGCCATCTACAGTTTTAAACAGGGGAATACCAGCGCCATCCTGATGCAATTCTGTTTTATCATCGGTACGGTGCATTTAAGCATTGCACGCCTGCAGAACTTTTTTCGCAGGCTGCCGAGCCTGAAGGCCTTTGCCGAACTGGGATGGTTGAGCATCATTATTGCGATGTATTTTATTGTGCTCTTCCTGATTTTGCAGCAGGACTTTAATCCCGTTATTGTTATTCTCCTGGGAGGCGGGCTGCTGTTGGTCATCCTTTTCAGCGAACAGCAGGGAAGGTTCATCAAAGGGGCGCTGATCGGCTTGGTGAAACTGCCTTTGAACATCCTTTCGGTCATCAGTACGTTTGCGGATGTGGTGTCGTATGTCAGGCTTTTTGCGGTGGGGCTTTCCGCACTGGAGATCGCCAAGGCCTTCAACGGGATGGCACAGAATGTCGGGTTTCAGGGGTTTGCCATTGCCGGCGCCGTCCTGATACTCTTTTTCGGACATGTGCTGAATATAGTACTGGGAATAATGGCCGTAGTGGTCCACGGTGTCAGGTTGAATATGCTTGAGTATTCCGGGCAACTGGGCATGGAATGGACCGGAAAACCCTACAAGCCCTTTAAAGAATAGTGAGTAAACTATGTGTGAATATAAATGTTCTAAGGAAGGAGATTGCATAATATGGATTTAGGTGGAATTGGTGTGGCTGCGGCGTTTGCGTTGTCCGCGTTAGGTTCGGCCCTGGGAACAGGAACGGCGGGTATGGCCGCCATTGGGGCCTGGAAAAAGTGTTTTGTGCAGAACAAGGCGGCTCCTTTTATTCTGCTGGCATTCGTCGGTGCGCCGTTGTCCCAAACTTTTTACGGTTATATTTTGATGAGCACCATGATTACCAGCACGGCAAATGCGTTTGCTAAATTGGGGGTCGGTGTTTTTGGCGGTATTGCCATCGGATTTTCGGCCTGGTTTCAGGGCAAGGCAGGGGCTTCCGCGTCTGACGCGATCGGTGAAACCGGTAAAGGCTTTGCCAATTATATCGCTGTTGTCGGTGTCATTGAGTCGGTAGCGCTGTTTGCCATGGTACTGTTGTTGATTTCGGTGAACAATATTTAAAAGACAATGACGGATGATTGCGCGGAGCGCAGGAAAACCAATGCGGTACGGGTAGGAGATGTTACCATCGGGGGCGGCTTTCCGCCGAGTGTGCAAAGTATGTGGAAGCTGCCCCTCTCCAAGGTTGATTCCTCCCTTGTGCACACGATCGGACTGTTAAAGGGCAGGGGCCTTGATATCCTGCGCTTTGCCGTTCCGGATGAGACCGCCGCCCGCCTTCTCGGTGAGCTGGCTAAGCAGTCACCCGTACCGCTGGTGGCCGATATTCATTTCGATTACAAACTGGCACTCATCTGTCTGGATTATCCGTTGGCAAAAATCAGGATAAACCCCGGTAATATCGGGGCGGAATGGAAGGTGCGCGAGGTGATCAAAAAGGCCGGCGACAACGGCATGCCTATCCGCATCGGAGTAAACTCCGGCTCTCTGCCGTATAAATTGCGGGACGCAAAGGATACGGCCATGGCCATGGTGACAGCCGCCGAGGATGAGCTTGAACTATGTAAAAAATATAATTTTTATAATCTGGTTTTTTCCCTGAAATCACCGAATATCCGGCATACCGTCAGGGCCAACAAGCTGTTTTCCGAACGGTATCACTATCCACTGCACCTGGGTGTCACCGAAGCAGGCCCGCTTATTCCCGGCGTGGTGAAAAACGCCATTGCCGTCTATGCGCTCCTCTGTATGGGGATCGGAGATACAATACGGATCTCCCTTTCTACGGGAATTGAGGAAGAGATCGAGGCGGGCAGGGCAATCTTAAAGGCGGCGGGCCTTAAGTCCGATGAACCGGATATTATCTCCTGCCCAACCTGCGGCAGAACGGTATTTCCGGTAAAAGAGTTTTATGAAAAAATCAAACCCAAACTGCAGACGCTTCACAAAAACCTCCGCATTGCAATTATGGGATGCGCGGTGAACGGACCGGGGGAAGCCAGACAGGCGGATTTGGGAATTACCGGTACACAGAAACATGTAATTATCTTTAAAAAAGGTAAGGTAATCAGACGAGAATTAATAGAGAACGCTTTACCGATATTTTTGGAAGAATTGGACAGGTTACATGAGTAAATATATAAAAAGAATAATTCTGTATCTGATTTGTATTTTTGCGGCCGCATCGTATTACGCGGAAACCGTGGGGTCCGGCGGGAACGATTCGAACGGCCCTGCCTGGATCTCTTATCAAAAGGGCCTGTATGAGTACTCACGCGGTGAATACGGCCTTGCATTGAACTATTTCAAAGCGGCCCTGAACCGGAACCCGGTCATGCCGGAAGCCGAAATGGCGATCGGCGATGTGTATCTGGCCCAGGGAGAATATGTGATAGCGGAAAAACAGTATCTGAAGGCCTATGATGAGCGCCGGGTGTTTTCCATCCCGGACCAAAAATATACCGTATTGTATAAACTGGCCGATCTGTATGAGCGCTGGAATAAATATGATAAAATGGAAGCGGAACTCTTACACATTGTAGGAGATAGTGAGGTTTTTACCGGGGACCGGTATGCCTTCTTTAAACGAAAACTACAGGAATCATACCTTACCAAAGGCATAAACCGCATGGTAAAACTCTACCGCCTGAAGGATACGTTCGCCACTGAAGCGCATCTGAAGTTGGCGGTGTTCTATTACAAGACCGGGCGATATTACAATGCCTTTGAGAATTCGATTTTCGGCGTACTGACCATAATCTCCCAGGGGATTGATGCGCTAAAGGCCTGGATCCCGGATTATCCGGAAAGCAAACAATACCCTGAATTTGATCTGAAGGAGTTTTTGAACCTAGGATACAGCTACCAGCCGGTACGGGATTATCTTGAACGAATGCGCATTTTTGAGCAGCTTTATTACCTGGCTGCCATCTCCTATGTGCAGGGGGATGTAGCGGAAGCAAACCATATCTGGACCATTATCGCGGGCAACCCGCACTCCGGTAAAGCAGGACAACTGGCCGGGAGTCAGCTGAAAAACCCGCGGGTGTCGCCGCTTTTGCCCGCCGGAGAATAAAAAAAAAGTGATTGCATAAATCCTCCCTGTTTCAGTTATAATGAAGACAAAGGGAACGTAATGGAAAAAATTAAAGTCGCAAACGGCATCTATTGGCTGGAAATACCCGGTGCTGACATGAATATCCTGTGCGGTTGCCCGGCAGACGCGGTAAAACACCTGATGAAACGCGGACTTATCCTCCCCAAAACAAAGGACGGCGTTACCTTCGAAAGCGGGCCCAACGCGATCCTTTTATCGGATGTTTCCATACAAAAGGGGAGTTTTGCCAATCTTGCTGAATTCCCTGTGCTGCAGATGCTTTATCGGCAGGGAATGATCCTTCCGAATCATCCCAATAATACGGGTACAAAACCAATTCTGATCGGCACCGCCTACCAGATAGCAGCGCAAAGTCAATATATTTACCGGGGTAATTTTGGACTTACCGAACTAAGGGAAATTACCCAGGCAGGAATTCCGCAGAAAATCGCCAAAGAAATGCTGCGTATTAAACGATGCTTCGCGTTTAACAGAATTTTAAAGACCGAAGATATCCTGGATTTTTGTGTGGTTGATAAAACCCCGGTCGAAATCCGTAACGGGGTGACCGTTCGCAGAAAAGAGTTGAATGTCTACGAGTTTGCCTACGGGGGTGAACGGGTGGAGGTTGATCTGAACTTGGCCTCCAACGAGGAGTATGAACCCACCGTACAACTCGATTTTCACAAAATAAAAAGAGAGTATTTTTCGGTTATCCATATCGGGGAAGGCGACGGCTGGGATGTGAACCGGCCCTGCATGTCCAGTATTATTACCTTTCAGGGGAAGATCTATCTGATCGATACCGGTCCGCATATTCTTCATTCACTCACCGCGCTGGGCATCAGCGTCAACGAAATTGAGGGGATTTTCCATACCCATGGGCATGATGATCATTTTGCCGGGCTTACCAGCCTGGTTCGTTCCGATCATCTGATTAAATATTACGCACCCGCCATGGTGCGCGCCTCGGTGGTAAAAAAACTGGCTGCCCTCATGTCCATTTCCGAGGAGCGTTTCAGCAAGCTGTTTGAGATCCACACACTGCAGTTTAACCATTGGAACAATATTGACGGCCTGGAAGTAAAACCGGTCTATTCACCCCACCCGGTAGAGGATGCTTTTCTGATTTTCCGCACCTATTGGGAGGGCGGTTATAAGACCTATGCGCACCTATCCGATATTGCCTCCATGAAGGTGCTGCGGGGCTACCTAGTTCAAGATAAGTCGGCGAATGAGCTTTCCGCAAAGATTTACGAAAATTTGAATAAGAACTTTTTTTTCAAGGCGGATATTAAAAAAATCGATATCGGCGGGGGAATGATCCATGGAAGCGCCCTCGATTTTAAGAAAGACGCTTCCAATAAAATTGTTCTCAGCCATACCTCACGAAAGCTTTCCATTTCCGAAAAAGAGATCGGTTCGAACGCGACCTTTGGGATGGAGGATGTACTCATTTCCGCGCACCAGGATTACGCTATGAGGGCGGCCTACCGGTATCTGCGCGCCTATTTCCCTCTGGCCCCGGACCACGATCTGGCCATGTTGTTAAACTGCCCCGTACAGGAACTGAACGTCGGTCTGATTTTACTGAAGAAAGGGATTATGAACTCGAATGTATACCTGATAATCAGCGGAAGTGTCGAATACATCGATGCCGCCGCCCGTACCCGCAATGTACTCTCCGCCGGTTCCATTATCGGAGAGGAGGCGGTGCTGAATCATAAACCAGCGGCGCGTACCTATCGTGCGATGAGTTACATTAAGGTACTCACCATCCCCTGTGAACTGTATAATGTTTTTCTTAATCGCAATTTTTTGAGTGATGATATCAAGCGTATCTTTGAGAACAAAATATTTTTACAGCATACCTGGCTGTTCGGGGAGATGGTGTCCAGCGTTATCCTGAATTCCATCGCCAAACTTATGCGTCTGCAGATGATAAAAAAGGGAGAAGAACTGTCCGCCAGGCAAAATCCTACGATCTATATGCTAAAAAGCGGGGAGTTACAGGTTTTTTTTGAGGACAAGCAGGTGGACTCATTAAAGCCCGGTGGTTTTTTCGGTGAAGAAAGCATTTTTTTAAAGCAGACAGACCTGTTTACGGCCAAAGCGTCGGAGGACTCGGTGGTTTATGTGATTTCTGGTGATATTCTGCAGTTCAAACCCATCATCGAATGGAAACTCCTGGAGACTTTCGAGAAACGCCTGCGTACTTTTGGTACCCAGCTAGAGAATAACATCTGAAGGCAGGGGTTGGCAGACCGGGCAAAAAAAACTGGAACGTCCGGCTTGAGTAATCTTGCGGATTACGGCACGGCGGCAGGTCTTACATTCCAGTCCGTTTCTGCCGTAGACACGCAGCATGTTTTGAAAATTACCGCTTTTATTATCTACCCCGTTAAAATCCCTGATGGTGGTTCCCCCCAGTTTTATGGCCAGATTCAGGACTTTTCTGATAGCGGCAAGCAGATTGCGTGCAGCAAAACGGTCAATGTTATCGGCCGGAAAGGCCGGATGGAGGTTTGCCCGGTGCAGTGCTTCACAGGCATAGATATTCCCCAGACCGCTTATCACCTGCTGGTTTAAAAGCACTGCCTTCAAGGCGGTCTTTCTGGATGACAGCATGCTTTGTAACCGATCCGCGGTCAACAATCCCGAAAAGGGATCGGGTCCCAGTTTTCGGATTTCCCGTAGTTCCTCGTTCGGTCCGTAGAGGGAAAATGTCGCAAAAAGGCGCATGTCCTGAAACAGCAGCCTGCTGCCGTCGTGTAAAAGGAAAATAAGCCGAATATGCTTGGAGGGATATTCATGATTTTCCCGCTGCCGCCTGAAAATGAATTTTCCCGTCATGCGCAGGTGCACAAGCATTTTTTTTCCGCTGTCAAAATCGAAGAGGAGGTATTTGCCGATGCGCCTGATTGTTGTTATGATTTGGCTGCCCAGGAAATCCGTAAACTGTTTTTTCGTCAGACGGCCCAGTGGTTTTTTATGCAGTACCTGTATGGAGGATATTTTTTTCCCGCCAACGCACCCGCGTAATCCCCTGACAATGGTTTCTACTTCAGGTAATTCCGGCATGTAATGTCAGGGCAGATTGTCGAGATCCCACATACAGATCTCACCGTAACTCCCGGCGATTATTTTTCTGCCGTCGGGGGAAAATGATAAAGAGGTTACCACCTTTTTCCCGTAAGGTGTTTTAAAAACCATAATTTTATTCTGTTCAAGATCCCACATGCATACCTGCCCGTAGAGTGCGGCGATTATTTTTCTGCCGTCCGGTGAGAAGGCGATAGATGTCGGGGTTTGGTTGCGGATCGGGGTTCTAAGCGAAACGGTTTTCCCGGTCTCGATATCCCACATATACACCTGGCCGTACAGGCCGGCGATTATCTTTCTGCCGTCCGGAGAAAAACAAACCGATGTCGGTCGTTGGGTGCTGATCGGCGTGGGAAAAGATCGCGTTTCCCCGGTCTCTAAATTCCAAAGAAATACCTGGCCGTATACACCGGCAATTATCTTTTTACCGTCCGGTGAGAAGGCGACAGAGGTCGGGGTTTCATTTTTTAAGGGTGTTTTAAATGAACGGTTTGAATCATACTGGATGACGGAGGTACCTATACTGTAATCAATTGTAGGTCCGCAGGACATTAAAAATACGGCTGTTACCGACAAAACTATTAACACTCTCCATGCCATTTTAATTCTCCCACATGTGTGCAATCTTTTTCCATTATTCATTATATAGCAATTATATTTTCTTTCAAACGGATAATTCGCAATTAATTATAGAACTACTATGTTTTGAATCAACAAAAGGGGGATGTTTTACAATCGGAATGAACGGTTTTAGCAGAGGATAAGTCCGAAATGAGAAAACCCTCACTCGTTCTTTTTAATCACCAGCATAGCATACGCTCCGCCAAAAGCAAAAAGAATAACACCCACCAAAACTAATACATTAAATGCAATCATTACAAATGCTGATACTAAGCTGCATAATATTAAACTCTTCCCAAAACCACTTGGGAACCACAGTGTTAAAACCGCGGAAATAATACCGATTATGGCTGCGACGATTCCTATGGTAACCCATAAGTTGCGTACGTCGTCATTTTGTTGCTCAGGCGAATAGAATTCAGCGGTAAATCCGGGTGCATAGTCCTTGATTCTCTCATACGCAGTATTACTTGAAATGATGGAGCCGGGGATCATGATAATTCCACCAAGCACTCCGCAAATGATCGGAACCAAAATCAGAATATTTAATTTTAAAGCCATGTGCTTAAGCCTCCTGCAAGGTAATAGTATTTTTATAATTCATCCCCGCAAAGGTGTCAAGGTGGTTCGTGTTTTTTTTATCAATTATAACCATAGTATTCACCAGAGCAAAAGCAAATATCCTAGAAACCGACGACGGCAGCGAAAGTTAGATAAAAACCTACAGGTGAAAGGCCGTATTCCGTACTCCCATCGCCGGAAAAGAAGCCGCCCTCCGCCCTGAATACACAGCCGTTTAATATTGTACTCTCAAGGACGGCGGAAACAAGATAACTTCCGTCCAGCAGATTCAAAAGCAGGGTGGCGGAGATACTCAAAGTATCGGTAAAGGGATTCAGCCTCTGGGTAAGCTGCGGCTGGTTCACCGTGCACATCAGGGTGTGCCTGCCCATTAACCCGGGGTCATACGCTATGTTCGTAATAAGACCCTGCCCGATGATCTTATCCAACTCCCCGGGCAGGTACCCGTCATCGATATAATAGTACTCGAAAGCGATAAAAGTCTCCCATCCCGGGATGGTGTAACGCAGGCCGACCAGAAGGTTTTTATAAAAATCATCCCTCTCCGGTCTCTGTGTAAGGGTCCCCGTTCCGGCATCGTACACCGGGCGTCCGGACTGCTGCCTGAATCCGGCCTCCGCGTGCAGGGCCAGATTTTGCAGTACCGGCAGTTCACCAAAAGGTGTGGTATCGATTGAGGCACCCAGGTTGATGCCATCGTTGGCCTCGTAATAGAACACCAGGTTGATATCCGTAGAAGGGACCAGGGCCGAGGTGGAAAGTTTGGTGCCGTACCCCAGGTAATCAAGTTTGTCGTAGAATACAACCACCTGGGTCAGGCTGAACCACGTGGTGAATAACTCAAGCATGGTCCCGTACACCCCGCGTCGTTCTTCTCCCGGATGGAGGGGGTCTTTGGGCGGATTGATAAAATCGCTGGGATTGTAGGAGAAACCCGTTCCCCAAACGATACGCCGTTTTCCTATGGTAAAAAACAGAAAATCGGTCAGGGGGATGTTCAGGTAGGCCTCATTCAGGGTCAGGCTGATGTCCTGTGCGGGCTGATCGTCGGCCGCTGAAATGATCTCCCGTACCAGAAGGTCCGTGTTGAGGACCGCAAACACAGGAGTCCCCTGGGGAAGGGCGGCCTGGGTATTGAACAGCAGGTAATTATCGATGAGGTAGTCCCCGCTGCCGTTTTCATAGAGGTGCGAGTCCTTGTTGTAGGTATCCACCGTGACATTTGCCTTCGCCGTGCCGTAAAAGGATATGGACTGCGCACACAGGGGAGAAAGCGACAGGGCCATCAGCAAAAACTGAAATAAACTCTTTTTCATGATCCGGCCCCCCGGGTTCCGGGGTCTCCGGGCCCGCGGTGGTCTGAACCGGGTTTCCGTTTTCCCGTGCCCGGTAGGGTCGGATTACCCGCCTGTGCCCTGCGCGGTCTCCGCCGGCTCCGCAGCATACTTTTCAGGATCAGCAGAGTCAGGGGACTCCGTTCCTGGTATTTGCGCAGGGTATCGGTGATCTTCTGGAAGCAGAGTTTCAGGCCCGGTTTAAAGGGCGCCAGCAGGCTGAGTATAAGGATTACGATAAGCGCAAACAACATGTCCCGCACGTAAAGCATCGGATAGAGATAATCACCCCCGAAAAGATAGCTGATTGCCCCGCTGCCGATATATATCCCGTTTTGTCCCACAATGGCCAAAAGCAGTATCGTGCAGACCAGGGCCGAAAACAGGGAAAAAAAGGCGAGGAGAAAGATCTCACAGAAGATGATAAAGAAGTTCTGCATGCGGTTGTACCCGATGGCACGCAGGGTACCGAACTCCCGCATTCGCTCAAACAGGTTCAGGCGGACGGTGGCCCGGATGCCGAAAGCAATGATGACAAGCAGGAAGATGACAAAGAATGTATACAGGCTTTTAAAGAACTCCGCCTGCTGTGAGAAAAACACGCTGGCCGTGCTGCCCGGCAGCGCGCGGAGCACATTGCTGCCCCCGGCCGTGAGGTAGTTGTCCAACTGATCTGCGAATTCCTTGCTTTCCCCGGGATTGTTCAGATAGATGCGCATGGAATCGAAATCTTCGGGATCAAAATCATACAACACTCTCGCGTCACGCTCCCACATGTAAATGTAATCATTGTCCCAGGGCACACCATTCTTGTAAATCCCGCTTATTTTGAAGTCCAGGGAGTTCTGGGCTCCGTAGGCGCTGGTGGCGTTTAGTGTGATCCAGTCGCCTACCGTAAGTCCGTTGGATGACGCAATAAGGCGGCTGATGAGGACCGTATACCGGTTTTCAGGATTAAACTCGCCTTGTTCCAGGTTTACCAGCCGCTTCTTCTGTAAAAACGGCCACTCG
This sequence comes from uncultured Spirochaetaceae bacterium, assembly GCA_964634205.1. Taxonomy (GTDB): domain Bacteria; phylum Spirochaetota; class Spirochaetia; order SZUA-6; family RPPD01; genus JAFGGG01. The sequence goes on from CAZWKE010000010.1 coordinate 76,479, forward strand.
CGTTCTTCCATACCGTAGACATTTACATTAATCATATCGTGCGGCAGCGCCATTACCACCGGGCGCCGTATCACCCGGTACATGTCCTTTATTTCTCCCCGGTGTTGCGTCAAGAATTCATGCAGGCGCGCCAACGCCGTCTTGTTCTGTTTTACCTTGTCTGCTTCGAACGTGGAAAGATATATCCGGGACGGGCTGTCATTTTCAATTTTCACTGCGTTTTCCCATAGTAGAACCACGTCCCCGGCCTGCTGATAGTAGTATTCGTTCAGAATGGCCTCCGCCGTTCCGTTTCCCACTGCGTTGCTTAACAACAAAATAAAGCAGGAGATAAATATGGCAAGACCGATCAGCAGGGATCTTCTTTTGTTTTTGATAATATTCCGAAAGGCAATCGTTATAAGTACACTCACGTGTATCCTCCTTGTGGTTTTTCAGGTTTCTTTCAGCGTTTCCGCGGGTTTCAGGGAACAGGCACGAAACGCGGGTATGAACGAGGCCAGAAAGGTAAAGGCAAAAATCAGGACAAGTGATAAAACTGTCTGTGAGTAATCCATCTGAAACTTAAGGCTCTTCCCCATTATGTAGTCCATGGCCGGGGAAGGGGAGGGCATGCCCGCGATACTGAAGTATAGGTTCAAGGCGGTTCCGGCCAGTATCCCCAGGATGCCGAAAAACCCGGAAACGCAGAGTATCTCGCTCATAAAGATCCTGACGGTCCTGAATCTGGAAAAGCCGATGGCGCGCAGGGTCCCGATTTCACGGTAGCGTTCAATCCCCATCATATACACCAGGTTGGCGATGAGGATGCTTACGATGAGTAACAGGAGCGCTATCAGAAAATAAAAGACCATGATCATTCCGCTTATAACGCCCATAAAAAAGCCGCCCATGCTTTTATAGGTGGAGAGCCTGACACCGGCCGCGGTGCCGGTTTGCTGCGTACCGGCTGCGGCGTTGTCCCCGGGTGATGTGGTGGTCGCACTGTCGGCGGTTCCCTGCGCCTGCGCCGCGGAGCTGCCCTGCGCCGGTTCTCCGCTTACCACACGCACCCCCGCCCCCGCCAGGATGGCCGGAAGCCGGGCAAAAAACGCATCTGTACGGTCCTTATGATCAAGATAAAGGATGATGTCGGAAGCCTCGCCCTTGTAAAAACCGGTGAGCTCCCGGGCCGTGTCAATATCCATGTACGCCGCGGAAAAGCTGAACAGCGAAAGCATACGGTACTGTACCACCCCCACTACGGTGAGCGCCATGTCCACGGGGTATCCTTCCTGCGTCTGGCTCAAGACCCCAATGACGCTGCCGGGTTGCACTCCAAGTTTATCCGCCATGTTCTGGGTAATCACAATCTCCCGGCTGCCGCCGGCCTGGGGCATCCTGCCCTGAACTATGATCAGGGCCTTCTGGTAATTTTTGTCACGGAGGTCAAGCCCGATAAACAGAGAGCCGGTCTTGTCCTTGTCCGAAATGAACAGGGCCGCGTGCCGGACCCGTGGTGTTGCCGTAAGCCGGTTGCTGTAGGGGGAAAGGGCGTTTTCGATACGTACCTGCTGTTCTGCGTCCAGGTAGGCCACACCCTGCCAGCGGCTTTTCATAAGCTCGGCAAAATCATCTTCCGCGGCGTTGCCCGGCCTGATCTGGATATGGCCGCTTAACCCATTGATGATGGCGTCTTCCATCTGGTTGCGGATGGTAAGACTGAAGGAACCCATAAAGGTGGTAAGCAGTGCGATCAGAAAAATAAATATCCCCAGGATGATGCTCCGCCACCAGCTTCTGATTGCGTTCTTCAGGGCAAAGAGAAAAAGTTTCATGATTTCCGCTCCTCCGCCAGGCTGCCGTCATGCAGGTAGTATACCTTGTCGGCCCGCTGCATTATTTTGGGATCATGTGTGGAAAAGATAAACGAGGTGCCCCGTTCCCGGTTTATCCGGTGCATAAGCTCGATTATTTCGATCCCGGATTTTGAGTCCAGGTTGGCCGTGGGTTCGTCGGCCAACACTATCTGTGGTTGCGAGACCAGGGCGCGGGCCACGGCCACCCGCTGCCGCTGCCCCCCGGAAAGCTCGGCCGGGCGCTGCCTTTTCTGGTCTTTCAGGCCCACCGCTTCCATTAAAAAAGCGATCCGTTTGCCGCGTTCGGCGCGTGTTATGTCCCTGCGGATAAGCAGGGGCAGCTCGATATTCTCATACACATTCAACACCGGAATGAGGTTGAACGCCTGGAAGATAAAGCCGATGGTATGCAAACGGATCCTGTTCAGTTTGGCCTCCCCCAGCCTGCTGACCAGCTTGCCGCCGATCCACACCTCACCCGCCGTGGGGTAATCCAGGCAGCCGATGAGGTTAAGCAGGGTGGATTTCCCGCTGCCTGAAGGTCCGGCAATAGTCACGAACTCTCCCTTGCCGATATTGAGGGTGACCCCTCTCAGCGCGCGGACCGTGGTTTTGCCAAGGTCGTAATCTTTTTTCAGTTCTTTCAGTTCTACATTCATTTGTCTGCCTCCCCTTGGTATTCCATAGTTATTTCAGGTCCTCCGGGACCTTCCGCGGTCCGGTAAAGAAGAAAACGGGAATCACCGGGCCGGAACCAGTAGTCCGCGCCCCAGAACAAAGCCGCAAGCCCGGTCAGGTTCACCTTTACGTGCAGGGCTTTTTGCGGGGCACCGTTTACGCGGACTGTTTCGATTTTCTGTTTGGAGGCCTCCATCTCCATGATTTCCGACGATTCGGCGTTGATAAACCAGAAGGTGACGTGTGTTTGGGATGAGCCCGCAAAATGTTCCAATGCCTGTTCAATGGCCTGATACCACTGGTTCCCGTTGATTGAAAATTCCTTGTTTATATTTCGGTTTTTCAGACGCCCCTTGAGCTTGATTTTATTTCCCACTCGGATGGCCGTGTAATCCGTTCCCTGGTCGGTGTTTGTATAATGAAAAGACTCGGCGGCCATGCTGAAATCCGTGATTATCTGTCGTGATTCCCCGCCTTGTGCCGAGCTGATCTTAAAGGATGCATCGATTTTGCTGATGGTATAGGAAATCGTTTCGCTTTTTTTGCCGCTGTTAAAGCGGTAGAGAAAGGTCCCCTGGCCCCAGCAATACATCCCCAAAAACAGTAACAATAATAAAAAAACAGCTTTTCTCATACGTTCCTCCTAACGTAATGTTCCCCGCTGCGCGTACGAGGGGGTAAAGATAAAGTCGGCCAGGTTATGTACCGCGGTCATGTCCTTAAGAACGATCCTGCTTTTGTACTCGGGATTTTTCTGGTTTACGATCATCAAGACCGACGGACGAATCCTGCCGTGAAAATTTTGCAGTTCCCGGAAATACATGGTTTTTAACAACCTGCCGGAAAGGGAATAGTACTCTCGTTTTACCGGAAGTTCCTTGTCTTTGGACACCCAATACACCACCTTGTCATAGGCAATAGTACGGTCCTTGGCCTTTAGCTCAAGCTTATAGCAAAGAGTACCGTCAAACGTCTCTTCTCCCAAAAAACTGCCGGTGTAGTCCTTTGCCAGGTCCACGCGCAGGAGGTCGGTGTTGGAAGCCTCTCCCCCCATGGACTGCTCCTTGGCGCCGATGCGCAGTACCTTGCCGGAATTGGGCAGGTACATCCACATGTCGTCGCCGTTGCGGATTATGGCCTGCCCCCGCTGGATGGCCGGGGCGACAATCACGATCAGCACCTTGTTCCCTTTGCGGTACACATGTGCCTCCTGTTCCGTGGGCGCGGCCCCCGGCTTGTAGTTGGTAATGGCCATATATGCTTCATACTGGGGCGGGGCCGAATTCTCATCGACTCTTTTTACAAGCGCGTGCACCTGGGCGGGCGTAAGGTCGGCCAGTGCGTACAGCCCCTGTACGATCATCAAAAACGCAAACAGAATGTATTTCATGTTTTTTCCTCCGTATGTAAATTGTTACACCGCAGTACGGCTTTTGTGTATAGAATAAACGTCACATTTTGCCCCGATTTATTTATTAGTACATTTGTTCCAGCTAATCGCATGTTTTGGCCTCCTAAAAATGAAATATAAAGGCGAAGAATAGGGGCGTCCATTTATCTCCCGTAACCCTGGTTGCGTTGAGCAGGTACTGGGTGGTAAAGGTCAGGCTAAGCGATTGGAACAGGGAAAGATATACTCCTGCGCCGGTGGAGCAAATAAACCCCCTGTCGCCCCAATCGATAAAGTCATAGTACCCGCAATCAAAAAACGCGATCAGGCCGGGCATGATGTCTTTCGTGCCGAGTGCCGGCAGGTTGATGCGTAGATCCAGGTTTCCCACCAGTTTCAGCGGGGTATTATAGCGGCAGTCTTCCAGCCCGCGCACCGCGTAACCCAAGCCTTTACGTGGTGTGAGCCCCCCCACGCTCTCAAGGATGTTAAGCGGGATATACGCGCCTCCGGCGTAGTCTGCGGCAACAAAAACCCCCAGATACCCGCTCAAGACGTTCAACTCCGAGCCAGGGGCTATGTCGAAAAGCGGAAGGAAGGCGCGCGCGCTGAAATTGACACGATAAAAATCAGCTTTGCCCACTGCCCCGTTACCCAGCCATCCGGGGCCGTATTCCAATGATAATTCCGCGGACGTACCCGCCGGTATCTGGTGCGGGTTCGTCTGGTCAATATCATCCCATGTCAGCCCCACAAGCATGGAGTTCTGCAGCTGCCGTTCCCTGTCGGGCAGGGAACTGTCGAAGACCAGCTGTGCCGTGTCCTTATCATTGTAGTTATAATAATATAATAACCTATAGCGGATGATAAAGGACAGCAGGTTATGCATCCCCTGCTCATTCCATAACAAGCCCTGGGAGATACCCGCGCTGAATTTAAAACTCGTCCGCGTATTTACGGGCGCGGTCTCCGGATCATACCCTGGAAGCGTGCCGTCATACGGCTTGCCCGCAGGAGTGCGGTAATACCCGAACCAGTCGTAGCTTGCGCCCAGATCAGCCGACAGTATGGTATCAACCTCAGGGAAGATGGTTATTCCACTATACTGTATTGCCACAGTCAGACCGATCCAGTCCGGCCGGATGTCGAACTCCGGGGCGGATTGGGCTTGTACGGCTGACGGAACCAGCATCAAGCATAGTATTGCGAAAAAAAATAAAAATTTGTTCATATGTCACCTCTCTGGAAGGTGTAACAACTGTGGTTTCCGTTTGCGTTACCTGCCTCCTTGCGATACCCTAAAATTGAAACATTTGTTCTATAAAAAAGGATGCATTTACGGTTTTACCGGTACAAAAATACCATGTGCGATTTAATCCGGTCCGGGTCTGCGCATGTGTTTATGCGCCTTGCACAGGACGGGAAAAAATGACAAGGTATAAAAATCAAAAGGAGGAGTGATGCAATCATGGTATTATGA
>CAZWKE010000010.1:81964-90340 GCA_964634205.1 uncultured Spirochaetaceae bacterium
AAAATGACAAGGTATAAAAATCAAAAGGAGGAGTGATGCAATCATGGTATTATGATGAGTTTCAGCAGGCCGGGCTGGACTATTCGGACACGCTTACTATCGAAACCTATGACAAACACATGCAGCGGTTTCGTGATTATGAGAAGGAAGCCCGTAACATTATGACGCTGCTGGAGCTTCCGCCCGATTCGCATGTTCTGGAGATCGGAACAGGCACCGGTCACTTCGCGCGCGCCGCCGCGGCGGTGTACGGGGAGGTAACCGCGTATGATGTTTCCAAAGGCATGCTGGCGTATGCTGCAGAGAAGGTACGAGAGTCTGCAATCAGCAATATTACCTGGGTGAACAAGGGGTTCCTCAGCCTGGATGCCGTTGAAACCTATGATGCGGTAGTAACCAACGCGGCCCTGCACCATCTGCCGGATTTATGGAAGGCTGTGGCCCTGCGGAATATATACGCGGCCCTGAAACCGGGGGCAAAACTGTACCTGGGTGATGTGATCTTTTCGTTTGCCCCGGCTTCCTGCGGTAAAAAGCTGCCGCAATGGATAAAGCAGACCTCGGAACGCCTGGGGAGTGAAAAAATGGACAAGGAAGGGGTTCTGCATCTCAGCGAAGAATATTCCACCTTTGATTGGGTAATTGAAAAGCTGCTGACTGAGACGGGATTTACCTATGAGGTGGTGCATAAAGATGATTTTTTTGCCGCGTACCTGGCGGTAAAGCGCGACGCCCCGGTTTAAATCCCGGGCTTTATAAAATAAAATTTCTATGAGGAACCAATGATAATGAAAACCTTACAACTGCATTATACGAACTGTTTTTTATTGCGGCATGATACGGGTTGGCTTTTGATCGACACCGGGTATGCGTGGGAAAAAGCGGAATTTTTAAAGGGTCTGTCCGGGCAGGGTGTGCTCCCGCGGGAGATCACACATCTATTCCTGACCCATGCCCATGACGACCACGCGGGTCTGCTGAACTCGCTGATTGCGGCCCAGCCGCAGCTTTCGCTTATTATGTCCGGGGAAGCGGCTGCGCGTCTGCCGGGCGGCCGTAATGTCGTTGAAAAAGGGGCCGGGTATATTACCCGCCGGATACGCTTTCTGGCGAACATGAAAGCCCGTTTCGATAAGCGCTGGGACCATACCTTTCCGTCCTGCACGCCGCGGCCGTCCGACCGACTGGTTACGGCCGCAACCAGTCTGGATAAATTGGGGATTGACCTGCCGGGGACCCTGATTCCGACCCCGGGACACACCAAGGACTCACTTTCCCTGCTGTTAGACAATGGCGACTGTTTTTGCGGGGACGCGGCAGCCAATTTTTTTTGGTTTGCCGGGACCCGCAAGTGTGTTGTGTGGGTGAGTGATCTTACCGAGTACTACCGCAGCTGGGACCGGCTGCTTGATGCCGGTGCGCAGCGTATGTACCCTTCTCACGGAAAGCCTTTTCCCGCCAAAGCCCTGGCTGCGCAGAAGGGCCGTCATAAACGGCTTTTTGCCTGATTATGCCGAAACAGCCTGGGGAGGGAAAGCTCACACTGTCTTATGGTTTTGACTCTAAGGTACCGAAAGATACTGTGGGCACAGGATCCGTGTACTTGTGAACTCTTACATCATCGACATAATATTCATATCCTCCGTGTACCGTAACGCGGTCAAAGGAATTATATGACATATCCGTTCTGTTTGTTAGAGACCATAGTAAGGTATCATCAATATCATAATAATATATATTAAAGGTTCCCCCGGAAACCATCTGGAAACTGAATTTATACCATGAATCTTCAGGCGGATTATCGGATGTTTGAGCACCGATTGTGGTGCCTGTTCCTCCGTCGCGTCTCTCAATAGACAGGTTGTTTGAATGGTTGGTAACGAATCCATACCCGTTAAAGCCGGAATCCTCAACGGCCAATCGGTCAGCCGCGCCGCCGGCATATCCGCTTGGTCTATAAATCCTTCCGCTAAAGATATAACCGTCTGCCGCTGTACTCAATGTGGTGCCCAGCAGGGTGTAGCCACCGTTCGGGTCGCTGTTGTTTATCTTCTCCAAAGAAAAGCTGCTTGCCGTTCCCGAAGGTGGGGCCGGGTCGGCTGCCAGGGAAACGTCTCCGGTCTGATAGGTTGTCCAGTCGCTGATATCGCCGTCCTCAAAATCATCAAAAAAAATAAATGTCGCCGGGCCATTGCTGCCGTTTACCGCACTGGTATTTCCGAAATACAGGTAAACGGTTTTTTCCGCTGACGCGGGAATTAAGGGGATCTCAATCCAGATCATGGCGGTTTGACCCGCAAAATAAAACCGTTCAACCCAGAAATCAAGTTGTGTGCTTTCATCGGAATCAGTGAACAAAATACTGCGCCCATCGTTTTCAATAGTATTCCAGAAATCAACCTGTGTATTATCGATTGTTATATTAATCTGAAAATTGTTTAAGTCGGCGACGTTTGTCGTATTGTCGATGGTAAGGGCTATTCTGTATTGCTGGGCGAACGGCCAGCCGCCCGTTATCCCGGTTAAAAAGGACGATTCTTCCATAAAACCGCAGGATATGAATAGGAGTGAAATTATTAATACTGGCATGAGATATTGCTTTCTCATTTTGTCGCTGTTATCCTCGCATACCGGTTATCCCTAAAAATAATACCTTACCCCGACAAGGATTGCATGAGAGGTTTCGGAAAGTGCTTCCCGCATTATCCCATAGTAACTGTATCCAAAACAATAACAAAATGATCCCATTCGATAATAGATACCGAGATAAAAATCTAAATTGAATATCCAGGCCTGGTTTCCCTCTCCCGGGATTAGAAGCAGACCGGCCTCTCCCTCAATTCCGCAGTTTTTAAGGAAATCATTGTTTATAAAGCGCGCCAAAACAGGGTCTGAAAAGAAAATTCCGAAAGCAGGACCGTATAACAGAGTAAAGTTATAAGCTCCTCGTGATTCTATATTCTGCAAATAATAGAGCCGGTAGCCGGCTTTTACGCCCAATTCCGTGCGGAAAGAATCCGTTTCGAACAAATGTATACGAAAGCGTGCAAACGCATCGGCTTTATGAATAATTATATTGATTTCATCCAATCCTGAAAGTTTTAAAAAAGTACCGGAATAATCCAGAGATAATCCCAAAAGACCTCCCAGTAAATTGAAATAATAAACCGCCTCAGCTTTGACTCCCAGATGTGTAACCCCGCTGTCGATACCGCTTACTGCATTGCTGCCGGAAGAAGCAAAATAGGGAGAAAGCGTAATAAAGAAATTATCATGCGTGCCTTGCTCCTGTTTCGGCTTTTCTTCGCGGCCAACCTGTTCCCGGCTTGTGATTATCTGTTCTGATCCCGGTTTAACCCCCTCCGCTCTTTTAACCTCCTCTATAGCCAGAAAAAGGTCCCGTGCTTTTTTATTGTCCGGATCTTTCTTTATGGCTTGTTTAAGGAATTCCTGGGCGTTATCAAAGTTTTTTTTATCTATTTCAATAAGAGCGAGTTCCGTAAGTTTTTCCGATTCTTTCTTATTCATTTCATGCACTATGTTATTTTGTAATTTACGGGCTTCGAGATTATCGGGCTCTTTTTTAAGTATGGCATTCAACTCAGCCAGGGCGCCGTTCAAATCTCCATTGTTATATTTTTCAAGTGCGGATTGCAGGAGATCATCGGTGTTCTGTCCGAAGCATACAACGAGGGCGCACGAGAAACTCCAGATGAAAAAACAAGCTGTTATGAAGATATGAAAAAATCGTTTCTTATCAAACCTCATGTTTTCTTACTCTCAATGTCTTCTCAATAAATCCAGAAAAAAGGTTTTTTTCCTCACCGGACGGGTTGTTTTTAGAAATGAATTTGCGACAAGCAAAAAACATTGCCGTAAGCTGCTGTTTTCATTCAAAAGAATAAGCGGTGTTTGTTTTTGGATGGATTCCAGTACTCTTTGACTGTCGGTTAAAATATACCCCAGGAAACTGACGGAAGCCTTGATATGGAATTCCGAAATTGTATTCTTAATTTTATAAAATATATTTCCGGCGTTTTCCGCGCTGCCTGCCTTGTTGACGACAATATGAAAAGCCATATTGTTCTTGTTTGAGGCGAGTATTTTAATCATTTTATACAGATCCACCAATGAGGTAAGCTCCGGATTGGCAAGGAGGATGACATGGTCGGAACCGGTAATCAATGAAATATTGAAATCATGAATTCCGGCCTGTGTATCAATCAGGATAAAATCATACCCATTTCCTATTTTCTGAAAAGAATCATACAGGCGGTGAAGTTTATTATCGCCGATTTGCATAATCTGTTTTAATTCGTCACCTACGTATGCGACATCAATACCGCAAAGTCCTTTTTGGATAATATTTTCAAAAGGTATTTTACCATCCAGAAAATCCCTGAAACTGGTATTACTTTTGATGTGAAGCAATATATCCACATTGGAAAGATTTATATCCGCGTCGAACACAAGTACCTTGTATCCCTTTTCAGCCAGTTCCGCGGCGAAGTTTACGCTGAAAAACGTTTTTCCGATTCCACCCTTCCCACCGCTTATGGCAATAATCCTTGCCTTATGGGTTGAGAGAAGCGGTACGAGTTCCTTATTGTTTCTCATCGCTCTTGCCCTTTTCTTTTTCATAGACAGCCGCAAGAATATCGACCATCTCCTTGTCAATCAATGTCCCCGTAATAGTATCCATCATTGTTAAACATTGTTCAGGGGTGAATGATTTTTTATATGGTCGGGGTGAAGTCGCTGCATCAAAGATATCGGCAACTGCAATAATCCTGGCAATCAGGGGGATATTATCGCCCCGTAAACCCTCTGGATACCCGCTTCCGTCCAGCCGTTCATGATGGTATAAAATACCTTGTTCGAAGATTTTAGGGATCTCAACATGTGAAAAGAACCTGATACCCTTTTCAGGATGTGTTTTTATGATGTCAAACTGCTTATGCCCGAGTGCCCCTTGTTTCCTTATTATCGCATCATCAATTTCCAAGAACCCTATATCATGTACAAGTCCGATTTTCCTTACCAGCAGGGGATCAAGATCGTATTGGTTTACTACCTCGGCGATTCTCCCCGCTATTTCAGCAACATGAAGGGAGTGGTTTTCCCTGTCGGTCTTGTTATCAATCATGTGTGCCAGATTATAGAGGTTGCTTAAGGATACAGCATACGTATCGGGATACATGTCACCTGTTTCATCGGCAGAGGGGGAAAACAGATCTTTGGCTATTCCGCTAAACATGTCTTTGCTTCTTAGCCTTATATTTTCCTCATTGTCGGTAATAAAAGGTAAAAGCAGTTTTATTGCGTTTTCAGCGTTATGCATTTCCCCTTTTTGTATTATGTTTTCCACCAGGTTCAGCACCTCTGTTTTTAACTCGAAGTTTAACTCGGTTATGTAATTTTGAAGAGTGTCCCAATCAAGAGTGCCATGCCGCAATTCAAGATACAGGTTGCTTAAGCGTTTCGCTTTGATAAGTTCGGAGTAATGTTCATCGGTAATATATTTACTTTCATCAATATTTCCGGTTTCCTCTATATACCGGCGTGTATCATAAGAGGGGAGTGATTGCATTTCGTCCGAAGCTTGTACGGTTTGTTTCCTGCGCCTTATTAAAATCAAGGTAAGAACAAATAAAATAACAGTCATGATACCGCCGATTATACCGAGAATGATATATAAAAGATTGCTGAACAGCACCCGGTCCTTGGTTTGTGCTTCGGCTATGAGATTAATGTTGTCCAAAAGCAGTTTTCTCTCTTGTTTTTGAGATTCAATCAACTGGCTCAGAACGCGCATATTCTCCTGATTTTGATTGCGGATAAACTCCTCCATATCATAAGGCAGTTCAACTTTGATTACCGGCGGTATGGTCCGCGTGGTTTGGCTTTGAATTCCGGTCGGAACCGGTTTTGTTGTTTTTTCACTTTGGCCCGGTGTTTCGGCTTGCATGTGTGTGGGGGTGGGGCCTGTACGTTCATGTATTTTTTTTTCATCCTCAATTGCCTGATTTACCTTCGTAAGCAGGGCTGCCAGCGTTTTATCGTCACCGGACAGCTCAAGTGCCAGTGAAAAGTGTTCCCGGGCGGTTTCGAAATTTTTCTGTTTATACTCAATATCACCCTGTTTGATGAGCGCGTTTATATACATATTTTTAATCTTTGATTCATTATTATTTAAATTATAGGCACTTTGAAAGTCATCGATGGCGCCCAAAAAGTCGTGTAGGATATATTTCTTCAGGCCTTCCTGGTAGAGGACCTCGGCTATATTCCCTTCATTTTCTTGCGAAAACGCAGAAAAACCGAAAAAAAACAGCAGGAAAATCATGGTTGCTTTCATTGCTTTGTTTTTCATTTCTCAATTATTATTGTAACCGATGTCGATAAATTATCAAGTAAAATATATATTGATAAAGAAATATATCATAAGACATATTCAGAAGAAATGATGGGAGGTGTGGCGCTTTTTTCCTAATATTCTTCCGGGCCGAAAGCCAGAAAGCTGTCTGTCATGGATAGGTATTGGGCATTAATCCACGCCGGAGAGCGTACGGTGGCCGAGAGTCTAATCTCATCCAGCACACCGTTAAAATTATATCCCGCCGAGCTGTGGCCGGCGGCATCGGAATCCGGCGAATACCCGAACCCCGGTTCACCTGAATGGGCCCCGACACTTGTATAGCCGGTGGCCTGTGACTGCTGTACACCATTCACATATTTATATAAGGTGCCGTTATCAAAAACCCCGGTGATGTAATTGAAATTGGTCGTATCGGAATAACCCGAACTTACGGTGATTTGTGAACTGGAGTTGCGGGTTATCACCCTTATATTCCCGCCGTTTATATTTACACAAAACCCGTTTGTAGAACCGCCTTCCTCATATATGGTTTGGTCCGCAGCCGTATCGGCGGCTTTTATCCAGACTTCAAAGGTTTTCACAGAGAACAGATCGTGGAAAAACCCGGGATCCGGGCTGTTTACATTGATCCATTCATTTGTGCCGTCGAGCTCAAGACCGAAACCAAGGTGCGCATTTACCCTGTCTCCGGCTTCCATATTGGTTGTGGTCCCATGCCTGCCGTTCCCGGAGCTGTCGGTAACATCATCCGCCCCGTCCGGAGTTTGGGTAAGATGCCAGACCAGTGCGTAATTAGCATCCCAAACAGCCTGCGGATTTTCCCCTGCGGCGGCGGAGGGATTACCATAATACATCACTATATTATCGGTCGCAGAAGAAGCGTCTACCTGGGGGATTCGTACCCATACTACGGATTCTCCGCTCTCATTCCATAGTTCTATTTCATAATCCAATACGGTACTCCCGTCCGCGTCGATAAAACGTAAATCCTCTCCGTTTGCCTGGGTTTGTGAATAATTTATCCTGGATGCGGAAAGCTTTACCAGGACTGGGAAATTCACAAGATTTTCCGCCTGGGCCGAATTGTCAATTGTGAGTATCCTTCTGTAAGACCAGTTCTCGTCCCACCAGGGAAGGCTGCTTCTGGTTTGACTTCTCAGAAAAGCAGACTCCTCTAAAAATCCGCAACCGGCAAATAACACAAAAAAAAGAAAAAACAGCAGCAGCAGACGAGACGCAATTGTAAACATCCTCATACGCAACACCATTGTAAATTTTATTACCTGAACACGGGTAATTCAAGGAATTTTTAATTAATATCATCCATTTTAAAAACCGGCGGTAAGGGAGTATCTTATCATAAAAAGGTCCTTTTCTTTTTGATTGCCCCATAGATTTGTGATATACTTTTTGTTGTGAGAATATATATTATACTTCCACTGACCATACTGCTACTGCTTTCGACCTGTTCTGCTTTCGGTGACGAACTAACCTCCTTACGCTTTATCACCCGGCATAATAAAATAGTAATGACCGAACCGGATCCATCGGCACATTCGTCATCATTTGCTTTTTTTACCACCGAAACCAGTGAGCTCAAAATGTTTTTCTTAAGCGTGCTTAAATTTTATCAGCTTGTCATTTCTTCCCAGGACCAGCCTTCATGTATGTTTACCCCGACCTGTTCGGAGTATGCCAAGCTGGCAATAGAGAAGTACGGACTGGTCGCGGGTACGATTATGGCCGCGGACAGGCTGCTGCGCTGTAACGGTACCGGCCGCCGTCATTACCGTCCGGATAAAAAAACCGGACGGCTTGCCGATCCGCTTCCCTGATGATAACTCTATCCGCTTTCCCAAAACATTGTTAAAAAAAATGAAAATAACCCGCGAGATTTTCCCGCCCAGTGCGCTGTCTAAGAAGGTATTAAGGTTTCGGTACTGGGTGGATTGCAGCGGAATCGTGCAGAATTTCCATTCTTTATAATGGCCAAAAAT
>CAZWKE010000011.1:0-27850 GCA_964634205.1 uncultured Spirochaetaceae bacterium
GGGGCAGGACTCGAACCTGCGACCTCCGGGTTATGAGCCCGACGAGCTACCAACTGCTCTACCCTGCGCCGTTTCTTTGTAAGAAGAATATACAAAAAAGCCCGATAAAGGTCAAGGTATATTTCTTAAATCAATTCGGCCGCATAACGCGCAATCGCCATACTTGACGTTAAACCCGGTGACTCAATACCGACAAGGTTGATGAAGCCGGGGAATCCTCGCCCGCTTTCCTCATTGATCTCGAAATCGGCAAAATCACTTTCAGGGGCCTGCAGTTTTGGGCGTACCCCGGCCATATCGGGAGTGAGGACCGCATCCGCCAGCCGCGGCAGGTATTTTGTGCCCGCCGTAAGAAATTCATGTTGGTGGCGGGCATCAACCGTGTAGTCTACCCCATCAACGTAAAACGCATTGGGGCCGAGTTTCATCTGTCCCTGCAGATCAAGGACCGTATGAATCCCCAGGCTTACGGTACCCGGCGGCGGATAAACAAGGTGTTTTACACACCAGGAAGGCAGACCGTTCACACGGAAATACTCTCCCTTTGAATAATGGATAACATACCCTGCTTCCTTACAATTAATGCCTGCCTTTTGGGCAAGCAGGTGTGCGCAAAGCCCGGCGCAATTTATCACCACCGCACTGTCTATCGTCAGATCACTCCCGTCCACATCGCGGACCCCGACCTCATAGCCGGTTTGAGACCTGCTGATGGAGACAAGCTCACAGTTATAGGCGAACAGCACTCCCTTGTTTTGGGCCGCATATTCAAGGTGCTTCATAAATACATGGGTGTCAAAAATACCGGTAGAAGGTGAATACAGGGCCCCTACCGCGGCCAATTCCGGTTCAAGCGCGGCAACCTGCGCTTTATCCAGCATCCGTACGTCCCTCACTCCGTTGGCTTTGGCATTCAACAGCAGTTTTTCAAGCAGTTCCTCTTCCTGCCGGTCTGTGGCCACAATAAGCTTACCGAGTTTGGCAAAGGGTAATCCGTGGTTTTCCAGTTCATTATAGAGGAGCTCACGGCCCTCTACACATAATCCGGCCTTCAGCGATTCTGTGGGATAATAGATTCCGGCATGAATCACCTCACTGTTGCGGCTGGAGGTTTCCCGGCCGAAACTGTCATGTTTTTCAACCACGATTATTGAGCTGTTTTTATTTTGCCGTGAAAGGTATTCGGCCAGGGCCAGACCCACCACACCGGCCCCGGCGATCAGAATATCACATTTTTCCATTTATACATAATCCGCGACCCGGCTGCACACTATTCTTCTTCGATGATGGAATCATAAAATGCAACAAGATGATCTTTTTGTTCTGTTTTTAAGAAAGTCATAGCTGCCCGTGGGTGCTGATTCAGCTGCCCGGTAAGCATATAGGGAATCTGATACCCCCAGTTCAGCTTGTTTTTCAACGGATAGACATATTTTTCCAGACATTCAAGAATGGGACGAACATGGAATTTGGGATTATGTAAAAATCCAAGCAACAGTTCCAGGGCGCAGTTTCCCGCGCCGCGACCCATACCGTCTATGGTTGCATCCAGAAAGTTTGCACCTTCAATCAGGGCGGTGATCGTATTGGAATAGGCAAGCTGCTGATTGTTGTGGGTGTGAATCCCCACGTGCTTCCCTTCCGCTTTGGCATATTTCATATACATCTGCATCAAGTTCTGGATCTGCTCGCTGTAGAATGAACCGAAACTGTCCACCAGATATATAACATCCACCGGGGACTTTCCAATAATCCCCAGCGCCTCTTCGATTTCATTCTCCTGCACAGTGGAAACCGCCATGATGTTTATGGTGGTTTCATACCCCTTATCGTGCGCATCTTTGATAATTTCGATGGCGGTCGGAATCTGGTGAATATAGGTGGCCACGCGAACCATATCAATCACGCTTTTATTTTTCGGCAGGATGTCCGTATGATAATCCGTTCGTTCTGCGTCCGCCATTACTGATATTTTCAGTGTCTTATCTTTGGCAATGATTTTACGCAGATCTTCCTCTGTACAAAACTTCCAGCTCCCGAACTGGTCCGGGGAGAATATCTTCTTAGAAGCCTTATATCCCACTTCCATATAATCGATTCCCGCCGCCGTCAGGGTCCGGTAAATGGCCCTGACAAACTCCATATCCAACTGGTGATCGTTCATCAATCCACCGTCCCGAATGGTACAGTCCAGCACCTTAATCTGCGGTCGGTAGGTTATCCAGCCCTTTATATTTTTGGGGGAGTCATTATTGTTTTTTTGTTCAGCTGCCATATTGCTTCCTGTATTCCGTATAATATTGTGAGAATAAGAGTTAAACACAGAGCGCCGGATTTGTCAACCGATTTATCGCCGCGGTAAAAGATTGGAACTACTAACAATGCGCTAAGGCGTTGTCCAGGTCACCGATAATGTCGGCAACGTCCTCAACGCCCACTGCCAGGCGGAACAAGGTGTCGGTAATGCCGAGTTTGTACCGCTCATCCCGCGTGTAATCATAGTAGCTGACAATACCGGGATGGGTAATCAGAGTCTCCACCCCGCCCAGGCTGGGCGCAATGTAGCAGAGCTCAAGCGCGTCAAGAAAGCGCTTGGCCTGTTCCAGACCGCCTTTGGTTTCGAAGGTAACCACGCCGCCGCCGCCCTTCATCTGTTCCCTGGCGATCTGAAAGTGCCGGTGGCTTTCCAGGAAGGGATAATACACACGTTCGATTTTGGGATGCTTTTCCAGCCATAGCGCTATCTCTAAGGCCGCTTTATTCTGCTGTTTCACGCGCAGAGGGAAGGTTTTCAAGCCCCGCAACAACAGATAGCAGCAGTGCGGATCGATGGTTCCGCCCATGGACTTGTGCAGGTTGCGTATCTCTTCTATCAATTCGCTTCTTCCCAGCACCACCCCGGCCAGGATATCGTTATGACCGCTCAAGTATTTGGTGGCGCTGTGCAGCACGATATCGATGCCGTACTCCAGCGGTTTCTGGTTATAGGGTGTGGCAAAGGTACTGTCGATCAATGTAAGAAGGTTGTACTTCTCGGCGACTTTTTTCAGTTTTACCAGGTCAAAAATATTCAGATACGGGTTGGTAGGTGATTCGGAAAAAATGAATTTTGTATTTTCACGAATCGATTTCTCCAACGTCTCATACTCACCGAAGGGAACGATGGTACAGCCGATACTGAAGCGGCGCAGATAGGATTTGCAAAACTCAAGCGTCTTTTTATAGCTGTCGTCGGTAATAATGATATGGTCACCTGATTTAATCAGAGAAAGAATGGTGGTGGTGATGGCCATCATCCCGGACGAAAAGACGACGGCGGCCTCGGCGCCTTCCAGTTTGGCCAGCCGCTTTTCCGCTATTTTCTCCGTGGGATTTCCGTAACGCCCGTATTCAAAGCGCTCTTTTTCTTTCTTTGTGTATTCTTCAATGTCTTTGGTATTCTTAAAGGTAAAGGTGGATGTTTGTACAATAGGCGTTGTAAGGGAATCCGCGTATTTTCGCCGGTTTTCACCCGAATGGATGGCCTTGGTTTCTATGGAAAATTCTTTTTTTTCGCTTTCCTTTTTCATACTGCCCCCACATGACAGTACATTGTTTTTAAAAATGGTTCAATATAATTTTATCCTTATTTCCTGTACCTCGTCCTCGATCTCCTGCCATTGCACAAGCAGGGAGGCTTTTTCGTGTTCTATCTGCTGCAGCTCTGCCTTTACCCGTTTCATTTGTTCACCATCCGCATACACCTCTTCCCTGGCAAGCGAGTGCTCCAGTTCACCCTGTTGTTGTTCCAGGTCCTCGTACCTGCTCATGGTTTCGTCCGCCTGGATTTCCAGGTTCCGCAGCCTGTTTTTCAGCCGGGACAAAGCCTTGCGCTGATTTTGCGATTCGGTTTTCTTCTGAGAAATACTCTCTACAGTGCTGTCCGGATTCTCCGGCGGCGGTTCACGTTTTGCCAGGTAATATTCATAATCTCCGTTATAGATCTTTAAGGTATGGTCCTTTACTTCGATGGTCTTCTGTGCCAGGGCCTCGATAAAATAACGATCATGTGACACAAACAACAAGGTACCGCCGAAATGCTGCAGGGCGTCAAGCAGAATATCCTTTGAGGTCAGATCAAGGTGGTTTGTCGGTTCATCACAGATCAGCAGATTACATGCCCGCACCAAAAGCCGTAACAGCAGCACCCTGCTTCGTTCCCCCCCGCTTAACACCGACACCTTTTTGTGCACGTCATCATCACTGAACAGGAACGCGCCCAACATGGCGCGCAGGCGGGGAAGAACCTGGGTCGGCGCGTCCTCTTCCAGCTCCTGCAGCACGCTGCGCTGTGATGTATACAGGACCGCGTCGTTATGAGAAAAATAGCCGATTTTTACCCCCGCACCGTAACGCACTTCTCCGGCATCGGGAGCCTCCTTGCCGGCCAATATGCGTAACAAGGTGGACTTCCCCACCCCGTTCGGCCCCACGAACACAATTTTCTCACCGCGCCCGACCTCCAGCGAAATATCCCGCAGGACGGGGTGCCCGCCGTATCCTTTTTGCACACCGTGTAACTCCAGTACCTTTCTGCCCGAGTGCGGCGCTTCCGGAAATCTGAAATGGATTTTTTTAAGGGCCGCGGGAAGCACGATCTCATCAGTTTTCTCTACCATCTTGATCCTGCTTTGCACGGCTGATGCCTTGGTGGCCTTGGAGCGAAAGCGCTCGATAAAACGCTGGGCCTTTTCCAGCTCCCCCTCCTGTTGTTTTTTACGCTTCAACAACTCCCGGATATTTCGCTCGCGTTCCTGTTCATACGCGGTGTAATTCCCCTGGTAAAGGCGAAGGTTCCCCTTGAACAGTTCGGCCACACAGTCCACGATACTGTCAAGAAAATACCGGTCGTGGGAGACCACAATCACGCCGCCGCCGAACTGAAGCAGAAAATTCTTCAACCACTCCCTGGTTTCAAGGTCCAGGTAATTGGTGGGCTCATCCAGCAAAAGCACTTCCGCGTCCCGCAGTAAGACCTTGGCCAGCGCAATCCGCATCTGCCAGCCGTCGGAAAAATCACTGCACAGCAGGGAATACCTGTCCCTGCCGAACCCCAGGCCGCTTAACACCCGATCGATTTTTTTGTCCCGCAGGTAATACCCGCCGGCATCGATTTCCGCCTGTAAATCCGCATACTCCTGCAGCAGCCGCTTTCGTTTTTCCTCGGACAGGGAACCGTCCGCCAGCTTTTCCGCGGTATGCTGCAGCTTTTGCACACACTCCCTTTGAGCGGCGAACACCGAATCAATCTCATCATATAAACTGCGGTCACTGGTAACCACCCCGTTCTGCGGCAGGTAGGAAATCCGTGTATTGTTCCGGACCCGCAGGAACCCTGAATCGGGTTTTAATTCACCGCAGATTATCTTCAACAAGGTGGTTTTTCCGCTTCCGTTTGCCCCGCTTAAGGCAATGCGGCTGCCGGGATTGATATGTAAGGATATATCGTTGATGAGTCTGTTGGCCCCGAAAGCAAAACAGACATCTTCGAGCTGCACTAATGACATGAATGTTCCCTTTTATTTGTCTTTCAACGTGTCAAATATTTGTTTAAATTCCTGTGCATTTGACTGAAAAAAATCCATTATCACCGGATCGAACTTACCCTGCATTTCATTTTCCATAATCTGGACGGTATTGGCGTGCTCCATCGGCTGTTTATAACTTCGCTGCATCCGCAGTGCATCGTAGACGTCCCCGATCGTTACGATTCGTGCGGAAACCGGGATCATTACTTCCTTTAATCCGAAGGGATACCCGGACCCGTCCCATTTCTCGTGATGATAAAGGGCGATTTCTTTTGCCATGGGATTGGGATATGTGCTGAGGATATAGGCCCCATTAATAGTATGTTCTTTCATGATATTCCATTCCCATTCTTCCAGGTTCTGTTTCTTGTTCAGAATATCATCCGGCGTCCCGATCTTTCCTACATCATGCAGGGCCGCCAGAAACCCGATATCTTCAATAAACTCCATGTCTACCACCGGGAATCGCTCGTCTCCGTATAACTTTTCCGCCAGACAACGCGCATATCGGTTTACCCGCTCGATATGATTACCGGTATCATTGTCCTTTAAGCGGGAGGCCTCCAACAGGCTCAAGAAGGTGCCCTTTAACATCTGCTTGTACTCATCACTGATGTTATCCAAAATACACGCGTATGCTGTAGGTTCGTTCACCGACTCAACCCCCCCAAAGATGGGCAGGACAAGCAGGTTGGTAATAACTGAAAGCTGCTTCACCCCTTTTTTCTCCACCCTCCCTGTCCAGGTGAATCCGTAATGAGAAGAAAATATATTGCTGCGCAGTTCGGTGATCCTGTCCTTGTCGAGTGAAGAAAAATAATATTGCTCGATCGGGGTTCCCAACAGTCCCTCATTCTCCCCGAACATTGTGGAGAACTTTTGATTATACCAGATAATTTTTAAGGACCTGTTCAACAGGAGTACGGGAATAGGACTTGTGGCAAAACTTTTTGTCCAGATCCTTATTCCCACCTGCTGCAGGGTCCATGTATCACTTTTTTTTATATTGTGCACAATTTCCATAGTCTCACCTTTTATTCTCCCTGCGTTAAAACCTTCGCTACCTGCTGTAAATCAGTGATAACGGCATCCGGTTTTACTGTCTTACATTCAGGGTTTTGCGGCCTTAAACGCAGAGAGCGTGCGTCTCCGGCAAAAAGTACGGTTTTAAATCCACACCGTGCCGCCGGCAGTATATCATTCAGCATATCATTTCCAACATACAGTACCTCCCCGGGTTCAAGAGAATGATGCTGCTTTAGCCTTGCGGCAAGCAGTGCAAACAACATCGATGAGGGTTTTGCCCTCGACACTGCATAAGAAAATAACGTCAGTTCCGGATCAAATCCAAGCTCCGGAAGGCCCTTACCTAAGAGCCCCCTTATGACAATTGGGGTATAAAACTGGGCGTTGGATATCACCCCCATAAGAATTCGCTTTTCACGCAGCGCGGCCAAAGTTTGGGTTACACCCGGCATGGGCCATACCGGATTTACCCATAGCTCGTAGATAAGCACGATTTTTTTTACCAGCTCATCATCGTTGCAGACGTCCGGCCACCCGGGAAACCGGAGCCCGCACAGCACGGATTTCCATACCGCAACAATATCCACCTCGGGGTAGTCCGTTCCCCGCAGCTTTTGTCTTTCGTGCTCCGCGTGTATCTCTGCCTGCAGCAGATCCGCAATCGCTACGTTTCCCAGCCCCGTACCGACAGAAATCCCCGCGGCTTTGAGGACATCCGCCAATAACGGCCCCGACCTCTCCCGATCCGCCCTGCCGATATCACCGGAAGCGGAAATGAACAGGGTACCGTATATATCAAAAATCACCGCCCTGATCCGTTCTATTCGTGATAACACCGCTTTGCTACCGGTTGCAATCGGTTTCAGACGACGACAGTACCGCGAGACAAGTGAATTATAATCAGTTTGCTTTTCAATATCGACCATGATTATTAATGATGACTTACTTTTTAATATAGTATA
Source organism: uncultured Spirochaetaceae bacterium (assembly GCA_964634205.1). Taxonomy (GTDB): domain Bacteria; phylum Spirochaetota; class Spirochaetia; order SZUA-6; family RPPD01; genus JAFGGG01. The sequence continues at coordinate 7,556 of CAZWKE010000011.1, forward strand.
GTATAAGGTAAGATGCAACGGCAAAACACATTAAACCTGCTGCACACACTTTCGAGCCGGGCCACACTTTTCAGCTTTGTCTATTATATTTTTCTCTTTCTGCTTTATTTAATTGGAAACTATCAGTATTTTCTTGACAGTACCCAGGTTTTTATTCTGGGGATACTCAATATTTTTTTAATTCTTCACTGCCTGTTCGGCATCTATTACCTTTTTTTTACTATAATTTTAAGCGTACGCAACAGGAAAATAGACCTAAAATATTTTATCCTCTGCACGGTATCGGTAGCTTTTGCGCTGGTGTTGCTTTTCAGCATTAAGGTCTTGGACGCACTTATGTAATACCTGATCTTGATAAAAAATATTAATAGAGAGATATTGATATTTTGAGAATATCCTTTATTATATACAAACGACGAGGTAAAAATGAAAAAATTCATAATTACATTGATCATTTTAATAATCTTAGGCGGCGCCGGGTTCGTAATGGGGTGGATAAATCTTTTTGTTCCGGCCGATGCCTACGGGGTTATGGTGAGTAAGACGAACGGATATGATAACACACTTATCAGACCGGGCAGCGATTTTATCTGGCGATGGCAAAATATCATCCCGACAAATATGACACTTTATATATTCGCCAATACTGTCTATAAAACCACGGTTACTTCATCCGGAAACTTCCCCTCAGCCGGTATCTATGAACAATCTGAAAAAAATGTCGATCTTTCGTTTTCAATTCAGATCGAGCTTGCCTTTCGATTTGCTGAAAACCACCTGCTCACCCTTGTCAAAGACCAGGGACTTACCCCTGATACGCTTGACGAATGGTATAAAACAAAGGAGGCCGCGCTTACCGGTGAGATATATTCCGTTCTTTTTTCATTAAAATCGGCGGCCGATATGAAACTGCTGGTAGACCTGCGGGAGCTGGAGAACCGTTTGGTGGGCCGGCTGCAAAAGAACCACCCCGAGTTGAAGATAATCCAGGTTACCCCGGTCTCTCCGCTGAACCTGCCTGATCCGGAGTTGTACCTGATTTTAAAGTCCAATTACCTGGAGGTGCTGAAAGCACGAAAAGATTACCAGCTTGAATTACTGGAGCGGCAGAAGGCAACCATCAGCCAGGCCGATCTTGATATGCAGCGCTCCGAGTACCGCCTGAATCAACTGAAAGATTACGGCGAACTGCTTAATAAATACCCCATCCTGTTGAAATTTCTCTTTATCGAAAAGCTTTCGGGCCAGGACCTGTTGAAGGTTCCCCAGGGTGAACTTTTTCAGAAAACGGAATAGATTATTGCGCGAAGGATATTTTTTTAATTTTGAGAAACTTGAATATGTACGGGGGGGGAAAAGCGGCAGCTGTATCCTGTGCGATCTGATAGAGAAAAATCCGGCAAAAGCGGAACTTACCGTATTTCACGACCGGTATTTTGTGGTCAGTCTTAACCTTTACCCGTATAATCCCGGACACCTCCTGGTGTTCCCCAGAAGGCATATTGAGGATATACGGCAGTATACGGAAAATGAACACAACCGAATTAATCGATTGACAAGTTACCTATTGAATATTCTTGACCATACGCATAATCCCAAGGCATACAATATCGGTTATAATATGGGGCTTGAAGCCGGTGCTTCCATCAAACATCTGCACCTGCATATTATTCCCCGTTACCCGCATGAAATCGGCATCGCCGATCTAATGGCCGGAAAACGGGTGTTGGTTGAAAATCCCAAAGACACGGTAAAAAAAATTAGAGATAGAATGACTCACTTCCCGTTTTCCATTTCCACCACCTGATGGATTACCGTTAAAAAATCGGAAATACTGTTTATAACCGTTAACAGAAGCTGTTCCAGGGTATAGTGCTTTGTCCTATATGTTTTCAGGGTTTTTAAGGAATTTCTGGTGTTTTCCAATGGGTTCCCGATTATTTCGTCGAACATGGTTTTAATACCGCCCAGGTTTTCAATACCCTTTTCCACCAGTACGGCCGCATCTTTATCCTTGTCGCTGATCATATTGCGATACATTTTTTGATGGGTCAGATCGGACGCGATGTTATAACGCAGGCGCAGCAGGGCCTTGCCGTCCTCTTCATCCGGCGAAAGGGTTTTGTCAAAATGGAATATTTTATCTTCCAGCTCCTCCAGGCTCGACGCAAACGATAACAACCGCTGCTGATTCCGTTTGTTTTGGGTAAAGAAATAATCATTGATCAACTGCAGAATGTCCTGAATCACCTCCTTATAGGTATATTTGATGTAGTTATAAAGCAGGGTAAGTGATTTGGTCCGGGAAAAAAAGGGCAGCCCCAGTTTGGTAAACAACTCTTCGCGATTTTCCGTATAATACAGGAGCGGCACAATACTCTGCTCTCCGAATAACGCCTCTATTTTTTTATTGACCACCTGCTCTTTTATTTGCTGCAGCTTGTTGCGTAGTTGGGATGAAATCTTTTGTTTACAGGCTTTAATGTAAAGTGCTCTTACGGGAAGGGTGGGCAGATAAAACTTCAAACGGTAATAAGGATCTTTTTTAAAGTATTTGATCAGATCCAACAAGGGAACGGCGGCATTAAATTTAGTTATCTCGGAAACGAGGGTAACAAACCCGTTTTTTAACGCGGATTTTTCCTGTTCCAGCTGCTGGGCAAGATTTTCATTCTCATTGATATCTTCATCAAGGCCCATGTTGTTTTCTAGCAACACCATGCTGTACAGCAGCTCATCGCTGATTATAACATTGTTTTCAAGGTTGGAGAGAGCAAAAAACAGGGCGTAATATAATCTTTCCAGGTGATCGATAATAATGAGCGCCGGTGCGCTTTTAAAAAAGGGGTATTTTTTTTCCAACACACCATCCGGAAGCAGATAGCTGAAAAAATTAAACAACTCCCGATAGTGAAAAAGCACGATATTTTTTAGGGAAAATATCGGTTTTATTTCCGCCTCTACCTGGTTAAAGACCTTGGCGGGAATTGCTTTCAGATAATCGTCAATTCGCCGGTAAAACTGCTTTTCGAGTTTTTCCCTGCCGGTCCGGGCATAAGAATCTTCCATTTCATCAAGCGTAAAAAAATCTTCTATATTGCTTTTCGCATATGTGTAGTTTTTTTCCACAAGATGAACGATTAACTGCTCTTTTACTTCAGCCTTTCCCGTAAAGTTATAGTAAAAGCTCTTCAGGGAAAATACGGCATGATAGAGGTCAAACAGATACTGGGCGAATTTAGGCGAAAGGTCCCTGGTTTCAAAACCCGTCAGGCCGGGGTTAACCTGTCTGATACTCCTTTTTAAATCCCGGATTTTCATGGACAAAAAAAGCCGTTCTTTGTCCTTGCCGCTCAAGAGGCCCTGCACCCATAACAGCAGTTTTTTCCACCAGCTTAACTGCCGAATCTCCGCGCGGATTATCCTCGATCTTTCATCGTCTTCAATCTCTACCGGAACAATATATTCCTGCTCCTCGTTTTTTTGACTCTTGTAGATTTTTTCGAGCAGTTCCTTGCGTTCTTTTTCCGTTAGATTACTTGATAGTTCCCTCAGATTAGATTTCTTATCCACATACTCCACCATATGTTCGTAGATTCATCATAACATATCCATATAAAAGAGACAACTCCGTGGCTTCAGCAATTTAAGCAGGCATTGAGCGTCAATTCTCAATACGAATTGTTGTTGCTACTTTTTTCTTTTTACGCTAAAGCACTTTTTTATTCTACCGAATATCATAGTAGGCATACTGGACAAGGATGTCCAGGGAAAACAATCAAGGAGGATTGCATGATTATCAATCACAACCTTAGTGCCATGTTTGCATTCCGGCACTTAAAACAAAACGGCTTAGCATTAGACAAGGATATGGAAAAACTCTCATCCGGGCTGCGTATCACCAGAGCAGGTGATGACGCTTCCGGGTTGGCTGTTTCCGAGAAACTGCGTTCACAGATCCGCGGCCTGCACCGCGCCTCCATGAATGCGGAGGACGGCATCTCCTTTATCCAGGTAGCGGAAGGATACCTGCAGGAATCACAGGACATTCTGCAGCGCCTGCGTGAGCTGGCCGTACAGGCCTCCAACGGCATCTATTCCGATGAAGACCGTATGCAGATTCAGGTAGAGGTTTCCCAGCTTGTGGATGAGGTCAACAGGATCGCGTCTCACGGTCAGTTTAACGGGATGAACTTCTTAACCGGCCGCTTTGCCCGTTTTACGGGAGAAAACTCGGTAACCGGCAGTATGTGGTTTCATATCGGAGCCAATATGGACCAGCGCGAGCGCGTATATATCGGAACCATGACCGCACAGGGCCTTGGAATTCAGGGTGCCGATGGTTATCCGCATGACGCAACCTTTATCTCACTGTCCACACCGGACGGTGCCAACCGTTCCATTGGTATCATCGATGTGGCCCTGAAAAGAGTGAGCAAACAGCGCGCGGACCTGGGTGCTTCACAGAACCGTCTGGAATACGCGGTACGCGGCCTGGACGCGGGCGCCGAAAATATGCAGGCGGCCGAATCACGCATTCGCGATGCCGATATGGCCAAGCAAATGGTAAGCTTTGTCAAGAACCAAATTTTGGTACAGTCGGCAACATCCATGCTTGCTCAGGCAAACACAAAGCCGCAGTCGGTATTACAGTTATTCCGCTAATATATTTTTTAAAGATCAAAAACAAAAACCCCGGCTTATCACCGGGGTTTTTTACTATAGGCTTATGCGATTGACAAGAACCGGAAGAGAATCTACCTTTTATATATGCGTTTACACGTACCGAAAGAACTAAAGGATTTTGCGCTTACCTGCAAAGAACACGGCTACCAATGTTTTCTGGTAGGCGGGGCTGTTCGTGATCTGCTTATGAGACGAACGGTAAAGGACTTTGACCTTGCCACCAATGCCCTGCCCCGCCAGGTAATGAAATTATTCAAGCGGGTCATTCCCACGGGTTTGCAGCACGGCACGGTCACGGTACTTTACAAGAAATACCAGTTTGAGGTTACCACCTTCAGAATCGAGGGCAGGTATGAGGATTTCAGAAGACCCGAAAGCGTGGAGTATGCCGCTTCGATCGATGAGGATCTTAAGCGGCGGGACTTCAGCATTAATGCCATCGCCTATGATCTCCAAACGGGGGCACTGCTCGATCCGTTTCACGGCAGGGAGGACATCAAGGCAAAAATCATCCGTGCTATCGGCAATCCGGAAGAACGCCTGAAAGAGGACGCCCTGCGCACCCTGCGCGCCTGTCGCTTTGCCTGTGTATTTCGGTTTGAAATCGAGGAAGAGACGCTTCAGGCAATAACCCGCACTGCCGCTTTGATAAATCGGATTTCCAAAGAGCGTATCAGGGATGAACTGGTTAAAATCATCGCAAGCGGTATACCTTCACAGGGATTTGAGCTGCTTTCCAAGGTGAAACTCCTGCACTTTATCATGCCTGAACTTGAAGCATGCAGAGGGGTTACCCAGCCGGCCATGCATTGCTTTGACGTCTATTTTCACTCACTCTATTCCTGCGATGCCGCTCCGGCCGCAAACCTTACCGTGAGACTGGCCGCGCTTCTGCATGATATCGGCAAACCGCTCTGCGTAACCCGGAACATTGAGGGAGAGCTGCGCTTTTTCGGTCACGAAAAAAAATCCGCCGATATGTCCCGGCGCATTCTCCGGCGCCTTAAGTTTCCCAATGCGGTGATCAACTCTGTGTATCATCTTATCTTCCATCATATGTGGGGGTATGATGATTCCTGGACGGATGCCGCGGTAAGAAGATTCTTACGGCGCGTGGGCCCTGAAAATATTGATGAGCTGTTTCTTTTAAGAAAAGCGGATCAGGCGGGAATGTGCAACCGCCCTGCTTCACCGTTGGCCCTGGATGCGTTTCGCAGACACATCGACCGGGTTTTGGCGGATGCCGCGGCGCTCACCGTGCATGATCTTGCGATAAACGGAAATGATATCAAACGTGAACTTGCCCTGGATGAGGGAGTATATATCGGGAAGATTCTGGACTTTCTTCTTGAATCCGTGCTGGATGATCCTGCCTTGAATACTCACGCCAGACTGTTGGAAATGGCGCGGAAATTTTATAAGCAGCGCCTTAAGCCTTTTTAGGGGTAGATTTTTTATTTAATTTGTTATACGCAATCCCCGCGGCTTCCTGTTCCGCTTCTTTTTTGTTTTTTCCCACACCTTTGCCGTAGGAGACATTATTGATACTTACCTCAATCACAAAGGTTTTATCATGATCGGGACCGCTTTTTTTTACGACATTATATTTGGGATAAGATTTATATCGCTTCTGCACAAACTCCTGCAGCAAACTCTTATAATCTTTTTTGTGCCGGTCTTCCACCACCTTGTCTATCTCGGGGATCAACAGGCGCAGTACGAAATCCTTTACCAGCGCATACCCCGAATCCAGATAATAAGCACCGATGATGGCCTCCATGGCATCGGCCAGCAGGGCTTTTTTACTCCGTCCTCCGGAATATTCTTCACCCTTGCCGATGAGGATATAGTTGTCAACGCGGATTTTTTTGGCTACGGTCGCCAGAATATCTTCACTTACCACAAAGGATTTGATCTTTGCCAGGTCACCTTCAGTCTTATCTCCGGAAGTGATAAATAGGTACTCGCTGATGATCAATCCCAAAACAGAATCGCCCAGAAATTCCAGCTTTTCATTGTTTTCGGTTTCTACCGGTATTTCATTTGCGTATGAACGGTGAGCAAAAGCCAGGTTCAAGAGTTTATCGCTCTTGAACCTGATTCCGGCTAGCTTCTGAAATAATTTTAATTCTTTTTTTCTTTCCTGGTCTATCGGAGGTGCAATTAAATGATTTGTATTTTTTAACATGGATTAACGTAAAATGTTATTTTTTATCAAGTTCTGATTTGATGTATTCCAGCGCGTCTCCTACCGTTTCGAACTCATTGGCTTTTTCATCAGGAATGGTAATTCCAAGTTCCTCTTCAATCGCGTACACAAGTTCATAAGTATCCAGACTATCCGCACCGAGGTCCTCTCTAAAAGAAGCATTCGGTGTGATCTCACTCTCGTCCCTTTCCAGTCTTTCAGCAATCAGTTTTTTCATCTTTCCTAAAAGTTCATTTTTATCCATACATAACTCCTTTTATTGTTTTATGGTTAAGCCATTTCTTCAGGCTTCAGGATTTGTTTTCCCCGATAGAAACCGCATTTAGGGCATACTCGATGTAACACCGTGAGATTCCCGCAGTTATTACATTCGACCAGGTTTGTAGGCGATAAACGCATATTAATCGTTTTTCTACCGCGAGTCCGTGCTTTTGACGTTTTATGCTTTGGTACTGCCATATTCCATCCTTACGTCGTGTTTGTAGTTAAGATAGCAAAAATTACACTATTGTTACTGTATTGTCAAGGTCTTTGTAGTTTTAACTTTAAGGCTTTAGCCACCAGATCGGGAACCATTTCCGAAATATCACCGTTAAACATCGCCACCTCTTTTATGGCGGATGAGCGAAGCACAAAATATTTTTTATCGGTCGGTAAAAAGATCGTCTCAATATCGGCGTTTAATGCTTTGTTCATCATTGACAGCTCGAACTCATAATCAAAGTCCGAGAGTGCCCGCACACCCCGTAAAATAACATTTGCTTCCATCTTCTGGGCGAAATCAACAATCAAACCCTCCCACAGATGAACGTTCACATTCTCATGTATTTTTACCAGTTTTTCCATCATCTCAAAGCGTTCCCGGGGCGTAAAAAAACATTTTTTTTCGGGATTTACCGCAATGACAATCTCAATATGATCGAAAATCTTTACCGCCCTGGAGATAACATTTAAATGTCCGTTGTTCGGGGGATCGAATGTTCCCGGATAAATAACACGTATCATACAAGCTCCGGCAATAGCTTACACAAATTAAAATCCAAGGTCAAGGAGTGGTGAAATGACAATAAGTGGAAAAAAAGATACTGCAACGAACCTTACAGAAAAAAAGTCGAATTTATTGATTTTTCGGCGGCACTTATGTAGAATTTAAACAAAATGGAGAAAAATGGATTATTCGGTCTGCTTGTCAGTTTCCTGTTATTTCTACTACTATGCTGTTCCACGGTCACGGAACATAACGCCGCCGGGGACTCAAAAAATTACCAGGCAAGTCAGGAGGAATACAATACAGCCTACAAGGAAACATATCGTTTCATAGAAACAATCCAAGAGACAATGGATACCGGAAATTTTCCCGCCTGGAAGAAGCTTCTGACCGCCGAATACATACATAAGTACAGTGATCCACGATACTTAAAGCGGATATCGAATGAACCCGGCCTGAAAAACAACCATATCGTTCTGCATAATCTTCATGATTACTTTGTCTATGTTTTTATACCCAGTCGGTCGGGCATTACAATGGATCGGATAGAGTTCATTACGCAGAACCGCGTTAAGGTTATTACTATTGTAAACAATACCGATTATGTGATATATTTATTGCAAAAGGAAGAAAACCATTTATGGAAAATCGGGGTGTGGTAGTGTATAGCCGATATAATAGTATACACGTAATATAATTAAACGGAGTGTAAAAATGAAAACAAAAGCCTTGTGCATTCTTTTTAGCCTGTATTTTTTTATCTCCATTACGGCTGTTTTTGCCCAGAGTGAAGACAGCACTTCTACCGGCAAGGAACCGTCTGTTGAGGAGCTTTACCTGAAAAATCCCCAACTGCAGATAATTAATGAAGAAGCCGCGGCTGATGGCAGGGAATCAAAGTTGCTGGCCGTTTCACACGCGGAAGATTCATTGAAAAAGGGTGTTTCCGGAGATGAAGAATATACCATGGTCCTGATTTTGGGTCGTCTTGCAGGCGAAGGCACCACCACAATTCTCTCACGGCAGGGCCGTGTCGTCAATTATTTTCCCGAGGTACGTGGCCAGGCCTGCAGCGCGCTTCAATTTGTACAAGGAGACAAAGCCAAGGCCAAGGCTGTAAACATCCTCATCGGTGTGCTTGTAAACGATGTAGATCCGATCGTTAAATCAAATGCAGCCTATGCTCTGGGTGTTATCGGACTGAATGAAAACGGATATACCGTACAGGCGATTGCCTCAGCAATAAAGGTCCAGGATGAACTGGCCCCAAATGACAATTTTGCTTATGTTTCTGCCCTGGCATTAGGAAAAATCGCCAAGGCTAATAACGGTATTTACCAACCCCAGGCCTTCCGGGCCCTGGTAAGAATTGCCCAGGGCAACTACAGCAGAGTGGTCAAGGACAAAGCCCTCGAGGTGCTTGAGGAACTGAGGCAGTATAACAAATAAATTAAAACAAAATTAGATTATTTTGTTTTGAGAATGGTAGTTCTCCAATCCGGCATGTTGTCCGGATCTTCATACTGAATTCTTTTTCTTATTACAAAAGGGAATATGGAAGGGTCACGTTGGAAGCGAACGATACCAAAACTGCCGTTTCCCAGATAACACACCTTTTCATGTGATGCTAATTCCTCGGTCTTTTCAATAGTCTTCAGAATACAATCAAAATGGGCGGGTTGTCCTGTTTCCAAATGATGTATTGCGGATACCAGGTCCCTGATCTGGTTTTTGCATAACGGGCACAGCGGATAATTCTTGTTTTCTTCCGGCCTCCTCCGCTCCCTGTTCATTTTGTTCCGGTTCCGATGAGGGTTATAATGCGATTTTTTGCGGTTATGGTATGACATATTCTAATCCTTATCGATTAAATCTTCAGTAAGTTTCTGTGCTATTTTGCTTATGGCATCGGACAGATACTCTTTATTGTGTATCTTCTTTTTGAGTTCTTCCAATCTGTCTTTATCGCTTGGTTTCGCGATCTTCAACTTTTCCGCTGCCTCCCGGTCGTTAAAATGCATTCATGATATGATGCATCTTCTCAAAATTATCCTGAAACAAAATCACATCAAAACGTTTATGATTTTCAACGTAATGCATGTTGTTCATCAGGTAATATTTGGCTGTCTTGATAATATGCTGTTTCTTCTTCGCGTTAATAATATATTCCAGGTTTTCCTTCTCCAGGTAATCCGAAACTTTGACCTCGATAAACGCGATTGTGCTGTTTTTTACGGCAATAATATCGATCTCACCATATTTTGACCGGTAATTTTTACTTAAAACAGTATAACCATCCTGCAGGAGTTTTTCAACCGCTTTATTTTCACCGATTGTTCCTTTTTCTTTTCTTTTCATAGGGCTATACCTGCAGCGTCTTCTTATCCACCGCGCGGACTATAAAATAATCCCCGCTTTTTAACAGGTCAATCTTCCTGCTCTCCTGAATTTTTTCGCCCAATTCATCGATGATAATCTCCACCCGCGGCCGTAACGGAGCATCCGTATTGATTTCAATTACCCGGCCGATTGCGCCATTGTTCAGCAGCACTATACTCCCGATAGGATAGATCCCCATTCCCTTTAAGAACGCCTTTACCACATTCGGATCGAACCGCTTAAAATTATCACTGATAATGTTTTTCATGGCATCGTAACCGATCATATGTCCCCTGTACGGTCGTTCCTTGACCATGGCCACATATGAGTCCGCCACAGCCACAATGCGGGCAAACAGCGGGATTGAATCTTTTTTCAGCTTTTTTGGATATCCGTTTCCGTCCCACCTTTCCTGATGATAAAGACCTATCTGGGCGATATCATTCGGATACTTGAGCTCTTTTGAGATGATGGTATAGGAATAAATGGGATGCGTTTTTATCATATTGAGTTCTTTGGGCAGCAAGTCGCCTTTTTTATTTACTATGTCCTCCGGAATCCGCAGCATGCCGACATCGTGCAATAGTGCTCCCGTTGCCATCATGATGATTCGGTGGCTGATTATCTTTAAAATAAGCCCGATGACGATGGAAATAATCGTAGAGTTGACCGAATTGGTAACCAGATCATCCGCGTGTTGTTCCGCCTGAACTACCAACTGAATCATCTGGTTTTTATATTCTTTTACATGCTGGTATAAATCATTCACGATCCTGTCGATCTTATCATGTGTAATTGCTTTCTGTGTTTTTATTTCATTAAAGACTTCACTTAAGTTTCCCAATACCTGAATGTACATATCAAGGCACTTTTTTTCTTCAGGTTCCAGTTCAAATAACCGGTCCGGAGAAACCTTTTCCGGTTGAGTGTCATCCTGAATTTGCTTCCCGTTTGTACGGACAAACATGATTTCCCAGCGTTTCAAACGCTCGATATCTTTTTCTTTAACGGAAATGCCCGGGGGTACCAGAATATTCTTTTCGTCGATGTAAACGGGAGCGTCGAATTTCATCCCGGCCTTGAGGTCATTTACGGCTATCTCATTCATTGTCAGCTCCAAAGTGTGCAACAAAAACAAGGATTTTGGCTATTATCTCATAATACTCTTCCGGTATCAACGATCCCAGCTCCAATCCTATCAGCCCTTCGGCAATCGGCGGATTTTCTACAATGGCAATATCATTCAAAGCGGCCAGTTCCTTGATCTTTTTCGCGAGTTCACCTTTGCCTTTTGCCAGGATAAATGGTGCGGGAAAATCATCCGTATATTTAAGAGCAACCGCTTTTTCCATCATCTTCCACACTTCACTTATTGTAGTTTATTGATACTTTTATAATAGTTTATCTCATCAACAGGAGAAAAACCATCAATATTTTCTTCCTCATCTATAGTATCGTCAATTTTTATATTGTTGTTATCTAATTTTGCCGCAAGTTCATTAAGACCCTGCTTTGCTTTTTTTATGCTCATCTTGTTATTGCAGTATATCTTCATATTCAGGGGAGATGCCGCGGCATTGATAAAAAAACTCCAGCGCGTTCCTTCACCACGCTGTACGATAACAGTGAACTTAACTATCTTCCTTGTATAGCTGTCATAAAGCATTCTGACGGTACCTTCCAGATCACTGCCGTCAAGCGTATAGTGGAAAGGAAGAATAATCCAATTTTCGCCTTCCGCATAAAGATGGTTGAACAAAGGCAGTATGTTATCGTTATTCAGCCCGGTTTTGGTGATTGTATCTTTCAACGCCTGCTTGATATCCTGCGTTACCACCGGTTCACGCCGCTCTTTATGTTTTTGCCTGTCCTCTTTTTTCTGTTCACCGTAATTCAACACCGACACAAGTTCGGCAATATGCAGTGATTCAAGTGAAATACCCTTTTTTAAGAGATGCACCAAGAGCGTAATGAGATGCCTGTCTTGCTTTTTTAATTTATTCAGCAGGGACCTTATTCTGTTAATACTGTGAGCCTCAAGCGGAAGACCGCCCTTTATCAGACTTGAAATGATAACAAGAGACAATGGATCATTGCGTATACCCTGCCCTGAAAGCTTTTCCTGCAGCAGGGTTTTTTCATCTGAAAGCAGGTGCAGGTTAATTTTTGTTCCCTCAAGCTGGGCCCGCGCCTTGATAATATCACCCGGTTTCAATTCCAGAAGTGAATACGCGGGAACGGTTTTGCCGTGGATTCCGATCGCCCATTTGTGAGGAGCCAATTTCTTCAGGACACTGATATACACAAAATCACCGGATTTCAATTGTTGCTGGAATCCGGCATCCCGTTCTATCTGAACATTTCTGTGTATATCAAGCGGAAGCATCCGTTCCTGTAGTCTCCTTTTCCTGGACGGGCGGCTGCTCTTTGACCTGTGTCTTCGTTACTTCAGGCTTTTTCGTTTCTTCTTTTTTTGCTTCAGTCGGCTTTACTGCAGTCTGCTTTACCTCGGCCCGGTTTGCTTCGGTCTTTTTGACCTCGGTATTTTTTACCTCGTTCTTTTTTACCTCTTCAATCACCGTCTGCTGCGACGCGGCGGGTTCAGCGGCTTTCTTGGTTACCTTGGCCGCGGGAGATTTTGTAACCTTTTTCTCCTTCTTCCTGATAAACTCTTTTACCTTGGCGGCTTTACCCACCCTGCTTCTGATATAATAAAGCTTCGCCCGGCGCACACGACCCAAACGAACCACTTCAATATTCGCAATTTTAGGTGAATGCAGGGGAAATGTACGCTCCACGCCCACACCATAGGAGATTTTGCGAATGGTAAACGTTTTACGAATTCCGGTATTTTTCTTGGCAATACACAGCCCCTCAAATACCTGTATTCTTTCATTTTTCCCTTCAATAATTTTATAATGTATCTTAACAGTATCTCCAATATTGAAATCTGTGATATCATCTTTAAGCTGTTCCGCTTCACATGCTTTAATAAGATCCATTTTCTTTCTCCCTTCTTGCTTATGGTTTTTTATGTTTCAATAACTCAGGTCTGTTCTCCCGGGTTTTTTTTATTCTCTGTTCCAAACGCCATTTTTCTATCTCGGCGTGATTACCGCTTAAAAGTACGACCGGAACCTCCAACCCCAGAATCTTGCGGGGTCTGGTATAATGCGGATATTCCAGCAGCCCATCCTGGAAGCTTTCCTCTTCCAGCGATTGGCGGTTGATAACCCCGCTTACCATCCGGTTTACCGCATCGACGATTACCATAGCGGCAGTTTCTCCGGCCGAAACGATGTAATCACCGATGGATATCTCATCGGTTACAAAGGTATCGATTATTCTCTGATCAATCCCTTCATAATGTCCGCATACTATAACAATTTCCTTCTCTTGTGCCAAGCGGCAGACCAGATTTTGGTTGAGTAATCTCCCGCTTGGGGATGGATAAATCACCCTTTTTTTCTTTCCCCCCGCTTTACGAATCGCCCGTGCCAAAGGTTCCGCCTTCAGTACCATGCCCGCCCCACCGCCGAAAGGGGCGTCATCGCATGTCTTGTGCTTGTCCCGGGCAAAATCCCGCAGCCGGATAAGCTTCACCTTAACCAGTTTCTTTTCTATTCCCCTGCCGATGATCGAGCTCTGTAAAAATTCAGCGAACACCTCGGGGAAAAGCGTAATTATGGTAATCGTCACTGCAGAAAATACTCCTCCCGCAAGTATATCCGCTGCTTTCCGGTATCGATCTTCCCGATAAAATGGTCCTGGAACGGTACCAGAGAACTCTTCCCTTCATTGTCTTCTACCTCAAGCAGATCGTTTCTTCCGCCTTCACATACCGCGGTCACGCGCCCTACTTTTACTTTCCCTAAGTACACGTCACACTTACACAGGTCTCTTATATAATACTCACCTTTTAATAAAGGATTTGCGTATTTATTATCTACCCAGATCTCACAACCGGAATACTCTTTTATCCGCTCCGGTGTGTCGATCCCCTCTATCTTCATCAACAGCGTACCTTTAGTGTGTAAGACCTTGGTTACCGTAAACACTTCAAGCTTGTCATGTTTTAATAAATGCACTTTCTTAATTTTAAAAAAATGCCTGCTCTCTCCTGAAAAACTCTTTATCTTAAAGAAACCTTTTATCCCATGACTGGAGAGAACCTTCCCCACTGCGATTAAATTGTTTAATCCAATATCTCTAATACTACTCTCTTCTCCTTCTTTGTCGCTGCCGCGCTTAAAATCGTACGTATTGCTTTGGCTATTCTGCCGTGCTTCCCGATAACCTTCCCAATATCGCCATCGGAAACTTTCAGTTCCAAAATGGTTGATTTCTCTCCTTCGATCACATTAACATTTACCCCGCTTGGATTATCAACCAGTGCTTTGGCAATGTACTCAACAAGCTCTTTCTCCACAATAATCTCCTTTCTGATAGTAAGTCTTCCTTAATTATTGGATATTCTTTCGTTTCAAGAGCCTTTTTACGGTGTTACTCGGTCTGGCGCCTTTTTCCAGCCATTCCTTCATCCGGTCGTCCTTTATGAAAATCTGTTTTTCCTCCACCTCAATGGGATGATAAAAACCTATTTCCTCAAGCGATCTTCCGTCTCGAGGTGCGCGTGAATCCATTACCACAATTCTGTAATAAGGTCTCTTTTTAGTTCCTATCCTTTTTAACCTTATCTTTACACTCAAATCTTTGCCTCCTTGATAATTTTTATCTTGTGTCTACTGCATTCCCAGTCCAGACATCATCTGTGCTTGGTAATTCTTGTTTTTTGATACTTTTTTCATCATATTTTTCGTTTTCTCGAACTTCTTCAACAGCTTGTTTACATCGAATACCGCGGTACCGGACCCCCTGGCAATACGCTTTCTCCTGCTTGGCCCGATAATGCGCGGATTCTTTCTTTCCTTGCGCGTCATGGAAAGTATGATGGCCTCTTCTCTTTTCATCTCAGCCATATCAATCTGATCGGGATCGACATTACCCTTTAATCCCGGAATCATATCAATCAGGGAACGCATACTTCCCATTTTTTTCATGCGGCGGAATTGACTGAGATAATCCTCAAAATCGAATGTTTTTGACTCGATTTTACGCTGCAGGTCTTCCGCTTCTTCCTGCTCAATTGTTTCCTGGGCCTTTTCCACCAGGGTTACCACATCACCCATGCCCAATATCCTTGACGCAATACGCTGCGGATAGAAGGGTTCAAGATCCTCTTCCTTTTCCCCGACCCCGATATACTTGATCGGCTTCCCGGTGATGTTTTTGATGGAAAGGGCCGCACCGCCCCTGGTATCTGAGTCGAATTTTGTGAGGATTACCCCGCTTATTCCCACCTTCTCGTTAAATTCCTTGGCAATGTCCACCGCATGCTGACCGGTCATGGCATCCGCCACCAGCAGCACCTCATCAGCTTGTGCCGCCTTGCTTATGGATTTGATCTCATCCATCATCCGGTCATCGATGTGCAGTCTTCCCGCCGTATCGATAATCACCGTATCAAACTGGTTTTTCGCGGCATAGTGCAGTGCGTTTTTTACCACTTTTAGCGATGTGGTATTTTCTTCCTTATAGACCTCTATCCCGATTTTCCGTCCCAATACCGAAAGCTGCTCAATCGCGGCCGGGCGCACCAGGTCGGCCGCAACCAAAAGCGGTTTTCTGTTCTTCTTATGCAGATGATACGCCAGCTTGGCCGCGGTGGTCGTCTTTCCCGATCCCTGTAAACCCAAAAACAACAGGACCGAAACCGTATCCGGACCCTTTAAGGCCAGGTCTACCTTTTCATCCCCCAACAGCCAGACAATACGGTCGTGGATAATTTTAATAAACTGTTGGCTGGGGGTAACCCCGCTTAAAACCCTGGCGCCGCGCGCGTCTTCCATTGCATTGTTGATAAACCGCCGCACCACGCGTATGTTCACATCTGCTTCAAGCAGGGCCATTTTGATCTCATCAATGGCCTGTTCCACGTTCTTGTCGCTGATGGATGCCTTTCCGCTTACGAGTTGAATTATATCGGTAAATTTCCTGCTTAACCTGTCTAACATCATTTTGCCTATGTTCTAAACTTAGATTATATACATTTTATTTATTATAATGTCAAGGCGGGAATAGAGCCCTCGGGCTTGGTTACCTTATTTCTTTGCCGCCAAAGAAATTATCAGCTCCACCTCACCAATGGAAGTACCGAGTTGATTGGCGATCATATCTGAAGAAAAACCGGTTGAATACATGCGCATGACCTCTTCTTTTATATCCCGGTTCTTATTGCCCCCCACCGCGGGAGAAAGATTTGTGTAGATCTTCTTGCTTAAATCGTGCTTCTCACTTTCCCGTTTTAATACTCCCAGGCGTTTATCGGTTGCCGTAAGAATATTTTGTATTTCCGTCAGTTTATGCTCCATTATCCCGATATTTCTTTCGGTGGTACTGTTTAATTCAGTGATAATCTTTTCCACTTCCCGCTCTATCTTTTCAATCTGTGCGTCATGCGAAAACTGCTTTTCCAATTTTTTCTTTAAGAATATGTAGAGCAACAAAAAACTTATTAACTGACAGGCAACAATAAACAGAAAGATTTCCATAAATCCCGCGCTTACCCTAATATATCGATATGCTTTCCCAGGTCCGGGTCGGCAAAAACAGATTTTTTTTGCATTTCCTTCTTCTCTTTTTCCTTTTTTTCTCTTTCCTGCTCTTCCTGTTTTTTCTTCTCGTCGTTATTTAACTTCTCCAGGCCTTGTCCCAGTTCCTTGCTCTGGTTCACGGAGTTGTCCTGCTGCTCCGTGGCCTTTACCAATTCCATTCCCTGTAATGATTGGGTAATCGCCGTTCCCTCTTTTTGAATGGACTGTTCTTTTCCCACCTGATTCATTTGTGAGAAAAGAATCTGCATATCTATGGGAAGAATCGACATTACCGTCTCCTTAGGAATTCTCCCTCAACCGGCTCATATCTAGTCATCCGTATTCGCTTTCCTTCCAGGACATAGGTAACGGACTTTTGCTCTACCCTGACCTTGTCCATAACATCCTTCAAATAGATTTTTACACCGGGGAATACACGCTCGGAGGCGGATATTTTTCCTTTGATTTTGAGGGAGGCCAGATGATGTTTGATCTCTTCCATTTGGGTTTTGGTTTCTTTCATATCAGAGAGCAGCTTCATGCGTTTTTCGTTTAACTCAAGCAGGTATTTCTCTTTTTCCTCCGGTAGATTTTTTTGAACCTTTTTTAAATTTTCCAGTGTATTGATGTTTCTTTCCAACTCCTCCATCTCTTTGGTAAATCCATCGAACGTGTTGTTCAACTCTATCAGTTTTTCTTTGCTCCTCGGATCATACCCTACCTCCAAAATCGTTTCCGCACCGGCTACGGAACCCAGGTTCTTTGCATTGATCTCCTCGGACGCACGCAGCCTGCCGCCGACAATGGAAGCCCTTCTGCCCTGGCAGATTATCTTTTTATTTGAGTCCACAAACGAGTGAAGGATTCCGTCCGTTACGATAACATTGTTTTCAGCTTCAATATACGCGTGTTCAATGAATTTTGCATAGACATTTTTACCGCAGCGAATCTTTCCCTCGTTTTTACCCAGGATACCCTGATGGACTATGATATCGCCTTCGGCATCAAGTACCGCCTTTCCCACGTTGCCGGTTACCTCTATGTTGCCGGCAGCCTTGACCGAAAATCCGTCCTCAACATTCCCGCGAACTATGACCGTTCCCAGGAACAGAATATTACCGGTATGCAGGTTTACGTCACCCGGTACGGTGTATACCGGCTCCACATTCAATTTTCCGTTTAAAAGAATTACCTGTCCATTAATCTCGGAAATGGCGGTCATCCCGTCTTCGGACAGTTTTACGTTTTTTCCTACAGAAATCACAGTATCTTTGCCCGGTTTGGCGGGCATTGTCTTTCCGGTAACGGTCTGACCGTCCCTTCCCCGTTCCGGTGGTATTTTCTTTGCAATCTGCTGGCCGGCCACCACATTTTCAATCAGATTCAGATCCTTAAAATCAACCCGGCCGTTCTTCTCTTTGAGTATGATCGTTGAGTGGTCCGTATTAAAATTATAAACAATTTTAGCATCATTGCCGTTTGCCTGTTTCTGCCCTTCGGCAATCATTATTTCTTCATTATAGATGGGGTTTTCTTCAAGGTGTTGTAACGCTTCCTCTTTTATTCCGAATACGACACGGTTGTTTTTCAGATAACTTCTGATGGTTTCGGCATTCAGATCAGATCCGCCGGGTCCCGGAGCCTGCAGCAGCAGGTAGGCCTTCATCTCCATATCGGCAATACTGACCGACATCACCGGGTCATTCGCGGGAACATACTCATAGTTGGCGATTTTAACATAGTTTCCGTCAGAGTACCGCACAACTTTTTTTACCAGTTCCTCATTGTAATGCCCGATATTCCGCTTCATTATCATATTTTTTGCCAAATCCACGGTAACCCGTCTTCCGGTTCCGGTTGGTTTGGTTACCTTAATAAACACCCCGTCCGGCTGCAGACGCACACTCACCTTACCGTCCCTGTTCCGCGCGTGCTCCTCAAAATCCATCTTCATGTTACCGGCGTCAAGCATATCCTCGGCAAAAATATCCTGGGCATCCACCCCGCCTGATGAGGCATAGGCGATCAGCTCCCAGTCTCCGCCGCCCATGCCCATCACCTTTTTGCTTCCGCGCTTTATTATCTCATATTCAATTTTTTTTACCGGCAGTCCCAGTTGGATAGCCGCCTCACGCAGGGCATCATCAAGTGTTTTTCCCTTTGCGTGGATACTTTTATTATTCATATCCTTTTCGTAAAGGGTCTTCATATATTTTCTTAGCTGATCAAGTTTGATCACGTTACATTATTCCTTTTTTCAGGCTTGTCAGCTTTGCCCGCAAGCGTAAAATCGCTTTCGTATGCAGCTGCGATACCCTGGACTCCGTTACTGAGAGTACCTCTCCTATCTCTTTTAAAGTTAAGTCTTCATAATAGTAAAGGACAAGCACTTTTTTTTCCTTTTCCGGAAGCTCATTGATGGCCTCAATAATGACCCGCTTGATTTCATTTTTTTCTACTATTATATCGGGGTTCAAACTGGAGGGAGACTCAATACTCTCCGCGATTGATATTTTATCATTGTCCTCACCGGTATACCAGATATCATGGATTGACATGATTGATGTTCCGCTTATCTTCAGCATAAGGTTCTGGTAATCATCATTTGAGATGTTCATGGCCTTGGCAATCTCCTTATCGGATGCGGACCTTCCCAACTGGCCCTCAAGATGCGATATAGTATCTTCAACCTCGCGTGATTTTTGCCTGACCGAACGCGGGACCCAATCGATGGAGCGAAGCTCATCAAATATCGAACCACGTATACGAGTGACCGCGTAGGTTTTAAATTTTACATGCTTGTCCGGATCGAATTTTTCAATAGCGTCAAAAAGACCGAACACGCCGTAACCGACAAGATCCTCGAATTCCACATTCTGCGGCATGCCGATCGCAACCTTTCCGGCCACGTATTTTACCAGAGGGGCATACTGCTTTACAAAAAAATCACGAATATTCGGATCCTTTGTTTTTCGATACGCCCGCCATAATTCTTCTTCGGATTTCTTTTTTAATACCTCATCGGCCATGTTTTTTTGGTCCTTCCTCATCTCGTTTTATTATCGTACGCACGGCTTGTGCATACACCTGGGGATCGTGTTTTTTATTCAAAGAGTCACCAATTTTGGAACTTACCTGCGGGAAATTACTATCTTCACCCGGCTCATCATTTTTCAGCACCATGAACGAGTTCTCCAAAACTCCCATATCAGGGAGTTCATCCAGTTCTTCATTTCCGATAGTTTCCGCTGGATTTTCCCCCGTGCTTTCCGTAATGCCTTCCGCGGTGCTTTGCGCGGTGTCTTCCATGTTACCTTCCACAGTGCCTTCCACAGTGCCTTCCACAGTGCCTTCCACAGTGCCTTCCACAGTGCCTTCCA
>CAZWKE010000011.1:27950-84999 GCA_964634205.1 uncultured Spirochaetaceae bacterium
CCTTCCACAGTGCCTTCCACAGTGCCTTCCACAGTGCCTTCCACAGTGCCTTCCACAGTGCCTTCCGCAGCGCTTTCCGCCGCATCCTGTGTAAAAGCAGGTATCTCCGACCCTTCCGTATCCGCCGGTATTTCCTTCCCTTCGGGTGCTTCGGCAGCGGCTGTTTCCGCTGCTTCCATTGCTGATGCTTCCCGCCCGGTCATTATCTCATAATCCTGTGAAATATTATTCCTGTACTCATCAGCCGTTACTTCTTCACTGATACTATCACTTTCCTCATCCCCTCGTTCAAAGGCGGGGGATTCATCCATAGCGTCATAGTTTTCTTCATCACCGCCGAGTTCTTCCGTGGCTTCTGCCTCTTCCGCACTTTCCGTCTCATCCATGTCTTCCGTATCTTCCAACAGTGAGCCGCCGATTACAGGATTTTCCTCCGGCAGAACGATATCGATATTTTCATTTGTTTCCCTGTCGGTTGCGGATTTATAATCGGGGTTGAATATCTCCGGAGTAAAACGGTTCAAAAGGTAGCTTGCCGCGGCGCCGATACCGGCAAAAACAACGGCAAAAATAATGGCACGAAATAATATTATTAAAAACGGATTACCGCTGAAAAGTCCTACCAAAAATGATAAACCAAACCCTATGATCCCCGTATATGCCGCAATATTCCAGCGTATCATTTTTTTCTACCCCTCATTAAAAGATTATGAGAAAAACCTTTCACCGTCAAGACGGTTTTAGTTTCCAAAAAGTTTCTTTAAAAATCGCGATATTCCTCTCCCTTCCCTATATTCGATATTTTCCAGCCTGCTGATAATATGCTTGATACAGATCGATGCTTTGCCGTGTGGGTCCATGGAATAAAAGGGGCGCTGCTTGATCACCGCATTATGCACCAGCTTGTCATCATACACAAAACCAAGGTAATCCACCTTGATGTTCAGAAAATTACTCGCAATAGAGATAACCCTGTTGGCAACTTTTTTTCCCTCGATCACGGACCCCACCCTGTTTACCACAAGCTTCAAACCAAGATCAAGGTTCTCTATTTCCGTAGCGATTATTTTGATAATCCCGTAGGCATCGGTAATGGCCGTGGGTTCCGGCGTGGTGACGATAATGACATCATCCGCGGCCGCGATGAAGGAAATGACGTTATTCGATACTCCGGCGCCCGTATCTATAATAATGATGTCGGCATTGGCCAATTCATCAAGTTCCTGAATAAAAATCTTTCGTTCGTCCTCACTTAAGTTTGCTATCTTGGAAAATCCCGAGGCACCGGCAACAATCTTGATTCCGAAATTGGTGTCCATGATGATGTCTTTCATTTTTTTCTGCTGCCGGATGACGTGGTAAAGATTGTATTTGGGAATTACTCCCAGGACGACATTTACATTGGCAAGACCCAGGTCCGCATCCATTACGGTAACTTTTTTCCCCATCTGCGCATAGGCCAGGGCCAGGTTAATGGCAAGGTTCGTTTTTCCCACCCCTCCCTTGCCGCTTGAAACCGTAATAATCCGGGTTGCCGAACGGTGATTCGAGTTTTTGCTCTGCATTAACTCTCTAAGTTTTTCTGCCTGATCAGCCATGTAGTTAGCTCCACATCTCATTTAAAACTTTATCTCTGCTGCCGTATTTCTTTTCCAGGTATTCACGATTAATGGTAAATCCTTCGAGCTGCATGAGAAAGCGGATTACCGAAGCTCTT
Source organism: uncultured Spirochaetaceae bacterium (assembly GCA_964634205.1). Classification (GTDB taxonomy): domain Bacteria; phylum Spirochaetota; class Spirochaetia; order SZUA-6; family RPPD01; genus JAFGGG01. Next base: position 29,668 of record CAZWKE010000011.1, read on the forward strand.
TCTATATCCTGCGGTACCTTCTGGCCGTCGGTAATAAAAACCGCCGATTTACGTTTTTTTGACATTATACTTATGATATTACCGATTTGCGAGGTCTCGTCAAGCTTTGTGATGATAATCGATTCGTATTTAAACGGCTCGTACTGCTGAAAAATCTCATCCAGATCACGGTATTTGGTTGTAGCGCTTACCGCCAGAAAGGTCTCCGTTTTGCTGCCGCAATTATCCAGCAGTTCCTTCATCTCGCCCAGCTTCTTATAATCCTTCTGACTTTTTCCTATGGTGTCAAGAAGAATAAGATCAACATCATTATACAGCGCAATCAGTTTTTTCAGGTCCGAAGGCGTTTCGGCAAACGATACCGGAATCCGCATAATATCTCCATAGGTTTCTATCTGCTGTTTGGCTCCTATCCGATAGTTGTCGATCGTAATGATCCGTACGCTTAAGGGTTTTTTTCCGTTTCCCGCCACACCGAAAAGCGCCGCCAGTTTGGCCACCGTTGTGGTTTTCCCTACACCGGTCGGTCCGACAACCGTAATAATCGTCGGTTGCTTTTCAGCCTGCGGCCGATGCTCATAGATTTGTATGCCTTCGGCGATCCATTCCACAACCGTACCCTTCATTTTTCCGACATTTTCAAGTTCGATTACCGAAAAATCGTTCAACATTTTTTCGCATAGTTGTTTTGTATATTCATGTGAAAAATCATTCTCATACAACAGTTCCTTTATCTGCTCCACGGCCGGCGGATGCCTTTTTATCGGGGCAACGGTTTTTCCGATATCGTATTTTAATTCTTTTAACTCCTTCAAAATGTAGTTGAGCGTCTGTTCCTTTTTTGCACTTTCCAGTATCTTTAGTTTTTCATCCTGGATATTTATTTTCTTACTGTTGTTCTCCGCTATGTACCCGGTAATCTCCACTCCTTCATGCGAAAACATACCCAGAAAGCCACCCAGACGAATATTCCGGTAGGTAAGTATCTTCCCGTTTTCACCGTACTGCAGCTTCATTTTGTCGATCGCCTCACGGTGTGTGTGCGCCTGTATGGTAAAATATTGCATACTACTCCCCTTATTCATTAATTGATATTGTTCCAACGGACTCTACCTTAACGTCCGTTACAATCTCCGGTACCGATATTACCACAAGTTGTGCCAACTCTCTTTTCGTACTGTCTTTTACCAATGGCCTCGCGGCCTCGGAGCAGAGTATCACCGGCATTACCCCCCGATCCTGAACCGCCTTAACGGTATTTAAACACGCATTAATCCATTTTCGCTGTAAAGCCGGCTCCATGGCCGCGCTTAATCCCGTACCGGTTTCAACTCTTGAATCGATTATCTTTTTCTCAAGCTCAGGATCAATGGTAAGCACACGCAGTACCCGCTGTTCATCGGCATACTGTAAACAGATCTGCCGTCCCAACGCCTGGCGGGCTTTTTCAATCAAATAGCTGATATCCTTGGTTACCGGGGCAAAATCAGCAAGTGATTCCAGGATGGCTACGATATTCCTGACTGAAACCTGTTCATTCAGCAACCCCTGCAGCACTTTCTGTATTTCACCGACAGCGAGAGTCTTTAACACCTCATCTACCACCGCCGGATAGTCGGAACGCAGGGTATCCATGATCGACTGCACCTCCTGCCTTCCCAACAGTTCTTCCGCGTGCTGCTTTATTATCTCCGTGAGATGTGTGGCAATAATTGACGGTGGATCAACCACCGTATACCCCAACTGTTCAGCCCTGTCTCTTTGGTCCTCGCCTATCCATACCGCGGGCAGGCCGAATGTCGGATCCTGGGTTTTTTCTCCCTGGAGTTTTTCCTTTTCCCCGCTTGGATTGATGGCAAGGTATCGTCCCATACGGATTTTGCCGCGGCCTACCTCAACCCCTTTTATCTTGAAACAGTATTCGGGAGGATCAAGCCGCATATTATCGATGATTCTAATCCTCGGAACAACAAGCCCAAGGTCAAGAGCAGCCTCCCGCCGGATGCGGGTTATCCTGTCCAGCAGTTCCGCGCCGTGCTCCTTATCAACCAGAGGAATAAGTCCGTATCCAAGCTCCAGCGACAAGGGGTCCAGGGGTACAACCGGGGATATCTCCGTGGGGGCCCGCTGCGCCTGATCGGAGGCTTCCTTCATTTTTACCTTCTCTTCTTTTACCATGATGTTCCTGGACAACGTATAGGCCATAAAGCCGAATAATCCGCCGAGGGGCCATAACACATACCAGGGAAATCCCGGTAAAAATCCCATCAACATTAAAAATATCATACCCACAAGGTAGGGCTTAGACTGGTGGGAAAACTGCCTGGTTACATCGGCACCAAAGCTGGCGTCCGACACCGCCCTGGTAACGATGATACCGGTTGCCGTGGATATCAACAGGGTAGGCAGTTGGGTGACCAGCCCGTCACCGATGGTCAGTGAAATATAGGTATGTACGGCGTCCGTCCAACTCTCACCATGAAGGGTCATACCCACAATAAGCCCGCCGATCATGTTGATAAGGGTGATTAAAATACCGACTTTGACGTTTCCGGACACAAACTTGGAAGCACCGTCCATAGCACCGTAAAAATCAACCTCACGCTGAATCTCGTTCTTTTTCCTGGTTGCTTCTTCTTCGGTGATAAGACCGGAGTTGTACTCTGCCTCCACGGACATCTGCTTACCGGGGAGCGCGTCCAGGGTAAAGCGTGCCGCCACCTCGGCAACACGGGTTGAACCCTTGGTGATGACGATAAACTGAACCGCGATAATAACAATAAAGATAATCAGCCCGATGATATATCCGGTAAACGCCTCCGAAGAACCGGTGACAAAAGCACCGAATGCCCGGACGATATGACCACCGAAATTCTTGCCCTGCGACAGGATCAGTCTGGTAGATGAAACATTCAGGGCCAGGCCGAAGACGGTCAGTATCAATAACATTGTGGGAAAGACCGAAAAATCCAGCACCCGCTTAGAGAACAGGACGATAAGGATCACCAATAAACTCATTACCAGGTTTACCGCCATAAACGTATCAAGAATAAACGCCGGCAGCGGGACTAAGAGCATCAGGACGATTACGATAACGCCCGCGGCTATCGCCAGATCACTCTTGCGTTTGGTGAGATATCCGAATACCTGGGGTACATCCGCCATTTTTTTTACCTTTTACCCTTTCTTATTGGTGCGGACCCCGCACCTTTATCTATTTCCAGCATCTCAGATAACCTCCTGGCCTGCACCCTTTAACCGATATATCTCGGCAAGGATGGTGGCGATTACTTCATAAAACTTTTCCGGGATTACCTCTCCGATCTCAACCTCGCCGTACAGCGCCCTGGCAAGCGGTTTGTTTTCGATGACCGGCACCTCATTTTCCAGGGCAATCTCTTTTATCTTTTGGGCGATGATATCGGCTCCCTTGGCCGTAACCGTCGGGGCGTTCATGGTGAGTCTCTCCCATTCCAGGGCGATGGCAAAATGGGTGGGGTTGGTGATTACTACATCAGCCTTGGGAACAGCCTTCAGCATGTTCCGCGTCATGATTTCACGCATCCGCTCACGCAGCCTGCTTTTTACCAGCGGATCCCCTTCGTACATCTTCCGCTCTTCCTTTAATTCCTGACGCGACATCTTTAATCGCTCACGATGCAGCCTGCGTTGAAACATGTAATCGGCAATCGAAAGCATCAGCAACAGGATTCCCGCCTCCAGAATGATCCTGAAGGCCAGCGATGAGATAAGCTCAACACCGTAGAAGAAATGGAGTTTTACCAGGTTCATGATTTTCGGCATTTCCGCCTGAATATTTAAAAAGGCCAGGATGGCGACCAGTATAACCTTAACGATTGATTTAAGAAAATTGAATCCCGCCTCCGCGGAAAACATGGCCCGTTTAAAGAACTTGCCGAATCGTGGTATGATCTTGTTAATATTCGGGGTAATCGGTTTTACGGTAAATAAAAACCCCACTTGTACCAGATTACTCATCAGCGCGGTGATAAAAACAACCCCGACTATCGGCAAGGCAAGTCGTATGAAAAAAGTGAATACCGCGGTTGCGGTAATCGCTGTAGTGGTAACATCTATTTCGCAGGAACGCTCTAAAAAATAGCGCATCATCTCTAAAAATGTTTTCAACAGGTAGGTGGCCAGAAGCGCGATCGCGCTGATCCCTACTATCAGAATCAGGGCGGAACTGAACTCGGCGGATTTAACCACCCGCCCTTCTTCACGGGCTTTGCGCAGCTTATGCTCGGTAGGCTCTTCTGTTCTGCCCTCATCCTCCGCGGCAAACCACTGCAGGTGGACGTGTTTTAACGGCGGCGGTAAGGGATCGCGTAATGTTTGATACCAAAAAAGTTCTTCCGTCATTATCCCCCCGCCTTTATCCCCTGAAAAATCCGCAGGAGCTGTACAAAACTGGATTCTATCAGCCGCGCACATGCTTCCATAAAAAACGGCAGCGAAAGAAACAACACAACAAACGCCACCCCGATGGCGATAGGAAATCCCAACATCAGCAGGTTCATTTGCGGCGCCGCTTTGGCCAGAAGCCCCATGCAGACCGAGACCAGGAACAAGGTTCCCAAAATGGGGAAGGCAATGGTAATGGCGCTTTCGAACAGGCTTCCCAGGCTGCCGGCGAAAAGTCTCATCAAAAATTCTCTGCCCCCCACCAGATCCTGTGCCCGCAGCGACTTAAAAGAGCGATAAACACCGGTGAGAAATACCTTCTGGAATCCTCCGATCGTAATAAAGGCGAACATACCGATTATGTTTAAAAGCTGTCCCATCAGCGGCACCTCAATCTGGGCCAGGGGATCAAAAACCGAAGACGCGCCGAATCCCATCTGCAGGGAAAAAAACCTGCCCGCAACCTGAAAGGCCACATATATCAGTGCCAGGAAAAAGCCGGTGATAATACCGATAAACAACTCTCCGATAACCAAGAGGAAATAATCAACTACATCGGGCGGTAAGGTGAATCCCAGGGAACTCACCCACGGGTAGACGGTAACCGAGGCAAAAAGGGCAAGACCGATCTTGGCTATTCGCGGGATTGCACTTGATGACAAAAGCGGCGCAACGCTCACCATTGCAAAAATCCGTACAAATATGAGAAGAAATATCTGAAACTGTAAAATATAAGACGCTATTCTCTCACCCCTTTATCAGTGAATCGTCGATATATGCTGAAATAATCGTATGGTAAACTGTACCATCGAGGTTATGATCCATGGACCGAAAAATATCAATGCGCCCAGGATCGCGGCAATTTTGGGAACAAACGTCAGTGTCTGCTCCTGAATACTGGTAGTTGCCTGGATGATCGAGATAATCAACCCCGTGATCATTCCGATCAGTAATATGGGAGCGGCGACAATCAAAACCTGAAGCACCCCGCCCCGTAAAAGATTTATTGCCATTCCTAAACTCATAACTCCTCCTTATACCATACCGGTCACATAAAACTCTTTACCAACTGCATAGTTATCAGACTCCATCCGTCCACCAGGACAAACAGAATCAGTTTAAACGGCAGCGAAATCATAATCGGCGGCAGCATGATCATGCCCATCGACATTAAAGTCGAGGCCACAACCATATCGATGACAATAAAGGGAATAAATAGCATAATCCCTATTTTAAAGGCGATGCCCAGTTCACTCAAAATAAACGCGGGAATGAGTACGTGAATAGGGACATCCCCTTTTGTTTTCGGTTTTGGATAATTTCCCAGTTTCAAAAAGAGCTCGACGTTTTTATGGTCATTCCCCAGTTGTCTCCACATGAATGCTTTTATGGGCTTTTCCGCGTTTTCATACATTTTTTCAATACCGATCTGTCCATCGGCAAAGGGCTTAAACGCTGTATCATAAACAGCGCTGAATGTGGGCCACATAATAAAAAGAGTAAGAAAAAGCGCAATCCCCATCATTACCTGTGTCGGCGGTACGTTCTGCAGGGAGAGTGATCTGGTGATAAAATTAAAGACAATTGCGATGCGTAGAAACGCGGTGGTAAGTATCAGGAGTGAGGGCGCCAGTGTAATCACGGAAAGCAGCAGTAGCAACTGCAGCGACAGAGCGACCTCCTGATTATTATTGGCGTTTCTGATACCTATATTTACATAGGGAATATTTATATTGGTGTTTGTATTAGTGCCGGTACTTGTATTATTCTGCGCGTACATGGCTCCGACACTGCAGCTAAAAAGCAGAACAACAAGTAGAAATATTTTTTTCATGTCCCCTCCCAGGTTTTTTATCGTGACTTCTTATTTATTCAATTTCTGCAGCCTACTCCTTTGTTCCTTCATAAAATTAATGCTGTTGTTTATCACCTGTTTTTTCTGCTGCCTGCGGGTTAAAAAACCGGTAATCATATCACCGAACCCTTTTACCGGATTTACCCGTGCCTGACTTGCCTTGAGTTTCAGATTATCTCTGGTTTCCTTGTCTGATATTTCCGATATCAATGACAATGATTCATTGGAAGATCCTATTAAGTACACGGATCCGCCGACCTCGATGAGATGCAGCACTTTATTACCGGTTATTATTTTTGAACCCATAATCGTGATCATTTCGTTCTCAACGATCTTTTTTGTCATACCCTTTTTAATGGCATAAAAGATGACAACAATAATGATAACGACGACGCCCAGCCCCAGAACCATTGAGAGATAATCCCACAATGTCGGGCCGACCGGTTCGATGTTCTGTGATGCCGGTGAGTCTGCCGAGGCGGTATTGCTGTCCGCCGCGTAGTTTTCGTCAAGGATATTCGTCTTATCCTGTGCATACAGTGACAAACAACCTATTACTAGTAATGTAATGATTAATATAAGAGTGTGTGTTTTCAGTGTTCCCCTCCCGATACTGAAAATCTGTGTCTATTATGACACGCAAAACGTTTTCTGTCAATTACAAAATTATTGTTTTTTTATTTTAAATCCGCCATCCTCTCAAGGGGAGATACAATCTCGGTAACACGGACGCCGAAGTTTTCGTCGATTACCACGACCTCTCCTTTGGCAATAAGTTTATGATTTACCAAAATATCGACCGGTTCACCGGCCAGTTTATCCAACTCAATTATTGTGCCTTCACCTATTCCCAAAATATCCCGAATTAGCTTTTTTGTCCTTCCCAACTCTACGGTCATTTCCATATATACGTCCATCAACAAGCCGATGTTACTCTGCTCCTGGGATGACTGCGATGACTGCAGATTGGGAAACTGGACGGACTGCACATTCGGTGTGGACATCATACTGTTTAACCCCTCAAGGATGGACTGGTCTCCGCCCTGCACGGAATCTCCGCCCCCTGAATTTGACATTCCTTTTGCCATAGTATCTCCTTTACTGCCCATTTTACTTCCCGCCAGGGCCGGCTGACCGGTAGCCATACCGCTTCCCGTTGACCTTGCCACCACCTCTTTTACCGATGACAATGCAAACAACTCAATCAATACCGCGGGTTTCTCCCCCTCTATTGAGATGGGGTACTGCACTTTTACCACACTGTCGCCGGCAGGAAGCTTGACCTTTCCTTTTTTTACCTTGTTACATTGGGCGGGCGATATCATTACCGTTTGATTGATCTGATTTCCCAGGGTAGTCGCAATGGTTCCGACAATGTTCGAGATCGCCTCGGCAACTCCGGAAAGGGCGGCCTCGTTCAGGTCCACATCCTTCTGCCCCATGATAAAACCGGCCAGTTTTTTGGCGATGTCCGGATCAAGCAGGAATGAGTGCTCACCAACCAACCCGTCCGTAAAATCAATTTTTACCTCTATCACATCATTCATAAGCTCGGCCAGCATCTGCTGCTTGGATTTTACCTCGACATTCGGCGCGCCTATGATCACGGATTTGCCGGTCACCATGGAAATATTGGAACTCTGAGATTCAACCGTTCCCTGCATGACCGATTTAAAGAGATCTATTTCGTTAGTATCCAGCGGTCCGGCACTGCTTACCGTTGTGGAATCGGTGATCTCTTCGGTTCCCTGTAATAAAGCGTCTATTTCATCCTGTGAAAGATAGCCTTCACTCATTCTATTCTTCCCCCTCTACTTTTAGTTCTTCGAACTCTTCCGCCTTTGTCTCTTCCAGTTTTTTTACCACCTGGATAGCCGCTTTATTACCGATGATCCCCGGTCTGCAGAGGAATTTTTTTCTGTCACCTATTTTCAAGGCCATCGGATCATTTGTTCTGACATTAGGCAGCCTGATCACATCGCCCTTTTTCAGGGCCAGCACGTCCTTAACCTTGAGCATCATGCCCCCGATTTCCGCCACAATATTCACGCTGACGGTTTCCAGACGTTCCCTTAAGATGTTGAGGTTTTCGGTGGTTGTGCCCCTCCGTACCGAGGAATACCAGTACTGGGCTGAAAGCTTGGAAATAATCGGTTCAATGGTAAGATACGGAATACAGAAGTTCATCAACCCGTCAACATCACCTACTTTGGTTTCCAAGGTAACCAGTACCACCATTTCAGTGGGCGGAACAATCTGGGCGAACTGGGGGTTGGTTTCAATCTGTCCCAGCCGCGGTCGCAGATCAATCACCGTACTCCAGGCTTCACGCATATTTCCCAGAATACGCACAATGATTCCTTCCATGACCGACTGCTCGATATCGGTCAAATCCCTGGAAAGCTTTGTTTCTTCTCCCTGGCCGCCGAACAGCCTGTCGATAATGGAAAACGTTACCGAGGGATCAATTTCCAGAATGGCGGACCCTTTCAGTGGGTCCATGTTGATGACCGCCAGGGTCGTGGGATTAGGGATGGATCTGATAAACTCTTCATAGGTGAGCTGATCTACCGAGGCAACATGAACATGAACCAGACTGCGCAGCTGCGCCGAAAGCGACGTTGTGGTCAGCCGGGCAAAGGTCTCATGCATGATCGATACGGTACGGATCTGATCTTTGGAAAATTTATCCGGCCGCTTAAAATCATATATCTTGATGTTTCTCTGGGCGGGCATGGCCTGGGTTTCAGGTGTCTCTACCTCCCCTGAAGATATCGCCGAGAGTAGTTGGTCTATTTCATCTTGAGAAAGAACTTCAGTCATCTACGTCCCCATCTTCTATTATATAACTTTTCCCACTAAAAGAAAAGGCCCCCGGTAATTACTTACTGCGGAAAGGTCTGCAGTTCCTGGACCAGTACGGATTTTATCTTTCCGCTGCGCATTATCTGGTTCAGGCTGTAGGTAATGTCTCTTTCCAATACACTGAAATTATCTATTGTGAGCTCGCTGGCCTTTTTACTGCCTAATATCTTAAGAATAATATTATGGATCTGCGGGTCCCGCTCGTTTATTTCCGTGGTCATGGCATTGTTTCCTTTTTCGTAACCGATAAACACCGTTGCCATGAACATATAGGGTGGATTATCCGATGTCTGACCGCGTAATGGTTCAAGGTTTTTGTAAAACTGCAGCACCTCTGTGGAACCGCTTATCTGTTGTGATACCGGCGGCAGTTCCTGTGCGGGAACCCTGCCCTGCAGGGCAAGCTGAACCGTTAACCAGGCCACCACAATAACCAGTAGTACAACAATAATCCCAATCGCCGCCCATTTTAACGCCTTTAGGACCAGGGCCGGAACAAATCCGACTTTTCGACCAACCTCAACCTCTTCCGCGGCCTGGTCGGCTTCACTGTCTAAAAACCGATCTTCATCAGCCATTTTATTTCACCTCGCTTGCAAAATTATAGATGTCCCGCTGTGAGAATCACTATATCGACCCTCCTGTTATCCGCTCTTCCCTCTTCCGTTAAATTGCTGGAAACGGGAACCGTATCGGCAAAACCCGCCTCCTGCAGCCTGTTCTCCGGAACACCATATTCAATCAGATATTTTAAAACATTCAACGCTCTTGCGGCGGACAGGTCCCAATTTGTGGGGTACTCCGAACCCTCCGCCATCGGGATATCATCCGTGTGTCCTTCAATCCGTACTTTGCGTTTTCCCACCTCCGGTGATAACAAAAGATCACGCACCCGATACAGGACGTCTCTTGCCTGCTCTATTTTTACCTCCGCACTGGTCGGATCAAAAAACAGTTCTCCCGAAAGCGAGACGATGAGTCCGCGTTCGTCTTCTTTAATCCTGACTTTGCGTGTGGCAATTTCCGGTTGAAACAGGGATACCGCAAGTTTGCGTGCTTTGTCCAGGGCCCGTCCCCGTTCGGTGGACGGCAGACTCATAATGTTATTGCCCAACTCGGCCAACTTTCCCACCTGCAGGGTGTTGCCCCCGCTTAACACCCCAAGACCCTGAAATGCCGCCAGGATCATCCGCAGTTCACTGCCGTTAATCTCCGCTGTGGTGAACATAACCACGAAAAAAACAAGCAGCAGGGTGGTCATGTCACCGTAGGTGATCATCCAGTAGGGAGCGCCTTCTTCTTTGGATTTCTTTTTCTTCCGCTTATACGGCATATCTTCCTTTAATCTCTCCCGGATTCCTGTTTAATAGCCTCACGCCTGGCCGGAGGTAAAAAGGCGATCAGTTTCTCTTCCAGAATACGCGGGTTGTCGCCCTGTTGAATAGAAAGAATTCCCTCTATCATAATCTCTTTGATCAGGCTTTCCGCCACGTCCCTATCTTCTAATTTATTACCAATAGGAATAAATAGCAAGTTCGCCATGATTGCCCCGTACAGTGTGGTCAGCAGGGCGGTGGCCATTCCCGGGCCGATAGCGGACTTATCTTCGATATTTCCCATGATTGAAATAAGCCCCAAGAGCGTACCGATCATGCCGAAGGCCGGAGCAAGTTTGCCCCAGTCCTCAAATATCTTTATACCGATACCGTGCCGCTCCTGGATCTTACTCAACTCGTTGTACAATACATTCTTTATTATCTCAGGATCGGTACCGTCAACAACAAGCTGGATTCCTTTGCGCAGGAAATCATCCTCAACCTCATCCAGATCGTCTTCCAGTGCCAGGAGCCCGTCCCGGCGTGCTTTTTCCGAGAAGGCCACCAGGCGGGAGATAATACGTTCCTCCTCCCAACTGGGGATACTCATAGTCAGGCGGACATACCTGAATATGCCCAAAGTCCGGGCAAGAGGATTTGAGATCATGAGGGCTGCCAGGGATCCTCCGATAGTAATCAATACGGACGCAGGGTCGATATAGGTGGTAAGCGGCGCACCCATTACTACGATTCCGAAACCGACCAGGACAAATCCTGCGATAACGCCTATTATTGTTCCAAGATCCATGTATATTACTCCTCGTTCTTAAAGGCCCCAATCAGCCTTCTGTACTCAATTATCCGTGTAAACACAGACTGGTAGTCTTCTTTGACCACCAGTCTTTTTCCGGAAAGCATGATAAGTGTGGTATCGGGATTACATTCGATGTACTCTATCTGATGCGGATTGATATAAAATATTTTTCCATCCAGCCTTGTTACTTCAATCATGTGTCACGATTATTCATCCTTATCTCTTCAGTGTCAATATTTCCTGCAGCATCTGGTCGGAAGTTGTGATCGAACGTGAGTTGGCCTGAAACCCTCTCTGGGTAACAATCATGTCGACAAACTGCTCCGCCAGGTCCACATTACTCATTTCCAGTGTTCCCGAAATTATCTTTCCCTTGCCTTCTGTACCCGAAGGGCTGACCAGTGCAATACCGGAGTTATTAGATACAATATAATTATTCTCACCGGCTTTCTCAAGCCCCCCGGGGTTGGTAAACGTGGCCAGGGCGACCTGTCCTAATGCACGGTTCGTGCCGTTGGAATACACGCCGGTGATCACTCCGTTCTGATCGATTTTAAAATCTTCGAGATAGCCCAGACCATAACCGTCCTGCTTGATGGCTTTGGTGGTAAAGGTATCCGCGGCCTGAGTTATGCCGTTTGCCTGGCCCGAAGTGCCGAGTGTCAGGTTAAAGGTCTGTGTGGCCGCCGGCGCCGTGCCCGGCACATTATAGGTTACCGGGATCTGCAGCACGCCTTGGTTAATGGCTTCACCGTCCGCATCGGTAACCGAGATAATGTTCCCGTTATTATCAAAGTTCAGGGTAAAGGTATTTGCTCCCGCGCCGGCACCAAGATTGGCCGTGGCGTCCGCACCGTCTACGGTTGTGGTAACGATCCATTGATTGTTTACATCGGGAGATTTCGCAAAATTAAGCCGCAGCTCATGTGTATTTCCCAGGGAGTCGTAGATCTGAATGGTTGCGGTATGGGTGTTTTCCAGTACGGTTTTCGGAGAGGCACCTTCCGGAACGGCTATAGCCCGCTGATCAAGGTTACAACGATAGGTGATGTCGGCAGTGGCCCTGGGAAGATCTTTGCTGTAGACGGGAATAACCATGTCTTCCATATCTCCGGAGGTGTTGATCACGTTTTCTCCTCCCTGGTTATGCGCCACCCAACCCTGTACTCTCATGCCGTTTGCCGGGTTGACAAGTCTTCCGTTTTCATCAAGCGAAAACGCCCCGGCCCTGGTATAAAACTGCCGGTCACCGTCTTTCACGATAAAAAATCCATCGCCGCTGATGGCCAGGTCGGTTTTTTTACCGGTGGTTTGCAGGCTTCCCTGGGTGTGTATGGTATCGATCGCGGAAACCAACATACCCAGCCCGACCTGCTTCGGATTAACACCGCCCACCTCATCGGTCGGCTTCGCCGCACCGGAGATCATCTGCGAGAGCATATCCTGAAAGGTCACCCGGCTTTTTTTAAACCCGGTGGTATTTACATTGGCAATGTTATTACCAATGACGTCCATCCTAATCTGATGGTTTTGTAATCCGGCAACACCGGAGTAGAGTGATCGCATCATAATCTATTCCCCCTCACTGTTCTTCAACGTACGTACATTTTGATAGTCGTAATATTTTCCGTTCACAAGCAGTTGGGGAAAATCCCCTCCCTTTATCTCCTCTACCTTACCACTTATGAGCTGTCCCCCCTGCACGATATCGACGATCTTCCCTAACAGGGAAAACGCATTATTTTTCTGCATTAACTTCGAGACATTATTAATTTCTCTATTCATAGAAGCGATCTGTTTTGTCATATTATTGACCTGGTCCAGTTGTGAGATCTGGGCCATCTGTGCGATAAACTCCCTGTCCTTCAGCGGTTGGGTGGGATCCTGATTCTTGAACTCTTCGGTCAACAGCTGCAGAAACTCAGTCTGCCCCATGACCTTTTTAAATCCCTTGCCGTTGTTCAGTGGTGCGTTCGTCATTTCAACCAGGCGATTTGTGGCCGCCAGGTCTTTTGCGTTCAACACAGAATTGCTTAAAGCGCTGATATCCATAAAAATCTCCTTTACAATACTATGTTTACCAGGGAATCCGCGGCCGTTACCTCTTCAATCGGAACACGTTCGTTTTCCCACAGATCATGCAGTTCCGGGGTGTTCCCCAGATCCTGGCCGTTCTGCCGCGCGTTTCCGCTGCCGCCCCTTTCACTTCCCACAAAGACGTTTATCATGGCCTGGTTAAACCCGTCATGTTTAAACGCATTGTAAAGGTTATGAAGGCTTCCCTGCACTAATTCCCTTACAGTATTATTGTCGACAAATATTTTGCCTACTATATTATTATCATGAATATTTACGCGAACACGCACGTTACCCAGCGACTCAGGCTTTAATACCAGCCTGATCTCGCCGTTTCCGCCGTCTTTGATCAGCATCCTGGTCTGCCTTACCAGTTCGGCACTGAGATTCTTCTGCAACTGGGTAAACTGCGGTAACGGCTGCTTTGCCTGCATGTGTTTGACATCGAAGTCTGATTTCAGGTTCACCATACCGTCGTTTATCTGTGTGTGTTTAACGAACAGCTTCATGTCCTTGGTATCCAAAATATTGTCCACCGGTTTAAGGCTTGCGGCCTCGGTTTTTTTATGATTGTTTTTCAGTTTATGGGCCGGCACCTTCTCCCTCAGGTCTACCACAATCAGCTTGGGGACATGAGAAGATTTGTCCGATTTTTGGGATTTCTCATTCTTAGCCGTTTTCAGGATCGCCTCCTTTATCGACAATCCCGCCAACCTGCCGGTGTTTTTCTTCTGCGGTGCCTTTGCCGCAATGCGCCCGCGAATCAGGTCCTCGATCTTTCGCGCAACCAGCTTCCCTTCCGTAAAATGAGTAAGAAGCTCTCCGATGGATTTTTTATCATCCTTTATTAACAGAGAGTCAGGCATGGTTTTTTCTTTCGGCACTACATATAACGGACGGAAGGTTTTTTTCTTCTTCAGATCTTCGACGGAGCTTTTATCCTTCTGTTGTTTTTCCGGATGCTGTTTCTTCACCTGCTTCTCGAAAACCGTCTTAAATGAGGCGGGTTTATCCGTATCCTGATTTTTCTTTGGATTTGTTCTGTTTTCTTTTGTTTCGTTTAATTCGTCGTTGTTTTTAGTTTTTTGCGTACCGAATTTCGGCGTCATGTTGTCCGCGGAAAAATTATCGTTTTTTGTGAACAACATGGTGATAATGGATGTATCTGTAATTGCCAAAGGCAACCTCCCCAAAGGGTGATTTTACCTCCATTGTTCCTGTATCTCCGCCGCCTTATCCGGCGGCATGATGCTTAACCAGTACGGTACGATGGAATCCACGCCCTGCTGCTGCGCCATCCGTTCGGTTACCTTCATGACCTCTATCACTTCCTGCACGTTCATCTTCAGCATCACATTTACAGCGTCTTTTGGAGGCATCCCCAAAAACTGGCTGGACATCTGTTCCAGCCGTCTCATTCTATCATCGCCCTCTTTTGATTGCTGATTAAGCAATTTTTCTCTCTCCGACAACTGTTTTTCGCGTTCCGACAGGTCCTCCATTTTCTGGCTAACTTCGCTGTTTTTGTTGTTTACCTCAGCCTGCAGTTTTGACACCTCCTGCTGCAGGAGGTCCACCGCCTCGTAATCCTTGGCAAGCCGCTGTTTGGAAAGCAGCATGGGATCTTCCACATCGATTTTGGTTTCCGCTTTAATATTGAAAAGGCTGTAAAACGGAGAGAGAAATGTCCGTGCATCCACTATACCCAGGCTGTTAAGCACAAAAAGCCCCAGAATAAACAACAACACGACAATCAACAACAATACAAATATTCGCAGACTTACGGGTATGGAACTGTATTCAGCCATAATCTTCCTCCTTTATGGTTAGTTGACCTTTTTCCGGATCAGCGCTCCGTTATTTATTTCATCGATAATTTTAAACTCTTCTTTTTTTCCTTCGTTATAATACTCTTCTTCTTTTCTCTGCCGCAGTTTTTCCAGTACCTTCTTCTCTTTGGATACCTCAAGATATTTCATTTTTACCTTGTCACGTTCTCTCTTTTTTTGCTCCAAAGCAATCCCGAAATTAATGATATCCTGTTTCATGCGCGCGATATACCGTTCGTTGGCCATAAGCTCGTAAAGATCGATCTTCCCCGTAAAACGTGTACGGTCGTCCAGGGTATGCGAGATGTTTTCTTTGCTCTGCACTATCTTGTTTTGCAGGAGGATACACTGCCCTGTAATATCGGCCAGCTTCAACTCCCATTCACGTTCCCGGTAGCGCCTGATGGTAAGCAGTCGTTCCAGGCGGAACTGAAAGCGTTTCACAGCTCGATCCCCGCTATGTCGGCCACACCGGCAAAGGTGTCCGCGAGTACGGACTTTTCCAAAATAGCCTGACGCAAAAAATCGTTTATCTTCGGCATCTTCTCGATGGCCTCGTCTATCTCAGGGTTTGAACCCGCCGCATACGCCCCTACATTGATCAGGTCCTCGGCGTCATAATACACGGCCAGCATGCGCTTAATGTATCCGGCCGCTTTCTGTAATTCCGCCTGGGTTACGTAAATACTGAGCCGGGAGATAGACTGCAGCACATCAACCGCCGGATAATGATTTTTCTGGGCCAGTTTTCTGCTTAAAACCACATGTCCGTCAAGAATACCCCTTACCGCGTCCGCTATGGGTTCATCCATATCGTCACCCTCAACCAGGATCGTATAAAACCCGGTAATGGTACCGTGCTCCGAGGTCCCGCAGCGCTCAAGCAGTTTGGGTAGCATGGAAAACACCGAAGGGGTAAAACCCCGGTTTGCCGGCGGTTCCCCCACTGCCAGCCCGATCTCCCGCTGCGCACGGGCAAAACGTGTTACCGAATCAAACATCAGCATCACGTCCTTCCCCGTGTCCCGGAAATATTCGGCAATCGAAGTGGCGACAAACGCCCCCCTGATGCGTGCCAGCGGCGGCTTGTTGGACGAAGCCACAATGATGACCGAACGCTTCAGGCCTTCCTCGCCCAGGTCATTTTCTATAAACTCCCTGACCTCCCGGCCCCGCTCTCCGATAAGGGCGATCACATTGACATCCGCCGAGGTATTCCTGGCGATCATCCCCAATATTGTTGATTTCCCCACACCGCTTCCGGAAAAAATACCCATGCGCTGGCCCTTGCCCACGGTCAGAAGGCCGTCGATGGAGCGTACTCCCGTGGCCACCGGTTCCGCGATTCGCTTGCGGTGTAATACGTGGGGCGGGGTATTAAAGATGGAGGCCCATTGCGGTGACCCTATGTCACCCTTCCCGTCCATGGGTCTGCCCATTGAATCCAGCACACGGCCCAGTAATTTTTCCGAAACAGGGACGCTTAAGTAGTGCCCCATGGCGATGACAATACAACCGACCTCGATCCCCTCCATTTCATCATACGGCATCAGCTGGACGGTGTTCCCGCTTAACCCCACCACCTCGGCCCAGACCATGCCGCTGCCCTTGGGAATCAGTATCTGGCAAAGCTCACCCACTACGGCCATGGGCCCGCTGCTCTCAATCAAGAGGCCCCTGATCCGTTCCACCACACCGGTGCATTTTATGGGGTCCATCTTCTCAACCACTTTGGTATATTTATCAAAAATACTCATCCGTTATTCACCCTTCGTCCGAATCGGCATCAGCTCCGTAATATTTTCTTCGATCTCGTGCAACTGGCTGGATATACGCGCGTCAATCTGACCGAAATCGGTTTCGATAATACAGCCGCCCTTGTCCACAGAGGAGTCTTCCAGCACGGTGATGGATTTGACATTCTCCACCATACCCATAAAATCCTTGATATGCTCGGTGGTAAGGTCAAGATCGCTTAAGTTGACCCTGATCACCACATCACCCCTGCTTTTCAGTTTGCGCAGCGCCTGGATCACATTATTGATTACCACGTTCTTCTGGTTCTCGGAGATCACCTTGATAACCTTTTTAGCAATCAGTAAAACCAGGTTGATGATCTGTGTTTCCGACTCTTCGATGATCTCATTTCGTTTTTCGATAGCTTTGGTAAGAATAACATGCAGGCGGTCGATCAGCCTTCCGACCTCGTCCTTGCCCTGGGTAAAGCCCTGGTCATGACCGTCGCGGTATCCCTTCTCATAGGCCTGGTTTTCGATTTTCTCCACCCGCTGCTTTACCTCAGACTCCAGTTCCTCAGCCTCTTTTTTGGCGTTTTCCACCAACTGTTTGGCCTCGGCCTCTGCCTCCTGTTTGATTTTCTGGGCCTGGTTGTTCTTCTTTTTAACCTCGTCAAAGGCCACGGCCTCGGCCTCTTTGATGATTTTTTCCGCTTCCGCCTTGGCATTCTCTATTTTTTGCGCCCGCTCCTCGTCCCAATGCGCCTTGAACTCTTCAGCCTCCCGGCGGAGATCATCCAAGGATGGGCCGCTATAATCCTCTACGGCTGTGGTTTTTTCCACAACCTTGGGCAGCTCTTTTTCAATCACTTTGGGTGGATCTATGAACACCTTCTTAGTAAGATTTTTCACTTCCGTAGGTCTGAATACATTCTTTGCCACGGTTTTCTCCTTATGTTGACATTACTGCGGTCCGGCAGGCAGTCCGGTTGTGGACCGGACGGCGGAGCGCTTTAGACAACCAACTCGTCCTCTCCCGCGCGTGCCACAACAATCTCGCCCTGCTCCTCCAACTTACGGATGATCGCCACAATCTTCTGCTGTGATTCCTCCACGTCCTTCAACCTGATCGGGCCCATGTACTCCATGTCCTCTTTCAGCAGGGTTGATGCCCTGCGGGACATATTGCGGAATATCTTGTCCTGTACCTCGGAATCAACCGCCTTCAGAGCCTTGGCAAGCTCCGTGGTATCAACCTCACGCAGTACCTTCTGAATGGCCCGGTCGTCAAGCAGCACGATATCCTCGAACACAAACATTCGCTTCTTGATTTCTTCGGCCAGTTCCGGATCGTCCTCTTCCAGGGATTCAATGATGGTTTTTTCTGTTGAGCGGTCAACCAGGTTCAGGATTTCGACGATGCTTTCCACGCCTCCGGCCGCTGTATAGTCCTCGGAAGACAGGGTTGAAAGCTTCTTCTCCAGCACCCGTTCAACCTCGCGCAGTACTTCAGGTGAAGTACGGTCCATGGTGGCAATACGTTTGGCCACGTCTGACTGTATCTCATGCGGCAGGCTGCCCAGGATGACACTGGCCTTTTGCGGTTCAAGATAGGCCAGAATCAGGGCGATGGTCTGCGGATGCTCCTGTTGGATAAAGTTCAAGAGATGGGCCGGATCCGTTCTGCGGATAAAATCAAAGGGTCGAACCTGCAGCGAACTGGTAAGGCGGTTGATGATATCAACCGCTTTCTGTGTGCCGAGAGATTTTTCCAACAGTTCACGGGCATAATCTATACCGCCGGTGGTGATGAAGTCCTGCGCCATCATCAGCTCCTGGAATTCCATCAACACCTTGTCGCGGTCTTCCGGTTCAATGCTTTCCAATCTGGCAATCTCGAAAGTAAGCTGCTCAATCTCATCTTCGCGCAGGTGCTTGAAAATCTCCGCGGATATTTCGGAGCCGAGGGTCACAAGGAAGATTGCCGCCTTCTGCCGGCCGGTAAGCTGTTTTTTATGCGTACCGTGAATCGCGGTATGTTTTCTGGCCGTTGTATGGCTTGTGCTTACTCCCTGGGCCGCGGCTGCCGCCGCGGCTGCAGTTGTGCTTGTTGATTTCTTTGCCATGGTTTATTCCTCCAGTAACCATGTTCTTATAAGCTGGGCAACGTCTTCCGGATGTTCTCGGGCCATATTAATGGCATTTTCCTGCATCTCCAACCGTGCCCGCTCTTCAACGGAAAGCTCAACCTCCACACCCTTTTCTTCGGCGCTGCGCAGGGCCGCCTCACGCATAGCCTGGTGCTGCCGGGCAAGCTCTTCCTCTTTTAGACGCCTTCTTCTTTCAAGATACCGCGAAAGTATTCTGAAAGCAATAATGGCGACAAATACAAGCCCTATACCTATTATGATCCAAAAAATGACTCTCTGCAATGCCTTCTGGCCCCGGTACATCTCATCCTCGTTTAAGAACTGGCTGGTACGGTCAAACTGCATGGTCTCTACGGTAACGATATCACCGCGTTCGCGTTTATACCCTACCGCGCCCTCGATTATCTTACGGGCCGTGGTTATCTGCTCATTCGATACCGGAATATACTCCCGCTTTACGCTTCCGTCCGGGTTGAACACCAGTTCACCGGTTTTTTCATCCCGTAGCTTCTTCCAGCGGCCGTCGACGGCAATACCCAGGGTCAGTCGTTTAATGTTCCACGGTCTGTCCTTCATGGATATTTTACGCGAGTTGATGGCGTTTTCCACCTCTTCAACACTGCGGTTATAACTTCCCTGTAAATTGGAAAGGTCCTTAAAGGCCGGTGGTACCTGCCCCTCGGTTCCCGGAGGTCCTTCCGGGTTAAAGCCCGTGCCCTTAAAAACCTCGTTTTCCGTGGCCTTGTGTTTGGTAACAGAGTCCACGTATTCCGATTCGTCCCAGGCGGTTTTAGGGTTGTCCGGGCGTCTTTGGAAGGGGAAATACTCTTCGGTCTCGGTAGTTTTCTTGCTCATATCCAGGTCGATATCGATCCTGACAATACGGATTCTGTCCGGGGTAAAAATCTTGCTGAGCTCCTTGTAGATCTCATTCTTCATTCTGCGTTCTTCTTCGTCCTTGATCTTCAGCTCTTTTTTGGCCAGTTCCAGGCGGTCACCGGCCTGGACCTCCTCGGAATCAAAATCATTCAAGTGTACACCGCTGATCTTGTCGGTAATATAGATGTTTTCCTTCTTTAGTCCGGAGACGGCGAACATAATGAGCTTTTCGATACCTTCGATCTTTCTGCGGTTGGTGGTGATGTCCGAACCCGGTTTGGGCGTGATAATAACCGACGCGGTAATCGGGTCCTGGTCCTCTGATAAAAGCTGTTTGTCCGGAATGGACAGGTCAAGACTGACCGCGTCTACGTCATCAAGAGCCAGGATATGCTGCTTGAGCTTTGCCTCCAGGGCCCGTTTGATGTTGACGTTTCGTTCCAGGTCTGTCAAAGTCCAGCGGTCGGTATCAAACACCGCCCAGGGATCGACACCGTCCGGCACGAGGTCCTCGCGCACCAGGATACTGCGCATCCGCATGGCGGTCTTCTCATCCTTCATATAGATGATGTTGTTTTCCACCGTATAATCAACACCTTCCTCATCAAGCCGGTTGGTGATGCGGTGCAGTTGTGTTTCATTGGTAATTGCGGTCCGAAACAACGGCGGACGCGAAGGTGCCGCACTGAGGCTGAATAACAGGATAATCGCGATTATGGAGACCCCGGCCACGGCAAAAATGATGATTTTTTGATTAAGCGACCATTTTTTCCAGAGCGTTTTTATCTGCTCAAGTATCTTTTTTAGCCATTCGTTCATTTTCCCTCCCTTTAATGAACGTATTACGCCGTAATGCGTTTATTGGATCACGGCAGACTTTTTTACCTGATATTTATAATCTCATTATATGCGCGTATTGCCCGGTCGAACAAGGCCTTGGTAATTGATAACGACAGATTGGCCTTGGCCGTTCCCAGGGTGACATCGTGCACATCGACCGAGCCCGGCTCGGTGATAAACTTCTGCGTCAAACGATACGCGTCCATTTGCATATCGTTTACCCCTTTCAGGGCACCGGCAAGAACATCCCCAAAACTCTTGGCCCCGGGTTTTGCGGCCTGTTTTTGCAGGCTGAAAGGTTTAAAGTATTTGGGCTCTACCTGTATAGGCCCTGTTTTATGTCTGAAAACTCCTGATGTAAATGTATTATAAAAACCCGGCATGTATTACCTCCCTATATCCAATGCCTTTAAAAACATGCTTTTAGCACCGTTTATTATCGTTACATTCGCCTCATACGAGCGTGAGGCCGAAATCATATCCACCATTTCACTGACCACGTTTACATTGGGGTATTCCACGTATCCCTTCTGCGGACCGGTCTTTATGGCATCCGGGTGCGTGGGATCCCAGACCAGCCGCGTCTTTGACATATAATCCTTTTGTATCCCGGTAATCCTGACCCCTTTGCCGATCTGGTTTTCCAGGTACTTGGGTAAAAAAGGACTCCGCCAATAGGGCTGCGACACCCGCGGCCGAAAAACTACCCGGCTGCGCCGGAACGGTCCTCCTTGGGGTGTACGTGTGGTATCCACGTTCGCCAGGTTGTTGGCGATGACATCAAGGCGCGTTCTCTCTGCCGTAAGACCCGATCCCGCCGTATTTAAGGCCGTATACATACCCATATCTCAATCTCCCTCTAGCGCAGTACCATGTTCAAGCGCATAAACTCATTGTTCACCGCGTGAAGAATGGTCTGGTATTCCAGCTGCGTGGACACGGCGTTCATCATCTCCTCGTCGATATCCACGTTGTTCCCATTGTTCTTGGCGGTGGTAAGGTAGTCCAGTACAACCTTGGGTTGTACGGTATCCACACTCTTGGGTGTAAAAAAGGACACGCCGCGGCGGTATTTCAGCTTTCCCGGAAACGCCGGTTTTACTTTTTCTGCATCCAGGGCGCGTTTTAACTGGGCTTCAAAATTAACTACCGAGCGCTTGAAATTCGGCGTCTCGGAGTTTGCGATGTTGTTGGCAATCACGTTATAGCGCAAGAGTGATACATCAAGGCTTTTCTGTAGAATTGTCATGTTTCGGTCGAATGCCGGTGTAAAATGCATATCCTTTTACCTCCTTACCATATTTTTCGGTCGCTTTGCCGCCTGCACTTAAGGTTATTTGCCTCCTTATTACAGAATATACCGGGTCACATCCCGATCCTCTATAATGTCACCCAGCTTTTCATCCACATACTCCCGGGTGATATTTACGGTCTGCCCCTTTAAATCGGGTCCGTGAAACGACACCTCCTCAAGCAGGTTTTCCATAATGGTGTGCAGCCTGCGGGCGCCGATATTTTCGGTTTTGGTATTGACGTCGGTGGCGATCTCGGAAATGCGGTCGATGGCCTCCGGTGAAAAATTCAGGGTCACGTCCTCTGTCTTCATCAGTTCCTCGTACTGCTTAATCAGCGCGTTTTTGGGTTGGGTCAAAATCTTCTTGAAATCCTCACTCGTTAGGGGCTGCAGCTCCACCCGCAGGGGAAACCTGCCCTGCAGCTCGGGAATCAGATCGGACGGCTTGCTCATGTGAAACGCGCCCGCGGCGATAAACAGGATATGGGCCGTATCAATGATCCCGTAGCGGGTGGTTACCTTTGAGCCCTCGACAATCGGCAGGATATCACGCTGCACCCCCTCACGGGACACATCCACCCCGGTTTTGCTCTGGGAGGAGGCAACCTTGTCCAGCTCGTCGATGAAGATAATTCCCATCTGCTCGGTACGTTCCTTGGCGATCTCGGATACCCGGTCCATGTCGATCAGTTTGTCCCTTTCCTCGGCCAAGAGGATTTCTTTGGCCTGTTTTACCGAAACCCGTTTCTTTTTTTTCTTGCCTCCCAAAAGGTTGGAGAGGTTCCCTCCGATATTGATGTCCATCTCTTCCAGACTGGTCCCGGAAAATATTTCGATAGACGGAAAGGCTTGTTTGGTAATACTGACCTCCACCTGTTTGTCGTCCAGTTCCCCTTGACGCAGTTTCTCCCTGAACTTTTCCCTGGTGTTGGACTGGGCCTCCTGCTCCGCCCCGGGTGTTACCGTTCCCGGTACCATTTTCCCCGGCCGGACCGTGGGCTTGTTGAAACCCGGCAGCAGCAGGTCAAGCAGGGCCTCCTCGGCGCGTTTCTCCGCCTCCGCCTTGACGCTTTCCTGAAACTCGGCCTTAACCATGGAAATGGCGACGGACACCAGGTCACGCACCATGGATTCCACATCCCGTCCCACATAGCCGACCTCGGTATATTTTGTCGCTTCCACTTTAATAAAGGGCGCGCCGGTCAGCTTTGACAGTCTGCGCGCAATCTCGGTTTTTCCCACGCCGGTGGGACCGATCATAATGATGTTTTTGGGCGCAACCTCATCTTTCAACTCTTCGGGAAGCTTGGTGCGCCGGTACCTGTTGCGCAGCGCGATGGCCACCGCCCGCTTTGCCTTTTCCTGTCCGATTATATAGGTATCCAAAGAGGCCACAATCTCTTTCGGTGTCAGCTTATCGGTTTCGATTTCCATTATAATTCCTCCACAATAATTTCGTCATTTGTATAAATACATATTCCCGCCGCGACTTTCAGCGATCTTTCCACAATTTCCCTGGCCGACATATCTGAAGACTCAAGATAGGCGAGTGCTGCGGCATAGGCGTAGTTTCCGCCCGAACCGATACCGATCACCCCTCTCTCCGGTTCAACCACGTCACCGGTACCCGAAATAAGCAAAATCTTATTTTTATCACCGACCAAAAGCATGGCCTCCAGTCTGCGCAGCATTCTGTCCGTTCTCCAGTCTTTGGCCAGCTCGACTGCCGCCCTGGTAAGATCACCCGAGTACTCTTTTACCTTGCCCTCGAAGCGCTCGAACAGGGTAAAGGCGTCCGCTGTGGCGCCGGCGAATCCGACCAGTATTTTTCCGTCATATATCGAACGTACCTTGCGGGCGTTTGCCTTCATGATGGTATTGGCCAGGGTCACCTGTCCGTCGCCCCCCAAGGCCAGTTTGTCGTCTTTTAATACCGCAAGAATCGTTGTTCCGTGAAACTGTTCCATTTAATCTCCTTCTTTCATTTTTGCGTGCGGATGACTTTTTCTGTAGATTGATTTCAATTTTTCCACCCCGACATGCGTGTATACCTGGGTCGTTGAAATATTGGCGTGTCCCAATAACTCCTGCACCACCCTGATGTCCGCGCCCTCATTCAATATATGCGTGGCAAAAGTATGCCGAAAGGTATGCGGGCTGATTTTTTTGGCACAGGAGCTTTTTGCCACATATTTATACACGATATAGCGCAGCCCCCGCGTGGTGAGCCTGCCGCCGTTTTTATTGACGAACAAAGCCGTTCCGTCCGTCGCCTCCCTGCCCCGCAGGTATTCCCGCCGCCGGGTCAGATACTCCGTCAGTACCTGCCGGGCCTTAGCCCCGATATAGACCATCCGTTCCTTGTTTCCCTTGCCGCGCACCTTTACCATGCGCTGTTTTATGTTTATATCCAACAGATTGATCGCCACCGCTTCGGCTACACGGCAGCCCGTTGAATAAAGAAATTCAAAAATCAGCCGGTCACGCAGTGAGATGAAATCCGGGGTAGGTATTTCAAGAAACTTCTCCACCTCTTCCTCAAACAAAAACACCGGAAGCCACTTGTCGACCCGCAAACACTTTACTCCCGTAAAGGGATTAACTTTAGCGTAACCGTAGCGCTGTTTAAACCGAAAATAACTGCGCAAAGAGGAGATGATCCTGTTGATCGATTTTGACGACAGCCCGCTCTTTGAAAGCCCGGAGACAAAGGCACGAACCTCCGTCACCCCCAGATCGTCCTCTTTATACCCATGGGCATCAAGGAAACCGCTGAACTGACGGTAGTCCCTGGTATACGATTCAATGGTATGGGGTGAGAGTTTTCTAACGGCTTTCAAATATTCGACATATTGCTTATGCACTGTTGCGCGATACCTCCTCGTTCCCCGAAGCTCCGCCGTTTTTCTCCCCGGCCTCGTCTTCCGCGGTATGCAGATAATTACACTCCGGATTGATACAGGCTTTGTACGAGCCGTTTTTTTTGTCGGTTTTTTCCACCAGAAATTTACCGCACTTGGGGCAGTTCTGGTTAAGGGGTTTGAAATGCGTAATAAAATCACATTCCGGATAGTTGGTGCAGCCGTAAAACTCACGACCGCGGCCGCCCTGCCGGCGGCGGGTGATGATCTTCCCGTCACAGTTGTCCCGGGGACAGTCGGCCAAAGGAATGGACTTGGTGTTTCTGCACTCGGGGAAACCCGAACAGGCCAGGAAAAAGCCGAAGCGGCCCAATTTTTTTATCATTTTTCTGCCGCATTTTTCACAGACAAAATCAGTCTCTTCATCCAGCACCCCTTTGACGGACTCAAGCGTTTCCATGACATGTTCCACCTGTGCTTTGAACGGTGAGTAAAACTCTTTTAACATGGCGGCCCATTCCTCGTCATGCTCCTCTATGGTATCCAGGCGGTTTTCCATATCCGCCGTAAAGTTGACATTCAGGATGTCCGGAAAGGACCTGATAAGAATATCATTAATGATCCTGCCCAGGGTTGTGGGTACAAGCTGCTTGTTTTTTCTGATCACATAATAGCGGTCCAGCAGCACGGAGATAATGGGCGCGTAGGTCGACGGCCTGCCGATACCCTTTTCTTCCAGTGTCTTGATGATGGACGCGTCCGTATAACGGGAAGGCCCGGAGGTAAAATGCTGTTCCGGCTCGAATCCCGTGCATTCCACCTTTTCTCCCTGTACAAGCTTGGGAAGCACGGTCTTTTTTTCCCGCGAGGCCAGCACACGCAGTACCTTCTGAAACCCGGGCTCCGTAACCTTTGTGCTCGAGGTGCGAAACAACGCCTCACCGGCCGCGATATCCACTGAGGTTGTAACGGATTTT
The DNA here is from genome assembly GCA_964634205.1 of uncultured Spirochaetaceae bacterium. Classification (GTDB taxonomy): domain Bacteria; phylum Spirochaetota; class Spirochaetia; order SZUA-6; family RPPD01; genus JAFGGG01. The sequence goes on from CAZWKE010000011.1 coordinate 55,585, forward strand.
GCGGGTTTCATCTGCGACGCCACAAACTGCTCCCAGATAATGGAATATAACTTGAACTGCTCCGTGGTCAGGGATTCTTTGATCGACTCCGGTGTTTTTTCCACATAGGTCGGCCGGATGGCCTCATGCGCGTCCTGGGCGCCCTTTTTGGGGCTGTAGACGTTGGGAGTTTCCGGCAGTTCGTTTTCATAATGAGCGCCGATAAAATGACGCACCGCACCAAGGGCACTGGCCGCGATCCGGGTTGAATCAGTACGCATATAGGTGATCAGACCCACCCGTTCACTGCCGATATTTATGCCTTCGTAGAGCTGCTGGGCTACGCGCATGGTTTTGCGCGAGGTAAAGCCCAGCCGGTTCGCCGCGGTCTGCTGCAGCTTGGAAGTGGTAAACGGGGCTTTGGGCCGTAACACCTTCTCGGTTTGCTTGATATTTTTTACGGTAAAATCCTTGTTCACAAGCTCGGCGATTATTTTTTCCACCTGGCCGCGTGAGTGCAGTTCGGGCTTTATTGCCTTATACTCCACCAGCTGTGCTTGGAAAGCTTTCGTCTTCTTTTTCAGCAGGGCCTTTAAGGTCCAGTACTCCTCGGGAATAAACTCTTCCACCTCTTTTTCCCGCTCACACAACAGTCGCAGGGCCACGGACTGGACCCTGCCGGCCGAAAGTCCGTTCTTCACTTTAGCCCAGAGAATGGGAGAAAGGTGATATCCCACCAGCCGATCAAGAATACGGCGTGCCTTCTGGGCGTTCACCTTATTCTGATCGATAGTCCTGGGGTCTTTAATTGCCTCCCGGATGGCATCGGGCGTAATCTCATTGAACACAATTCGCTCAAATTGCGCATCCGGGTATTTCCGCTGAATGGCATTTTTTAAATGAAAAGAGATGGCTTCACCCTCCCGGTCGTTATCCGAGGCCAGCAAAACCTTTTGCGTGTTTTTGGCTTTCTGTACCAGTGCTTTCAATATTTTTGCCTTGCCGCGTACCGTGATATACTCGGGGGCAAAACCGTGATCGACATCCACCGCCAAACGCGATTTGGGCAGATCGATCAGGTGGCCCATTGAGGCTTCAACGTGGTACCCTTTGCCCAAGTATTTTTCGATGGTTCGCGCCTTTGCCGGTGATTCAACTATTAATAAAATATCGCCGCTGCGTTTCATTTATTCACTCCGGTAATATTCTCCGTTATATACAGATAATTTTTCTTCAAGCTCCAGCTCCAGCATATGGGCTAATGCCCTGCCGGACTCCCCGCGGACCTCATACCTCAGTCCGCTGTTTTTGCCTCCCGCAAGTACGGGCCGGCCGGGATTACCCCGCAGTTCCTTGATTACGGGATACGCATTGTCGATGACCTCGGCGCCCTGTTCATGCAGCAGGCGAGTGCCCTCTCCGGTAATACCTTCAAGCCCGGCCTTATGCACAAAAAGCTCTCTTCCCTGCTCCAGGGCAAAGTCCGCCGTTATCAGGGCGCCGGATTTTCGCGGTGCCTCAATCACCACAACCGCGGCCGCCAGACCGCTGATGATCCGGTTCCTCTCCGGAAAATGATACTTTTGCGGAAGCACCCCGGGAGGATACTCGCTGACCAGGCACCCGCCCTGTTCGAGTATCTTTGCCGCTGTTGATTTGCTTGACGCAGGATACACCATATCGATACCGTTTCCCATAACCGCAATCGCCGGACCGCCGATGGAGAGGCAGCCTTTATGTACCGCCGTATCAATTCCACGGGCCAGGCCCGAAACCACGCCTATACGCGCGGCACCGAACTCCACACCCAGAGAGTAGGCGCGCATCAATGCCTTTTCGCTGGGCTGCCGGGTACCGACCACGGCCGCCAAGGACGATTTTCGCCGCAGCGGGCCTCCCCGGTAATACAGTACCAGGGGAGGATCATAAATCTCCGCCAACGGCGCGGGATAATCCTCTTCTCTGTAAAAAGTGTATTTAATATTCGCTTTCGTCAAGTATTTTTTATCACATTCGGCCAGACGCGCATAGTCTTCAGGCTGCCACACCCTGGCACGCGGGGACCGACCCAGGCAGTGCACCAGGTCTTTGCGCCCGAACTTTACAAGGTCCTGCAGCGAACCGAGGAGGTCGGCCAGCAGGAGTTTTTCCCTTGGACGCAGGAATGTAATCCTGTTTAAGGCTAAAAACAATAACTCATTTTGACTGTGCATTGACAATGTCCTTTATTGTTTGGATATTTTTTTTGGCCTCCGCCTTCATCACATCATTCTTGGTAAGCGCTTCTATCTGCTCGTACTGGGCCAACGCGTCTTCCCACCGCTCTTGCGAAAAATACACTCTTCCCAACAGCGCCATGGCCTCGGTATTCTTCTTCTCCTTTTCCAGAATACGCTTCAGGTAGGTTTCGGCTTCCGAGGCCCGGTCAAGCTCGAAAATCAACAGAACCGAAAGCCCCTTCAAAGCGTCAACATAACCGGGATCCAACTCGATGGCGCGCGTATAATAGGCATAGGAATCATTATAAAACCCCTGCCGCAGGCTTTGCTGGTCCGCGGCAACCATGGCCTTTGCCATCCGGGCAGCACAGCTTCCGGCCAGATTAAACAGAATCGGGTTCTCGGGAGTGATCTCTATGGCCCGGCGCAGGTTTTGCAGCGCCAGGTAATAGTTTTCCTCTTTCACATATTTCACAATCAGCATGTCACGGAACGCCTCGCTTTTCCCGGCAGGCTCGACAGCCGCCTGCTGCTCCTTTTTTATCCGTGCGATCGCCTGTTTCAAATCCTCTATCTCCAGGTATTTATTTGCCAACATCTTATAATACAACCCAAGCTCTCCTGTTGCTTTGGCCGCATCCGCAATTTTTTTCTCAAACATCAAAATTGTCTGTTTTATCTCTTCGATCACCTTCTTGGGCACGGGCTTTCCCTTGTAAGAAACATCCTTCATCCGGGCCAGGGTTTCAAGGATATTTTCATTAAACGTCCGCGGACGGCAGCCGGCCGCAGTGAGTAACAGCAGGAGCGCCGCACAAGCGCATACGATTCTATGGCTGCATTTTCTTTTCATAGGCTTACTGTTCTCACCTCCCTTCCATGGTCCCGGCTTCATCCCCTGGGGTGAAACCGTTTATGGTACCGCTGCAGATCATCCTGCTCCAGATGAGTATAGATCTGCGTGGTCCCGATATCGGCATGGCCCAACAGCTCCTGTACGGAGCGCAGGTCCGCCCCGCCTTTGAGCATATGCGTGGCGAAAGAATGCCGCAGGGTGTGTATCTTTCCTTGTATCCCCGCCAGGTTGGCGATTTCCTTAAAACGCTTCCACATTCCCTTACGTGAAAGTTTTTTTGCCCAACGGTTTAAGAATACAAAATCCTGCCGCGTTCTGTCGGCCGTTATCCTGGGCCGGGCCTTACTTAAATATTGGAGCAGCCAGTAGGTGGCCTGCTCACCGATAGGAACCAGCCGCTCTTTGCTGCCCTTACCCAGCACCTTGATAATTCCTTCCTTTAAATATAACTGACCCACGCGCAGGTCAACCGCCTCCGAAACCCGGAGGCCGCAGGAGTAGATCAACTCGAATAATGCACGGTCACGCAGCCCCAGCGGCGTGGTATGATCGATTGCCGCCAGAAACACGTCGACCTCCTCCCGTGAGAAAACCGCGGGCAGTTTCCGGGGAATACGCGGGGTTTCCACCAACTGCGCCGGATTGGTGTCATGCAGTTTCTCCAGGATACAGTAATTATAGAAGGCACGCAGACTGCTTAATATTTTCGAGATGGTGCGTTGGTCAAGTCCGTCCACCTGGCGTGCCACCAGATATTCGATGATATCCTGGGCCGTGGTAGCGGACAACTCTCTGTTCATCTGTTTCATGTTCTCCAAAAAAATACGGCATTCGGTCAGATAGGTAACAATACTGCGCGCTGCCAGCCGCATTTCTACGCGCATATAATCCTCAAACTGCCGTAATATTTTCTCAGCTTGGGCATCCATCAATCATTCTGCCCCATCGCCCGTTTATTCCGCAGAATGGTGGGCACCCAAAGCTCATTTTCACCGGAGTTCCTGCCCAAAAGGTAATCATTCCCGCTCTTGCTCTTGATCCCTTTGCTCATGGCAATCCATTCGTTGTAGGAAATTATCTCGGATTCATTCTCGTCACGGATTTCCAATTTCGGCGGCATAACGGTTTTATTGAAACCGGTGGCAATCACCGTGACTTTTATCTGGTCGGTGAGGGAGTTGTCTATGGCATTTCCCGCGATGATTAATGCGTCCTCATCAGCGTTGGCCGTAATGATCTTGACGATCTCTTCATATTCCGTCAGGGAGAGGTCCTCTCCGCCGCTGACGTTTACCAGCACCCCTTTGGCGCCCTCGATGCTTGAATCTTCCAGTAACGGGTTGTTTATGGCCTGTGTGGCCGCGTCCACCGCACGGTTGTCCCCCATGCCGACACCCACGCCCATCATGGCGTCTCCGCGCCCGTTCATGATTGTTTTGACATCGGCGAAATCGATATTGATCTCTCCGGGCACCGTGATCAGGTCGGAGATACCCTGTACACCCTGGCGCAGCACATCGTCCGCCATGAAAAAGGCCTCCTTGATGGGAGTGCGCTTTTCCACGATTTTCAACAGGTGCTGATTGGGAATAACAATCAGCGTATCAACTGATTTACGCAGCCGATCCAGGCCCTGGTCGGCCAGTACCATTTTCTTTCTGCCCTCGAAGTCAAATGGTTTGGTAACCACGGCTACGGTCAGCACACCCATCTCTCTGGCGACATGCGCAATAATGGGCGCCGCCCCGGTTCCCGTTCCCCCGCCCATCCCCGCGGTAATAAAGAGCATGTCCGAACCTTTGAGGATCTGTTTGAGCTCTTCCTGGTTCTCCAGGGCCGCTTTCTCCCCGACATCGGGAATGCCCCCGGCACCAAGTCCGCCCGTGAGTTTTGAGCCGATAGGTATTTTGATCGAGGCTTTGGATGTAGTAAGGGCCTGAATGTCCGTGTTGACCGCAATAAACTGTACGTGTTTTAATCCGGCACTGATCATGCGGTTCAAGGCATTATTGCCGCCGCCCCCGACCCCTATTACTTTTATAACCGTAGGGCTTGAATGTTCATCATCAAGCATTTCAATTGTCATACTCCCCTCCCGAAATATGTTTTAAGATGTATATAAAGTTTATTAATTACCTAAAAAAATTCCTGGAACCACTCCTTTATCTTGCTGAATGTTCCCCGCCCCCGGTCCCTGCGCTGCAGGTCCAAACCGGCCGTTTCCTCGCGCCGTGCGCCGTATAAAAGCAGCCCGACCGCGGTTGCGTACTCCGGGCTGGAATATTCTTCCACCAATCCCCCCAGTTTCATGGGATAGCCCACGCGTACCGGCAGGCCGAAGGTCTCGGTGGCCAACTCCGTAACGCCGGGCAATAAGGCCCCGCCGCCTACCACCACCACACCGCCGCCCAGGCGGTTTAGATATCCCTTGTTCTCTATCTGTTCGCGGGTCAGCCTGAATATCTCTTCCATGCGCGGCTGGATAATCTGGGCGATACGCTTGCGCGAAATCCGCTCAGGAGGCCTTCCCCCGACCCGCGGGATCTGTACCTCTTCATCCTCGGCCAGCATGTCCATGTAACAACAACCCGCCTCCTGCTTGATTTTCTCGGCCGAATCCAGGGGCGTTTTCAGCATAATGGAAAGATCGCTGGTTACCTGGTCTCCGCCGATGGAAAGGATCGAGCTGTGGTAGGGGGAGCCCTCGATATGCACCAGGATGTTGGTGGTCCCCCCGCCGAGGTCGATCATGAGCACCCCAAGCTCCTTCTCGTCCTGGGACAGCACGGCCCGTGATGCGGCCAGTGACTCAAAAATAAGCTCATTCACCTTAAAGCCGGCGCGGTTTACGCTTTTCATGATGTTCTGCGCGGCGGACAGCGAGCCGGTCACAATATGCACCTCCGACTCAAGCCGGACACCGATCATACCGGCGGGGTTCTTAATCCCGCCCTGGTCGTCCACAATATACTCCTGCGGAATGACATGCAGAATAACGCGGTCCATGGGAATGACGATGGCCTTGGCCGCGTCGATGACCCGTTCCACGTCCTCTTTTATAATTTCGCGACCCTTACCGGTAACGGCCACCACGCCGCGGGAGTTGATCCCCTCGATATGGGCCCCGGAAATACCGGTAAAGACCTCGCTTACCTCGCGCCCGGACATCATCTCCGCCGCTTCGATGGCCTCTACAATGGATTTTACGGTTGACTCTATATTGATAATAATACCGCGGCGCAGTCCCCTGGTAGGACTTGAGCCGACGCCGGTGACTTCAAGCGTATTGTTTTCTCCGTATTGGCCGATTACGGCACACACCTTGGTGGTCCCGATATCCAGGCCGACAATCACTTCATCCTGAGGCAATAGCTTATTCCTCCTTCATTTTATACACAAGCTCGCCCGTTCTAAAATCCAGATCGTGTACTTTTTGTAAAATACCCTCTTGCTGTAAAAGATTCAAGGCAAGGAGAATATATTTAATCAGGCCGGCGTTAATCCTCCTGCCGACCAGCACCCCCTTGGAATAGCTTAAGGGATAGAGAATATATTCGAAATCACCGTTCCCGTTTTTCACCACCTTAATTTCCGATATCAGACTCTGCAGATCGGGATTCTCCCGGCTGATGCGCCCCAACTCTTTTAAAAAGGGAAGAATTTCCGCGGGCAGACGCATGCCCAACGTAAGGTTTTGAAACTTCAGTCCGGAAAGCACGGGAAGGTTCCAGTCCGTGATCATGTCCGAAATCTGGAAGATTATTCCTTCTTCATCCACGGCCGCGGGGATGGTCTTGTTCTGGTAATTCACCAGGGCCAAAAGCAGCGGGACCCTCCCCTTCAGGGTTACCTTCAGCGTATCGGGAAAAATCTTTTCCACATTGACTCCTTTTACCAGCGGGTGAGCCATCAGCCTGTTCCTTATCTGTGCCGTATTAATAAGGAAATAATACTCCTTTCTTGTTATTCCTGCAATACGTAATATCTCCTGCTTGCTTAAGGCTACATCACTCTGGATGACGACATTCTTCAACAGAATGCGCGGCGCGATAAAAAAATGGAAAAACAGCTCGGCCAGGGAAAATACCACCAGAATGATGATAATACCCCACAGCATTTTGCGCATAAAGCCGTCGGAGCGTTGTTTTTTCTTTGATGTGAATGTCAGTACATCAGCCACGAAGCGCCCCTTCCGCGGCACCGTTCCTGCGGGAAAGCCCCAGCAGGATACCGCACATTAACAGGGTAATGACGATGGACGAACCGCCGTGTGAAAAAAACGGCAATGGAATACCGGTGGTGGGAATCAATCCCGCCACCACGAACATATTCAAAAGCGCCTGAACCAGAATGCAGGAGGTAATACCGAATGCCAGAAAAAATGGAAATCCTTCCTTGCTGTTCCGGGCAATACCGAAACCGCGCATGCCGAACAGCACAAACAAAACAATGATAAAAAACAACCCGATAAATCCCAGCTCCTCTCCGACCACTGAAAAGATAAAGTCCGAACTGGCCTCGGGCAGGTATTTTTTCTGTACGCCCATGCCCATGCCCTTGCCCCACATCCCGCCGCTGGTCAGCGAAATACGCGAAACAATTATCTGGTACCCCGTTCCCTGTGAATTGCTTGCCGGGTCCAGAAAAGCCATGATCTTCTCTACCCAGTAGGTTTTGGTGAACATGATGATGATCCCGATCGGAAGCACCACGGTTGCCACGTAGATAAAATACATCAGCCTGATTTTGGCGATATAGAACATGGAAACCGCGATAAAAAACACAAAGGCCGCGGTGGAAAGGTCATTCTGCAGGAAGATAACCACCACAAACAGCGAGACAATAATCAGGGGCGGAAGCAGCGAGTTTAAGGGATCGTTCAGCTTTTTTTCCTTTTTATCCAGGATCGAGGCCAGGTAGAGAATCAGGGCCAGTTTTACGTATTCCGAAGGCTGGAACGAATAGTCGAAAAAGAAGATCCAGCGGCGCGCGCCGTTGATACTTTTGCCCAGGCCGGGCACAAACGGAAGCAGCGAGATAAAAAAGGCGCTTACCAATACCACGGGAATGCTTCTTCTTATCAAATCCAGCGGTGCCCTTGAAATCAGGTAGGCCAGAAACCCGCCCAGTACCAGCCAGACGATCTGTTTGTTAAAAAAGTACTGGGGGTTCTTCCCCAGCTTTTCCGCGTGAAAATAGGAGGCCGAAAACAGGACGGCAATCCCCACCCCAAACAGCAGAATAATAATGACCATTAGAAAATAATCGATCTGTCCTCTGCGGATCTTCTCCAAACCCTGATTTCCGCCTTTCTCTATTGTATTTTCAGCGTGGAAAGCCCCAACAGCGCGAACAGTCCGCCCAATATCCAGAAACGGGTGACCACCTTGGACTCCTTCCAGCCTTTTAACTCAAAATGATGGTGCAGCGGCGCCATCAAAAACACCCTTTTTTTGGTAAACTTATAATACAGCACCTGGATGATGACCGACAGGGTTTCCAGCACGAACACCCCGCCGATGACGATAATCAACACCTCCTTTTTCAGAATAAGCGCAAAGACGCCGATCAGACCGCCCAGCGAAAGACTCCCCGTATCTCCCATCATGATCTCCGCCGGATGGGCGTTAAACCAGAGAAACCCGACGCACGCTCCCACCAGGGCCATCCCGGCGATGGTCAGCTCCCCGCTGTTGTTCACAAACGGGATACCCAGGTATTCGGCAAAGCGGATGTTTCCGGTAAGGTAGGCCATAATGGCAAAGGTAATACCCACCATAATAATCAAACCGGTGGCCAGACCGTCCAGGCCGTCGGTGAGGTTCACCGCGTTGGAGGTGGACAACAGCAGCAGCACTGAAAAGGGGATGTAAAAGAAGGAAAAATCCAACACCGGGTTTTTTAAGAAAGGAATGTAGAGCAGCGTGGTGTAATCGTATTTTACCATCATCTTCATCCCGTTAAACAGGGGCGGAGAAAGGGTCAGGGTATGGTAGTTCCTAAAGGTAAAAATCAGCAGGGCAATGGCAAGCGAGAGCACAAACTGCGTAATCCATTTAAACCCACTGGTAAGTCCGGCCGCGTTTTTGCGTTTTATCTTTAAGTAATCGTCTACAAAACCGATACCGCCGAAGCCCACCACCGCGAGCAGAATGATCCAGGTATAGGTATTGTCAAGATTCTGCCACAGCAGTACCGCGACCACCACCGAAATAATAATCAGAATCCCACCCATTGTGGGGGTGCCTGATTTGGATAGGTGGGTTTCCGGACCGTCATGCCTGATCTTCTGGCCGACTTTGAGTTCACGCAGCTTTCTGATGATGCGGGGACCGAACAAAAATGAAATTAACAGTGCGGTAACGGCCGCGTACGCAGCACGAAAGGTAATGTATTGGAACACGTTAAAAAATGTGATGTATTTTACAAGCGGATAAAGTAATTTCAGTACCACGACATTCCCTCCCTTTTGCGTTGTACGGCTAACCGGCGGCTGTCACCAGCCTTTCCAGCTCCATGGCCCGCGAGCCTTTGATCAGCACGATATCTCCCTCGCGTACATATTCTTGTAACAGTGGTGCCAACTCCGGCACGGAGGCCTTCCAGACAAGCCTGGTGTGTCCCGCGGCGCGTCCGGCCTCGCGCCCGGCTTCGGCAAAGGCCTCGTGCATTTCATCTCCCAAAAAAAACACGGCATGAAGCCCCATGTTGACCGCCAGCCTGCCGAGCTTTGTGTGGGACCGCCTGCTTGTGCCGCCAAGCTCAAGCATACTGCCCAACACCGCGATCTTTCTTCCCTGCCAGCCAAGATTATGCAGAAATTCCAAGACCTTGGCCATGGAATCCGGGCTGGCGTTATAATAATCCTTAATAAGCGTCACCTTGCCGCGCGTTATTTCGGACCGGCCGAACAGGGGCCGGACGCGCTCCAGGCCGTGCTTGACCGCCTGCTTGTCCAGACCCAGTTCCCGGGCCACCGCGATCGCGGCCAGGGCATTGATATAATTATGCTTTCCGAAAAGCGGGAAGCGGATCCGGAGCTCCTCCCAGTTGATGATTGTTCCATCTAACCCCAGATCCTCTATCCCTAAAAGCCCTTTACTGCTCTTTTGTCCATACGGAATGACCTTCCCGTTTACGCCCCGGGAAAGAAATTCCCGATACTCATCATCCTCATAAATGAACAGGCACTGTTTTCCCGAAAAATGGGAAGTAATCTTCTTTTTTTCCGCCGCGATATTGCGGCGCGAACCCAAAAGCCCGACATGCGCGTTTCCGATATTGGTGATCAACGCCATGTCCGGCCGTACAATCCCGCTTAACGCGTCCATCTCATCTTTGTGATTTATGCCCATCTCGAACACCGCGTAGGTATACGAGGCGTCAACCCTGAAAGCGGTCAGCGGAACCCCGGTCTCCGAGTTGAAATTCCCTTCGTTGGTAATGGTCGGGGCGGCCGCCGCCAGCACCTCACCCAATATTTCCTTGGTGGTGGTTTTGCCGCTGCTCCCGGTGATACCGATACGGAACACCCCGGGCAGTCGCGCCATATGCCAGGCCGCAAGCCCCTGCAGGGCCTGCAAAGTATCCGGCACGGCCACACAGGAGGCCCCCTCCTGCCGCAGCAGCGGTAACAATCCCCGTCCGCGTTCGGTCCATTCGCGCCGGGTTACCAGGAGCGCGGCCGCGCCCCTGCGGGCGGCGTCCTCCAGGTAACGGTGACCGTCCGTATGTTCACCGGGCAGAGCCACAAACAGGGAACCGGGTTCTACCTCACGGGAATCGATACATACCGCGGACACCGGTACGGTTCCGATAAAGGGACATTCCCCGCCCACCGCGGCAATCAGCTCGTCAAGCGTAAACAGCGTCTGTTTGGTTTTGGTTCCCTTCACCGTTTTCATCTGCTTCCTTTTTATTCGATCACGACCTTGCGTACATGCTCCTTGTCGATTTTATGCAGGCCCAGCTCCTCCGTGGCGATCTTTTCTATGCGCTGCGGGGTCCGCAGGACCTCTATACTGGCAATAAGCTTTTTGTTCTTTTCCACCCATTCCTTCTGCCGGGCTTCCATCTGTCGGACTTCACTTCTCAGTTTTACAAAATTATACGCCTGCACGCTGCTGAAAAAAAGCACCAGCGGAATGGTACAGGCAAATATGATAATCAACACTCTTTTATACGTCATGCGCATTTCTCCACCACTCTCAGTTTGGCGCTGCGGGCCGCCTGATTTATTCGGAGCTCGTTTTCATCGGCTGTCACCGGCTTCTTGGTGAGCAATACCAGTTCTTTTTTGCCCCTACATTGACAAATCGGCCATTCCGGGGGGCAGGTACAGGCCTTATTTTTCTCCTTGAAAAAGTGTTTGACGATCCGGTCTTCCAGTGAATGGAAGGAGATCACCGCCATCCTGCCGCCGGCCCCAAGCCGGTCGAACCCCAGGCCCAGCCCTTCTTCCAGCTCCGCCAGTTCGGCGTTCACCGCAATGCGCAGTGCCTGAAAGGTCTTGGTGGCCGCGTGGATGCGCCGGTGCCGGTACGCGGGCGGTACGGCATGTATAATCAACTCAGCCAGCTCCGCGGTGGTGCGGAGGGGCTGCTTCTTTCTCCGGGTACAAATCGCCCGCGCGATGGAGAAGGCGTGCGCTTCCTCACCGTATTCCCGCAGCAGCCCTGTCAACTCCTCCCGGGACGCGGTATTGATGATATCATAAGCGGTGCGCGGTCGTGTTTCATCGATGCGCATATCCAGGTATTCATCACGGCGAAAAGAAAATCCCCTGCCGCTTTTTTCATAATGAAAACGGGAAATACCCAGGTCAAAGAGAATGCGATCGGGTTTTCTTCTATAATATTCCGTATAATTCTTGAAAAACTCGGAGAAGCGCATGGTAAATAATCTTACCCTGGCTCCATACTGCTGCAAACGGTCGGCCGCGGAAACGATCTGGTCCTTGTCCGCGTCCACGCAGAGCAGGAGCATATTGGGATAGCGCTCCAGAAAGGCCCGGGCGTGCCCGCCCTCCCCGCAGGTAGCGTCCACCAGCACGGTCTTTCCCGCGGATGCCGGCCGCAGGAACTCCAGCACCTGCGACAACAGGACCGGGGTGTGCACCGCGTGATTGTTTTGTGTTGAATCCGTAAGCCCGTTACTCATTTCTAAAGGTCACCTTTGCTCCCAGTTCTTCGGCCGCGTCCCGGAACTTGCTTTCATTCTCGTTCCAGTAGACCTGGTAATTTTCCTCATCCCAGATCTCCATATACTTCAGCATTCCCAGGATTATACATTCTTTTTTTAATCCCGCATATTCACGCAGGGTTTGGGGAATGCTGATCCGCCCGGATTTGTCGATATCCAGTTCTTGTGCGGGCGCCAGTATTCTTCTTTGAATCAGCCTGGCCTTCTCATGAAACAATGAAGAGGAAACCAGCATATCCTGGGCGATCCGCTTCCATTCCTCCGGCGAAAACAACCAGATACACTTTTCCACGCCCCGGGTAACAATCAGCACATTGCCGGTTATCTCGGTCCGCATCCGTACGGGTATCATGAGTCTCCCCTTATCATCCAATGAATACTTGAATTCGCCGGTTAACATCCACTCCTCTACCACATTCTGCTAAAATATCCCACTTTTTCCCACAACATGATCATTTTAATCCCAAAACGTTTTCTGTCAACTATTATTTTTATGAAAAAAGTAATTTAATCCCGCTTTTTGAGAAAAAAGACTACATGTTTGTGTGGTAGTTATACATTTTTACTGTTTTTTCGCTGTTTTTAAAAGGATTTCTCCAAAACGGCCCTATCCTGCGGCATGCAGGCGCTCAGCCCGGAATACGGCAGGTGCCGCCTTATAGCAAAGTATCAGGCGGAAAGCCGCTCTACGCTCTCAAATCCCAGGTCCAGGGCCTGCTTGTTCAGGTCGTTAAAGCGGCGGTTGCGTTCGGAAACCGCCTCGGAAAGCGCGTTTTTTACGGAGTCCAGGCCCGCGATATCCGATTTCAGCTTCAACAAGGCCCCGACAGCCACCATGTTGGCCGTCTTGGCCGATCCCGCCTCTTCCGCCAACTCGTTTGCGTTTACGGCCACACTGACAATATCCTTGCGCCCGGACTTCCGGTCGATGAGTGAGGAGTTATAAATTAAAAGTCCCCCGGGCTGCAGGGTCTTCTCGAACTTGCGCAGGGATGGCTCGTTTAAGGCCACACACACCGAAGGATAAAACACCAGGGGAGAAGGGATCTCTTCCCCGGAGACCACCACCGCGCAGTTTGCCGTGCCTCCGCGCATCTCCGCACCGTACGAAGGAATATGAGACACGAATTTACCTTCCTGCATGGCGGCAATACACACCAGTTTTCCCGCAAGAATGATTCCCTGTCCGCCGAACCCGGCAAAGATTATCTTCTCTGTCATGCGCTTCTCCTACCGATCTCGAAAATTTCCCAGCGGATAATACGGGACCATCTGTTTCTCTATCCATTCCGTGGCACTCACCGGTTTCATGCCCCAGCCCGTGGGACACATGGAGAGTACCTCGATAAAGGAGTAGCCGCGATTTTCCATCTGGTTTTTAAGCCCTTTTTTCAGGGCCTTCTTGGTCCTGATGATGTGCTTTACGGAGTGTACGCTGGTACGTTCGATAAAAACCGGCGCCTCCAACGTATCTATAAGCTCACAGGCCCGGATGGGGTAGCCCGCCTCGGCCGCGCTTCTGCCGTAGGGTGAGGTCTTGGTCTTCTGCCCCACCAGCGAGGTAGGGGCCATCTGCCCGCCGGTCATGCCGTACAGGGCGTTGTTGATGAACACCACCGTGATGTTCTCGCCGCGGTTTGCCGTGTGTATTGTCTCGGCCGTACCGATTGCCAAAAGGTCGCCGTCTCCCTGGTAGGCAATCACGATATTCTCCGGATTGACCCGCTTTAAGCCCGTGGCCACGGCCGGGACGCGCCCGTGCGCCGCCTCGCACCCGTCGACATTGATATAAAAAAAGGCCAGCACCCCGCAGCCCACCGGGGCAATCAGCACGGTCTTCTGCGGTATCCCCAATTCGTCTATAAGCTCGGCCAGAAGCCGGTGGACGATTCCATGGCCGCAGCCCGCACAGTAATGGTGCGGCCTTCGGTTCAAAGACGGTGTGGGCGAGAAAACCGTTTTTTCCCGCAGTTTTTCCTTTGTATCAAGCTGCATAGCTTTTTATCCTTTCCGTAATACTTTCGATTTCCGGGGTCATGCCCCCCATTCTTCCCAAAAAATCCACCGGCACGCTGCCGTTTACCGCCAGGCGGACGTCCTCGACCATCTGACCCGCGTTCATTTCCACGACAAGGACCTTTTTCTTTCCCTGCGCGCAGGCGGCCAGTTCCCGCGAAGGAAACGGCCAGAGCGTGATCGGCCGAAACAGCCCGGCCTTTACTCCCTGGCTTTTAAGGGCCTGTACCGCGGACTTGAGCAGCCGTGAGCTGATCCCGAACCCGACCAGCAGGTACTCCGCGTCAGCGGTGTTATATTCCTCGGAGCGGGTTTCGTGTTGCATTATCTCCCGGTATTTTTCCTGAAGCTTCAGGTTAAGCTTCTCCAGCGCATCCTCGGGACGCAGGCGCAGGGAACGCACAATGTGCGGTTTGCGGCCTTTGGCGCCGTCCAGGATCCATTCCGATTTATCGAACTTCAGGCCTGTAGGCTCCGGCAGCACCAGGGGCTCGGACATCTGCCCCAAAAATCCGTCTCCCAGGATCATGCAGATCATGCGGTAGCGGTCCGCCAGGTCAAAGGCGAGCACGGTCAGGTCCGCCAGCTCCTGCACGGAGTTGGGGGCCAGTACGATCAGGCGATAGTCGCCGTGACCGCCGCCCTTGGTGGCCTGAAAATAATCCGCCTGCGATCCGGCGATATTTCCCAGGCCGGGGCCTCCCCGCATCATGTTCACCACCACCGCCGGCAGCTCCGCTCCGGCCATATAGGAGATGCCCTCCTGTTTCAGGCTTATCCCCGGAGATGAGGAAGAGGTCATGACCCGGGCCCCCGCCGCCGCGGCGCCGAAGACCATATTTATGGCAGCGATCTCACTTTCGGCCTGAATAAAAGTACCGCCCACCTGGGGCAGGCGCATGGCAAAATACGCCGGCACCTCATTCTGCGGGGTAATGGGATAACCGAAAAAATACCGGCAGCCGGCAATAACCGCCGCCTCGGCCAGGGCCTCATTTCCCTTCATTAGTATTTTTTTACTCATACCTATGTTCGTACCCCTTCGTATTTGATTACGTTGATCGCGTATTCCGGACAGATAAGCGCGCAAAAGGTACACGCCGTGCAGTTGTCCGAATCGTCGAAACAGGCATACGGCACCCCCTGCTCGTTCGATTCTGCGGACATTGAAAGTACCTTCTGCGGACAGGCATGGACACACAGTTCACAGCCTTTGCATAATGATATATCGATTATTGGTTTTCCCAATGCCATTTCGTTCCTCCCGTTTACATTGCCAATTATTTATAAACATATCCGTATACGTATGGTTTGTCAATATTAATCTTCAGGAAACTTTACGACGTGGGACTCAGTGAGTATTTGTAGTATTTATCGGCTGACGCCTGTTCTCCGGGATAATCGAAGGGATTTTTCCCTTCACATTTGTCCCAGAAATCCATTGTTTTACTATTACTTAAAATTAGTCTTACCGATGTAACCGCCGGTGCTTCACCCTTAGTTTTCTTTGTTATAAACTTTTAAGCTGAATAAGTTAATGCAACATTCCGCTTCTTTATTGTCTTACTTTGTTTTGCCGCATGTAATTTGTACTGAAAAACACCTTCTTTATTTTTTTTGACCCAGTTTTTGATGATTAAATAGCCGCCGAATTTCAATAGGTGTTTGCTGAATAATTTTCTTCTCCATATATTAAATGCATTGAAAAAATATTTTGTTTTGCCGGTAATTAATGTAAATGATAAGAAAAATATAAGACCGGGAAATAAGAACAGCAGAATAATAATTATTTTGAATATGTTTAAGAAGGAATAAAACGGAAACACAATTTTTCTGACAGCCTTTTGCAATTCCTCCGGTGTCACTCCGTGGTCAGGCTGAAATAGAGGGTACTGACCGTCATAGTATTCCCATCCGATTTTATCTAAAGAAAACAGCCGGCCTTCCTGTTCCAGCCTTTTATATAGACCTGTTCCGGGCAGAGGTATCGCCAGTAATACCTGTATGGTATCCACTTTAGCTTTCTTAATAAATTTCTGAAAACTATTGACTTTTTCATCTAAAGAAATTTCATTATTTGAAGCTTTTTTATCAGGATACCCGAATATAAACATGCCGTGAATAAAAAATCTATATTTATGAAATGTTTTTGTCCAGTTGATCAAATCCTTGGAACGGTAACCTTTTTGCATATTCTTTAACTCACTATCAATGGGAGATTCATATCCAACACAAACAAGTTCAATATTTGCATCTTTCATAGCTTGCAGTAATTCGGGATATCTGGCATCCGTGATTCTTGTTTGTACCGTAAAGGAAAGTTTTACCCGCTTATGCTTCTGATAAGAAGCGATTAATTTACAGAATTCGATCGCATCCTCTCTATTGGCTGCGAAATGATCGCTTGTTTCAAAGAAATTTCTGGCACCCATTGTTTCAACAAGATGAACAACATTGTTGAACATTTTTTGAGGCGTGCAGCTTCGCGCTTTATCTTTGACCGCGCAAAACTCACAGTTAGAATTACAACCTCTTGTTCTATTAATAGGATAGATTTTCATTTTTGCATAATAAAGCAGACTGAAATCAGGATATATTTCAGTATCAAAATTATGTATCAAAGGTCTGTCGGTTGTCCTGACTAATTCATTATTTTTAAGAAAAGCAATACCCTTAACATTTTCCATGGTGGTATCATTCTGCCAGGCCAGTAAAAGTTCTTTTATTGTTTCCTCACCTTCCTTAAAAACAACAACATCAACACCGTTGCGGAGGGCCTCCAAGGGCAGATTTTCTACATGCTTGCCCCCGGCAACTGTTTTAACGCCCTTGCTTTTATAGAACCCGGCCAGCTGAAAAAGCCTTGGAATGGTGGAGGAAATCGAACCATAAAAACCTATAACATCCGCAGGTCTTTCCTGCTGCAGTTTTTCATGATCAAGTCTGTTGTCTTTGTCTTTCGGATAAAGTCTGCCGTGACAATTGTTCTCATCGATTATTTCAACATCCCACAAATCCAATTTAGCGGCTGCAGTTCCCACATACACAGGTCCGACAGAAGTAGTACGCGAAGCTACCATTGTGTAAATATTGAAATTCGGAAACGCCGGAATTATAATCCTTAAACGGAATCTTCTGTTTTTCATTTTTTTCTTTCTAAATCAATAGTTAAAACCAAATAACCCTTTTAAGCGACATGATACTGTTGATAGTATAAACCGAAAATATCCTGCCGCTTTCTTTGATACTCAAAAAAACCATCAACTTACTTTTTTCTTTTTAAACCCCGCCATGGTTTTGGCCAAAGTATCCTTTAAAGAATTAATAACATTTTCAATACCCAGCTTAAGATCCTGCCACGTATCTTCGCCGGTGTCTTTTATTTGTTGAATCTTTAAAAACGCAGCATCGCGTTTTTCCCGGAGATCAGCTATCCTTGCTTGAAGTTTTGCTTTAGCGTTTTCCCCGACCGATTCAGCTCTGTGCTCTATTTTTTCAATTCCGGCGGTTAATCCATCAAGCGTTGTTTTTATAGTTTTTATATATTCTTCTTTTGTAATCATAATCTTTCCTCCTCATGTTAAGCGTGATAAAAAAATATATTTAAGCCACTTGCGAAGCTTTCCCTTTTTCCGTTTTTATTCTTCCCTTTATTTGAAACTGTTTAATCGAACCCCAGACAATCCCGGTAATAAGAAGAATCAATATTCCTACCCACCAGTTTATTGTCAGTAAATATAACACTAAATAGAAAATCCCGAAAAGCACTCCGGTCAACACGATATAGCTCAGCCACCACACCCATATTGGCTTGTCGGCTAAAAAGGAATTTATACTTTTATTCAAGATATTTTCAGTTTTATTTTCCTTATTCATAAGTAACTCCTTACATAACATTTTATTTTATTGATTCCCAACGGAAACCGTAAATATTTATTAATAGCATACTTCATTCACTTTCCCTCAATTTTCCTGATTTCGTCCAGTAACAACTCCGGTTGTATTGTTTTTTTAAGGTACAATCGTACTCCTGATTCTATTATTTTATGATTGTTGGAATTAGAATTGTGATAATTGGACATCATTATTACGGGGATATCTTTAGTCGTTTGACAGCCCTTCAACAACTTTGTTACATCAATACCGGTCATTCCGTTTATTTTAAAATCTATGATTATAAGGTCAGGTTTGATCTTTATTATAAATAATAATATCTTGGAAGTATTATTTTTTTTAACAACATCAAAATTCTCTCGAATTAAATATTCCTCCAACTCATTCATATATTCCACATCATCATCAACTATTAATATCCTTTTTATTATCATCTGAATGTAATGTATACATAAAGAAGCGTACTAAACAATTCCTCGGTTCGTCTATTTACTTTCCGTCTTCCTTATTTCAGACAGAGCTTTAAAAAGACATGAAATTATGATGTTCTAATTTTGTTTATTAAGTCCATTAATTTGAAGGGTTTTATGAAAATCGAATGCGCCTTTTTTAATAAATCATTCTTTTCCTTTTCCTGGTTCTGCTTGATTATATCTTCATAATGAATTTCCATTCTTGCCGTAATAACAATTACTTTCGATTTTATATTTTTTTTGCTAATAAAATCTAAAATATGATATCCATCATATTTCGGTATTTTTAAATCCAAAATAATAATATCATACTTGTTCTTTTCAATTATCTTTTTTCCGGTCAAACCGTCAAATGCCAGTTGAACCTGATAATTCCAAGCCGATAAAGCTTCATTCAATTCATTACACATATCCATATCATCTTCTATTACTAATATTTTTTTAGTCATGAAATCACTCTCTGTACGGCAATTCGATACTAATTGTAGTTCCTTTTGATAATTTGCTGTCTATTGAAATATTCCCGTTATGAAGTTTTATAATTTCTATACAAATAGATAAGCCAAGTCCTGTTCCCCGTGATTTTCTTGTAAAGAATGGTTCAAACACTTTGGATAAATCTGTTTTTTTTATGCCCGTTCCATTATCAACAATGGTCAATTTCATTACATTATTAACTGTTTTTGCATGAATAGTTATGATGCCTTTCCTTTTTTTAATGGATTGAAATGAGTTCAATAAAATATTATTAAGAACTTTTTTCATTTGAAAAGGATCGATTTTAATGAATTTTTTAAAGTCATCACTTATTAATTTATTGATTTGTATAGTCTCACTCTGGAATATAAGTTTTGCTAATTCAACAGACTCATCCAATAATGTCAGAATATCTGTCCTTTTGAATTCAGGCAGTTTTATTTTTGCATACGTTAAAAGATTGGAAATGATTTGATCACCTTCCATTATTTTTTTTTCAATCGTATGCAGCTGGGTGTGAATAGGGGCGTTTCCTTTTTTTCTTTCAATATTGTATAATGCAGCCCGGATGACACTAAGAGGATTCCTTAACTCATGGGCAACGGCCGCCGCCAATAATCCCAGATCAGATAATCTTTTGGATTGAATCAATTGTTCTTTTATTTCTTCAAGTTCCTTTTGCGCTTTTACACGTTTCGTTACATCCAGAAGAGTCAAGATTACTCCGTCAACCGCTTTATTCCTGTCTTTTACCGGATGCAGACTCCAGTCCCAATAGGTACAATCCGTTTTTTTCACATTCTTGCCATAATTAAACTTTTCTCCGAAAACAATATACGGCTTGCCTGTTTTTACAACCTGTTTGAATATTTTTTCATATTCTTTATCAGGAAAAAGCTTAAAATAGTTTTTTCCCACATAATAATCAATTATTTCTTTATTATAATTGGCATAAGTTTTATTTACCTGAATAAAATTAAAATACTTATCAAGATATGCAATTAAGATATGAGTATTGGAAAAAATACGCTTCAATAAATTGTTTTTCTGTTTGATTTCTTTATTTTTCCCGTTTATTTGATTCCGTAACTTTTTATGATTTGCTTCTAATTTATTTTCGGTTTCTTTTAATTTATTAATCTGTTTTTGATAGGATTCATTTTTTAATTTCTTTTCACTTTGCTTCATAGGCACTTCATTTTCTCATTTTTTTTATTTGCTTTCGAAACTGTGTTGGTGTCGAGCAAGTAATTTTTTTAAATATTTTAATAAATGATTCGGGTGTTTTATACCCCAATTTATAAGAAATCTGGTTAATAGTATAACCGGTTTTGTTAAGCATTTCTTTTGCATGCTTTATCTTGACATCCAATCTATATTCATTAAACCGCTTCCCTGTTTGTTCCTTGAATATCTTACTTAAATATTTTGGTGATAAAAATATAATTTTAGATATTTCATTTAAGTTAAATACCTTATGGTAATTTTTTTCTACATATAACTTTATTTTTTCAATTTTTACTGCTGTGCTGTCTGCGTCAATTTTTGTACTGTATTTATTTTTATTGATGACGGCATCAATCTTTTCCTTAAATTTGATAAAATTCACCGGCTTTACGATATAATCATCAGCATGGGCTTGTAATGCTTCTATTGCAATTTTTTCTGTACTGAAACCGGTCAATATAATTGTATATAAGTCAGGATTTATTTTTTTTATTTCAGTCAGCACTTTTATCCCTTTTAAACCCGGCATTCTGATATCTAATATAACAATATCCACAATGTTTATTTTATTCAATATGCGTAAGGCTTCTAATCCATCATTCGCTTCTGTAACTTCATATTCGCTGAAAAACTCTATAAATTCATTGCGAAAATCTTTATCATCATCCACCAAAAGAATATTGTACGGCATTATAAAAACCTTGACATAATTGTATAGTAATATAAATATAAAATAAAGTCTTGCAACTCAATTTTTTTTCAATCGGTTATCCCGGTGAACAGGCGTTAGCTGATACGTACGATACACTCTTGTACCCCGGGCAGAGCGAAACATCCGTTCGTTTATGATCTTGACAGGAGAGGGTTATAACCTTATCTTGTTGGTAGCCCCGCATGTGTTCTTTCACAGAGAAAGGAAGCCGGTATGCAGCACACGGATCCTGTATTAAAAAAATGTCAGGAACATCAGATTGCTTTTCTGTTCGACAGTATTTCATCACTTGACGTATACTTCCGCATTCCAAAGCAGAATGATTATTACCTGCTTACCGACGCAAACCTGGTTAACCTTGCCCGGGTATTTGAGGAGATCGAATATCCCGGCCTGCCCGTGATCGACGCCAGCCTGCGGTATCAGAACAAGCGCTATTATTTCCGCTGTACCGACAACCTGCACGCGCCTTCCCCGCTTTTTTTTACGGCCCAGAACATCTATTTTGACTGTGAACAGGACAAGTTTATCGACAAATTCGGTGCCTACCGTGATCTGCGCAGCAAGAACCTTGTGCCCCGCGCGGGAGGAAGCCCTACCTGCACACAGGTGATGGACGCGGCCCACCTGGCGGCGCGCTATAATTTTACGGTAAGCGCGGCCCGATTGACCCTTGCCGCGGACGGTCCCGCGCCCTCGGCCTACGCCCAGCGGCGCCTTCTGCGCAGCATCATGCAAAGCGGCTCTCCCAACCGGGGACTGGAGGTCTTACGAGAGAGCGGATTTATTGCCCTCTACTGGCCTGAGATCCATGAGATGCTTTCCGTTCTGCAGACAAAGGACTTTCATCCGGAAGGCAATGTATGGGAGCATGCCCTGGCCTGCCTGGAACACCGGAAGGAGACGGACCTGTTACTGTCGCTGTCTCTGTTTTTGCACGATATCGGCAAGACAAAAGCCCACGGAGACCGGCAGCGGCCGTTTCAGAACCACAGCGAGTTTGGTGCGGATATCAGCTACCAATTTTTAAAGCGGCTGGGATTCGGGCAGGAGCTGATCCGGGACGTGGTCTTCCTGGTGCGCCACCATATGATGCCCGCCGCCCTGCACACCATGCCCCTGTACCGCATCCAGAAACTGCTGCGGTCGCCGCTGTTCCCACACCTGCTTGAGTTGTACCGGGCCGATATTGAGTCCTCATTCCGCAAGCCGGACGGTTATTACGAGGCCTGCCGCATATACCGCTCCTTTTTAAAGATCAAGAACAATCCTTACCGTTCTTTTAAGCTGAGTAAACGCATCCTGTCCCAATAGGAACGGTTTCACGGGACTTACGATCTTCGGTCCAGGGTTACCGACTCAAAGACGCGATGTAATATTTTGTTGGTGGAAAAGGGCGAAACGATGATGTTGTCGGTTCCCGCATTGCGAAACTGGATGACCGATGATTTGTTCAGCTTACTGGCCAGGATAATAACCGAGGTCTTGCGCCTGCTGACCGAGGCCCTGACCTGGCGCAGCAGCGCAATCACCTGCTCGTCCGAAAGCTCGGCATCCAGAAAAATGACGATATAGCTTTTCTGTTTTACCAGCTCTCCCAGGTCATCCGCGGATTCTTTTTTTTCGATATTAAAATAGATGTTCAGGGAGCGCAGGATGACATCGTATACCTCCTTGTTGCCGGAGACGATCAATATATTCTGGCCCTTCATCCTGCGAAAGAACAGGCTGAGTTTTTCATCCCATGTTTTGGAGATGTCCACCTCCGCCCGGATCGGCTCAAAGCTCTCCCCGAATACCGAGTAAATCTGCTTTTCATCCTGCAGCAGAATCAGGTCTTCCACCTCGCGCTCGATCTCGTCAAAATCAAAATCACTGTAGTAGGTAAGCGAGCTTAATTCTTTCCCCCGGATTTTCTGCAGCAGCGCCTCGGTCAGCGGGGTCAGCGCGGGCACCACCTTACTCCCCTGGTTGTCGTACAGGTCGAAGATATAGATGCAGCCCGCCTTTAAATAGTCAACGGGTACCGTCTTTTTCTTGTCAAAATCAATCTGCAGCGCCTGAAAACCGGAGATAAAGTCCTTGACCACCTCGTAATTGGAGTACTGGGCCTTTTTTTTCAGCAGGGTCAGCAGCGAAGGGATGCCCGTCAAAATCTTGATGTTGTAGTCCCTGATCTCAAGCTCGGGATACTGGGTAAAGCGGAACAGCAGGTCCACATTCTCCGCGGTAATGCTTTCATTATACAAGCAAGGAATGATGAGAAACAACTTGGGGGAGAGAACCTCGTTCTTTGTGCAAAAGGCGCGGATGAGATAGTTGAACTCCTCCAGCCGGTCTTCCTCAAAATTCCCCTCGATCTGGGCGATGATCACGTTTCCCCGGACATGCATATCCAGGAGCATTGGGGTTTTTTTGGAAAAGGGCGGCGGCGGGATATCGAACAACAGGGTAATCCGCTCCACCAGCACCACCGGGTTTATAGGGCTGGACATGAATGCCACCACGTTCATCTTTTTCAGATTCAGAATCTCGTCCGAACCGAACTCGCCGATGATAAACACGGGAATGTCGGCGGTGGCCGTGTTGTTGCTTTTCTTGATCAGGAATCCCTTACTGCCCATGGCGGGAAAGGTCTTGTTCAGGATGACAAGGTCCGGTCTGTGGGTAATACAATGGGTAAACCCCTCAACACAGTTGTCCACGGATTGTACCAGAAAATCCTTTATTTCCAGGTAGCGCTTGATAAAATCGAGAAACAGCGTGTCCGGATGTATTACCAATACTTTAACGATAGACTTTCTCCTTGATCTGTGCTTATAGTGTAACGGATTTGTGTGGATTTTAAAAGCCAAAATTTTTAAAAGTGAATTAAACGACGGATTACCTGATTTACTCTTCCGCGTCGGTGCGAAACTTGTCGGTCAAGTTTTCCAGGTCTTCTACATTGGTAAGGTTTTGCTGGCTGGCTGAAATAATAAGTGAGATGGATTTTTGAATGTCCTTAAGCCCGGTGGCAAACTCCGCCAGGCTCTGTTTGGTATCGACGGAGATGGAGCTCACCTTCGCCAAGGCGTCATTGATGGTATGGGTCATCTCCGTCATCTCGGAGGCGGAATCCTTGACCTCGATCCCGGTTCCGGTTAAATCGGAAAAAGCGGTAAGAATCTGACTTCCGGCCGCGGTCAACTCCCGCAGGGCGTTTTTGATCTCGGACATAGCGCTGATGATGTCCTCCACGCCTTTATAGATTGTATTGAACTGCGTGCTGGTGGCGCCGGCTTTTTCTTTGGACAGATAGATATTTTCGGTCAGTTTTTTGAGTGAGTCCGATATTTCCCTGGCATTCTCGGTTGTCGCCTCCGAAAGTTTCCTGATCTCCTCGGCCACAACGCTGAACCCCCTGCCCGCCTCTCCGGCGTGTGCGGCTTCTATGGCCGCGTTCATGGCCAGGAGGTTGGTCTGTGAGGCGATGGAGTTGATGACCGCCAGGGTATCCGTGATCACTCCCGCCAACTCAACCACCTTGTCGATGATGCCGGAGGTTTCGTCCATTTCCTTTTTTCCGGTTTCGGCGGCGTCCTCCAGGTCTTTGGATAATTTGACCTTCTCATCCACCGACTTATAGAAATTTTCTATGGTAGAGGTTATCTCTTCGATGGAAGCCGAACCCTCATTGATACTGGCTGCCTGCGTACTGGTGATAGCAAGCACCTTTTTGGCGTAATTTTCTATGTCATTGGACTGCTTGTTCGACTGCCCGATTTCATTATCCAAAACCGCGGATTTCTTGCTGATATTTTCGATGGTAATCTGCATCTGCCCCAGCGCGGCCGAAGACTCTTCGATCGAGGACTTCATAGTCAACGATACCTCTTTGCCCTGGTCCACAGTCTGCTTAATGTGGGTAACAAGCTCGAACAGCGTCTGCATAAACTCATTATAAGCTTTGATCAGGCTGCCGAACTCATCCTCACTGTCTTTCCCGATCTTGTTGGAAATGTTCTTACGCGAGATGTTGGACATGATGTTGCGAATAGATCCCGCCATCCAGGTGGACAGGGAAAACCCGATGGAAACCGTGACCAGACCCCCTCCCAGCACAAAAATGCCGGCCCAGATTAAAAAGATAATAATCCGTGAATGGCGCCCTCCCATGGGAAGGACCGAGCCGAGCACGTATGAATTATTCACCGGAGTAAGGGTAATGACGTTTTCCCCGAAATTCTCATAGAAAGAGACCTGTTTCTGCTGTGCGATACGCGCCGCAGTATACTTATCGGGCGTAAAACCGGACCGGTTGCTGAAGATAATAGTGCCGCCCGTATCGGCAATAAAATAGCCCTTCTCCTCATATTTTCGAATCAAATCAATGAGCGTCTTGCGGCCTTCCTGTACCGTGCGTGCCGCACCGGAAACATCAACCAGAATATTATGAGTTTCGATTTCATTGGAGCGCGCTTCGGTGATGATCTGGTTCCAGCCCGTGTAATAACCCAATCCACCCAGCCAGATACAAAAGCCCAAACCAAGGGAAATAAAGGGCACGGAGAACTTCAGCCTAAAGGGCAAAAAAACTCCCTTAAGCGAAAGGTTTCTTTTTCTTAACTCAAGGGCAAAACGCGAGTTGGCCTTTTGCATAACCACGCCCGTCATGCCGAACATGATCAACGGGCAGCTTACCAGCCCGGCAATACCGCCCACCCAGATACTGACGGCCGCGGTCTGCCCCACCCCCCCGGCGGCAATAATGATATAATACGTCAATGAGCATAAAAACCATAGGGTTAAATAGAGCAAAAACACGTAAAAGGGAAGGTTCAGCGCGCGTTTCGCCGTATTACGCAGACTACGGTCATCCAGATCAACCTGATTACGGTTAAAAGCGGAGATAAGCTTATCCGCCGGCCTGCTCATTACGACAAGGCCGATAAGCCCCACACCCAGGAACACCAGCCAGGTGATAACGGCGGATACCGAATAACCGATTACCTGGTAATCCAGGTTCCCCATTAAATAGAATACCGCGCTTATCCAGACAAAGTGCCATATCTGCCAGAAGATCGTGTAAATCAGAACCAGTTTCAAAGTTATCTTCTTAATAACGCTCCTCTGTTTATATCATAATCTGTAAACCTACGGCAAATCAATATTTCTAGCGAAAAACGACTATTATTTTGGGAAAAAGGATAGGAAACAGGACAATCGCATTGGCTGTAGAATTTAGGGCTTGAATTGGGAAAAAAAAGCCTTTAAAAGTCCTTTCGAGAATCGCATGGCTGTTGTGATGCAGTTGATTTTACCCGGTCCCGAAGAGAGCTATATCGTATCCCGCTTTCTGATCATCGATTGTTATCTGGAAGCGGGCTTTGTCCAAGACAGTCAGTATTCGCAATACTAGCAAGAGTGGGTTTCACGGAACAGGTAAACACCGACATATTGGCTTTGCGCCGGGGATGAGGCGGCAGGCGAGACGGCACACTAAAAAAAGGCCCGAAGATTAAGCCTTAAAAATCTTCGGGCGTAGTTGTTTATTGTCCGCTCTTGCTATTTTCGCACAGCTGTGGCTTAAATGGAATATTCTATAATCCGGTATCCATCAATAACCTGCGGGTACAAGCTGCCATGTCTTTTTACTAGTTGTCGACCAGGTCACCAAATTTACATCGGTTTCATGGACCGCGTATATCCTGTATCCCACATCATATTGTATCCTTAACATGTAAGCGCCTTCACCGTCATAGCAATATATCCACCATCGGTGAAGAGACGTGCTGCTGCTCGATACCATCCCCAAATCATCGGTTAGGCTGCCGCCGGAGAGATAACCGGTGATTTTCCTTTGAGTCATATCATTTACTATATCGTAATAGCCGTCCCCGTCACTGTCCTTCAATTGCCATTGTTGTCTTCTATCGAGTTTGTCGTCATATGCCACCAGCGATAAACTGCTGTCTCCGACAAGTGATCCGCCGTCGCCCAAATACGTTCCGTATTTTACATTCCTGATATAATACGTTCCGGGCATGGTGCCGGTGATGGCACCCGTTACGATACCCTGGGGTTGTTCGCTGCCGTTTTTATCCAGGTGCGCGAAATATATTCCTTCATTACCGCCGGTATTAAACCAGCAGATGCCGTATTCATCATCCGTTT
The DNA here is from genome assembly GCA_964634205.1 of uncultured Spirochaetaceae bacterium. Taxonomy (GTDB): domain Bacteria; phylum Spirochaetota; class Spirochaetia; order SZUA-6; family RPPD01; genus JAFGGG01. The sequence continues at coordinate 82,795 of CAZWKE010000011.1, forward strand.
TGTTCCACACCAAAGCCGATGAGCTGCTGTATGTATCTCCTACTTCTTTTCCCGAACCGCTTATATATTGTCCGTCCGCATCGGCCCGTATAAACCTTACATGGTCCTTGGTATGCCAGCAGATGCCGTATTGGTCGTCTTTGGAATTCCAGGTGATAAAAGGATATGAAACGGATCTGTCACTCCATAGCGGATAGGTTATTCTACTCCCTACCTTGTTTCCGTTTTTATCAATCAGCTGGCCCCTTATTCTGGCCGAATCAAACCAGACGACATTATATTGCCGCCTCTCCGAAACCCAGACAAGCTGAGAAAACGGCTCGTCAACGCCGACATCGTCCAATTTCAGGAATACCGCGTCGTCATCCAAGCCGCCTTTTCTATTCCGCGTGATAAAATAGATATAACTATAATACTCATTTCCACTCCCCCCGTGCCTGGTAAACGTAATACCGTATTCCCTGCTGTCGGGGTTCCAGACCAGGGCCGCGGTTTGATTCCATACGCTGGTGGAACCGATTTTATAGCTACCTTCTACTATTGTTTTTTTGTTTCCGTCATATGTTGTTAATATGTTCCCGTCTTTATCCAGGCGCGCAAAATAAATATTATAGGTTCGTTGATCGCCGCCGCTTGTTCTTTTATCCCATACCACACCGTATTCGTTGTTTGTGGAATTATACGCAATATACGGGTGCTGGCAGTATTCACCCTTATCCACGGTTATGATGCTGCCGATTTTTTGGCCTTCAGAGCTTATCCTTACAAAATAGATTTTAGAGCTGTCTCTATCAGACATTTTATACCATACCAGTCCATACTCATTCTCTTTGGAATTCCATACCAACGAGGGGTCGGAATACTCACTGCTGCCTGCTATTTTGACATCATTTATTAATTTCGCTCCTCCGGCATTAATCCTTGAAAAATAGACCCCCTCATCGATTAATATCCATGCTATTCCGTATTCATTATTTGTTTTGTTCCAGGCAATGGAAGGATAGTATGAGCTGAGTGAGTTTAACCTCACCTCATATACCGCCGGATTTTGGGACACCGCCCTGTCCGGAACTGCCTGCATTGAATCTGCTCCCGCGCTGCCCGCCTGTTTTTCCGTAGAAGGCAGGGAACAACCGGCCGTAAGTATAAACAGCACTGCCGTCAGGCAGTAAACCCTTACTTTGGTTTTTTTCATTTGTTTCCTCCATATGTATTGTTTTTGTTTGGATTTTTTATGAGAGTTACACGGACAACATAGCTTTGTCGACCGCGCCGATTGGGGCGGACTGTATCAACAGTTCATTTGGAATTATGTACGGTTGCTTTTTACCGGGACGGACCGCCCGCCGTATATGCAATAAAATACACTGAAAAAGCGATGATGCTTACCATGGTGTATAACAGCAGGATACCGTTGACCGAGGCCAGCTCATGCTCCTCCTGCTTTTTTATAAACAGGGGCAGAATAAACGGCGGCGGCAGGATAAAAAAGGTAAACAGCGCGGCCGACAACAGGGGATCAAAATGAAACAGCATGTTGAAGACAAAAAAATCGATAAGGAATACAAACACGAGAATCACGGCCATTCGCGACAGAATAAAGGGGAATGCCTTTTTAAAAAGCCCGGACTCAAACCGTAGATTGTAGCCGATTACGATCAGGATAAGCGGAACCGTCAGCCCCGCAAGGTATTTCAGGGACTGGAATACCGCCTTGCTGGCGATAAATCCTTCCAGGAACACCTTCAGGCCGAGCGCGTTACATAACAGCCCCAACAGGATGGCGATGATGACCGGCGAGGTTAAAAAGTTTTTCAACGTCTCGGGCACATTGCTTTTACCCTGGGTGGCTATTTTCAAGAGGGTGACGTAGACAAACCAGATAAAAAACTCGTGCCCCAGGCCGATCAATCCTATGAACTTTATGTTTTCCAGGCCGAAGGCCGCCCCGAAGAGCACGGCGCCCATCATGCCGAACTCGAACCCGGTGGTCAGAAACGGCACATAACGGTTTTGCAGGCGCAGTGCCTTTTTGAACACAAAGCCCAGCGCGTACAATACACAGCAGACGCCGAACACGAGCACGAACACGACTACATACGAAATGTGCAGTTCGATTTCCAAAAAGGCAAAAAACAGAATGGCGGGCAGGGAAAGGTTGATGATAAGTTTTTTAAACTCGTCAATCGTCCCGGGGCTGAAGAG
>CAZWKE010000012.1:0-43714 GCA_964634205.1 uncultured Spirochaetaceae bacterium
CGTTGTTATCCGGGCCGATATACAAAGTGTCTATGAAGTATATCATGCTGTTTTTGTTATTGGCAGCACCCCTGATGGCCGGTTGTGCCGAGACAATTTTTGTCTATGTCGAAGAGTGCTGTAACGATGTACACGGCATAGTCTTGAGTGAAATAAAGGAAGGTATATTCGACGCACTGTTCGAGGCCGGGCATATTGTGTTTGACGATGTCCAGGACAAGGGAACGGGCTCTTATATTCAGACCAAGAATTTTGCGATTCCGCTTGCCGTTGCCCGTCAAGGCGGGGCCAAATATATGCTGGCGGTGGGTATCCACTCTACGGTGGAAAAAATCAGCAAGACCGAAGAGAGAATATCAAGCACAGCGGAGGTGTACCTGCTTCTCATACGCACAAATACGGTGATTTACTCCGGGAAGATCGAGCTCTCGAACAAAGGGAAGGAAGACTCGGTGACAAGGGACACATTGGGATTTAAGCTGGGAACCGGCATCGCGGCCCTTATTGATCCGCTTTGGCAGTAAAAACCACCTTAGCGCCTCCGCCGCCGTTTTCGATCGATGGCTGTTTCATAACCCGTGACGGGTATTTTCCTTTTCATTAGTAGAATTTCCTGCATACGTGAAGTATATTTTAGGTATAACGAAAAAAAATGTGGTATTCTATTAAAGAAAACAAATTATTCACGCCGATTTTATGAATAAGGAGATCTCTGTTATGAAAAAAGCAATTTTGTTAAGCGTTTTATTTTTTTGTGTAATGGGCACTGCGTTATTTTCCCAGCAGGTATGGGAAGGGAATGCCGCCGTTATCCGCCGTGGGGGCTTTGAAACTTCCGGGCTGTTTGCGGCATCCAATTCATTTCCCAAAAACACGAAAATAGAAGTAAAAAACATGGAAAACGGAAAGGTAGTGACCGTTACCGTTGTCAAACGCCTTGATGACAATTCCAACGTATTCCTCCTCCTCTCCGGAGAGGCTGCGGACAAACTGGGCATGGAATTCACTGATGTTATCAGGGTGAAAACCACGTTGATCGGCGGTTATGCAAGCGATATTGCCGGGCTCCCGGGTGATCGCCCCTTTAATCCCGACCAGGACGTTAATCCGGCCGCAGGCGCGCCTGATGAGTATTACATAGAAAAAAATGAGACAAGCAACGAGCAGACGGAGACAACCACCCCTCCCGAACAGAACCAGACAACAGAGATTCCAAAGAACAATACCACCACGACCACAACTACCGTCACCACTCCGGAACAGAAGGATGCCATCGCCGAGCGGAACCCCAAAAAAGATCTGTATACCAATCCGCATGAGGATACAAGTATACGGGTATATGACCGGCCGGAGGCTGAGAAGGAAGATACCCGCCTCAGTGATAAAAACGTGGAATTAAAAGAGGCGGAAGTGGCTCAGGGAGAAAAGCCGACCACCAGCTCCATCGCCAAACCTACTCCTGAAAAAGAGCAGGTGAATACCGTGCTGGCGGAAGCCGAACTGCCGTTAAAAGAAGAAAACGCGACAACCACCGATATCAACAAACCCAATCCGGAAACAGAAGAGGTAACTGCCTCATTGCCTGAAGCCACTCCTCCCGGGCATGAAAAAGCCACGGTGGAAGAAATGGCACGGACCTCTCCCCAGGGTGAAGAATACACGCAGGCTGAGTTGGACAAGCCGGGGATTGAAAAGGGTGAAAAGCCCACGGTAACCGAAAGGGCCGAGATAAATCCGGAAAAAGAAGAACTGGTATACAGTGATCTCTCTACCCCTGAAATCGAGAACGAGGGGAAACCGACGGTTGAAGATATTGCCAATGCCGAAAAAAGTAAGGAAGAGTTTATTCTGGGCGATCTGAACACACCGGGCGTGGAAAAACAGGAACGTCCTTCACTGGAGGATGTCAATAAGGTTGAAGCACCGGAAGCAAAGGAACTGGCGCTGGTCCCGACAAATCCGCGCCCGCCGACAAAAGAAACCGCCACCACGCAGACCACCGAAACAACCCAAACCACTGAGATCCCGCCGGGGGTGGAGGTTACCACGAGTACCGTGTTGTTCAAGAACAAATACTATTGTCAGATAGGCGCGTACAATAAGAAAGAAATAGCCGAACGGATTGCCAAATCCTATACGTCATATCCTATGAATGTTGTGGCCACGAAGACCGGCAGTAAGAAAATATACAAGGTCTTAATCGGACCGCTGAACAAGGATGAGAGCGGTGCCGTTCTGTACTGGTTTAAAGCCAAGGGCCACCGGGATGCGTTCCTGAAATATATCAGGGAATAGCAGGGCACGAAAAAGAGTATAATTTAATCCCGGGAACCACGTGACAAAAGAGCAGGCACGCTTAAAAATCATTCAACTCTCTGAAAAAATCCGCCGGTATCAGGAAAATTATTACGTTCATTCACGTCCCAGCGTCAGCGACGCGGAGTACGATAGTCTGTTCGATACGCTGATGACCCTGGAAAAGGAGTTCCCCGACCTTATTGCACCGGATTCTCCCACACACCGCGTAGGTTCCGATCTCAGCCGTGAGTTTCCGGAGGTGGCCCATACCATCCCCGTATTAAGCCTGGATAAGGCATATGAAACAAGTGAGGTCATGGAGTGGATAAATAAATGCAACACGGCCGCCGGACAGGAATTGTGTTATGTGTGTGAAGAAAAAATAGACGGGGCCGGGATTGTGCTTTATTATAGACAGGGAATACTGGAGCGGGCCCTGACACGGGGAAACGGATTTGTGGGGAATGATATTACCGCGAACGTCAAAACCATACCCGGGGTGCCGTTAAAGCTGACGCGTCCGGAGGACTTGGTGGTGCGGGGGGAGATATTTCTGCCAAAAGCACTGTTCAAGCAAATCAATGCGGATCTGGAAATCCCCTATGCCAATCCCCGCAATCTTGCTTCCGGGAGCCTGCGGCGGGTGAAAAGCTCCGAGGTCGCTAAAATTCCATTGGACATCTATGTGTACGAAGGTTTTTTTTCGACGTCGAGGGATTCTCATATACAAATTATCGAAGAATTAATTGAGTTGGGATTTCGGGTTAACAAGAATTTCGGGGTTTTCGGCGGAAATATGTCGACGGATGAACGTGCGCTTCGACATCCTGACTGGAGTGTGGGAGGGATCCGGGAGTTGAGTGAGTTTCTGCGGTCGGTGACCGGGGGGCGGCATGAACGGCCGTACGAAATCGACGGTGTGGTGATTAAAATCGACCGGATTGACGTGCGGGAGCGCTTGGGATATACGGGGCACCATCCGCGTTGGGCCCTGGCCTTCAAGTTCGAGGCGCCGCAGGGGGTAACTACGGTAAATACGATAGATGTCCAGGTGGGAAGGACCGGGAGGATTACCCCGGTGGCCCGCATCAAACCGGTCAGGGTGGCCGGCTCCACCATTTCCAATGTGACGCTGCATAATCAGGAATATATCGATATTCTGGAACTGGCCCTCGGGGACACGGTCACGGTATCCAAACGGGGGGATGTCATCCCGGCCATCGAGAATGTGCTGGAAAAAAATGAACAGGGGAGTAGCACCTGGAAAATGCCCGCCGAGTGTCCTTCGTGCCGTACCGCCCTGGAAAAACGGGGAGCGCATCATTTCTGTCCCAATCCGCTTTGCCGGGACCGTCGCCTGGGGCAGATTGAGTTTTTTGCCTCGCGGGGGCAGATGGATATCGACAACCTGGGTGCGGAGACCATTGTATTTTTGTTCGAACATGACCTGGTAAAAACAATCGAGGATATCTATACCTTTGACGCCGACCGGCTGGCCCAATACCCGGGTTTCGGGGAGAAAAAAGTAGCGCTTATTAAAGAGGGCATCGCCAAAAGCAAGACGCAGCCCTTTCAGCGGGTCCTGCAGTCTTTGGGGGTCCCCGAGGTGGGAAGAAAGGCCGTGGAGCTGCTGATTGAAGCGGGGTTTAACGACATTGATTCCCTGGTTAAAGCGGCACAGGCCGGTGATCCCGCGCCCTTTACCGCGATTCACGGCATCGGGGACAAGGTGGCGGAGACCATTATCCGGGAGTTCTCGGATGAAGATATGCTGCGGCGGATAGAGCGGTTGAAAGCATGCGGGCTTAATTTCAGGGAAGAGGGGGGACCGCAGAAAAGGCAGGGAATATTTTCCGGACAGACCTGGTGTGTTACCGGCAGTTTCCAGTATTTTAAACCGAGGGAAAAAGCCAAGCAGGAGATTACCCTTCGCGGGGGGACGATAACGGACAACGTCTCCTCGCATACCACCCATCTGCTGCTGGGCAGCTCACCGGGCGGTAAATATCAAAAAGCACTCTCATTAAACATCACCATAGTATCCGAGACGGAGTTTTTAGAACTGTTGACAGAATAAAAGGGGTTGATGTATTTCAAACCACTCTTTATAATGCCTACCTTAGGAGAGAAAAACATGGCAGATATTGAAAAACTGAATGATCGTGAAAAGATATTTTTAGCCGGATGCATCGAAAGTATGATGCTTGCGGACGGTTCTTCCAGTGAGTCCGAGATCAGCGGGTTGAATAAGATTGTACGTGAGGATTTCCCCGAATTCGACAAGAAGCTGGCGGAGTTCGATGAAAAGGTGAAAGATGATGAGGCCTTTTGGGAAATGGCGAAAGGAATTACCACAACCGGCAGCCAGGATATTATTCTGGAGGTTGTGGAAGGGTTGGCGCTGCGGGACGGTCTGGTAAAAAGTAATGAAAATGAGCTGCTTGACAGGTTGAAGGACCTGTGGGCCTGAAACAATTTTGCAAGGGATTATAGAGCATTTAGAAAGGGACTATACCAATCCGATTCGTGATCCGATATGGAAACATATCTACCTTTCGGATGCTTTATTAAAACTCACCGCACTGCCGGTCTTCCAGGAGTTAAACGGGATCAAACAGTTGGGACCGGCCTATCTGGTTTACCCCGGGGCCACCCATACCCGGCTCAGCCACAGCCTGGGGACCTTTCACCTGGCAAAACGCATAGTTCACAGCATCATTAAAAAGACAAACGGGGTAAACGGGATTACCCTGCCGGAGGTCAAGGCCTTTCTTTGCGCGGCACTGCTGCATGACCTGGGGCATTATCCCCTGGCGCACGCCCTGAAAAATCTTGAGGTGGAACGGCATGAGGCCCTGACCGCGGGGATGATTCTTGAGCAGCCGCTGGCAGCGGTAATTGCCAAGGAACTTGGCGTTGACCCCTCCCTGGTGGCGGCAATTGTGGACACCGGGCTTTCCTATACGGGGAGCGCGCATCTTACCCTTTTCCGACGGCTGCTGTCCGGCGTACTGGACCCCGATAAGCTGGATTATTTAAACCGTGACGCGTATTACTGCGGTGTGCCCTACGGCATCCAGGATGTGGATTTTTTCTTAAGCGAGATCATCCCTTATAAAGCCGATGAAATCGCGTTGACCATGAAGGGCGTCACCGCGGCGGAATCAATTCTGTTCTCAAAGTACCTGATGTATAAAACCGTGTACTGGCACAAGGCGGTGAGGATTGCCACGGCCATGATCAAAAAGGCGCTTGTGCTGGGCCTGCAGGAAGGGGTACTCCAAAAAACCGATCTGTACGGTCTGACCGACCAGGGGTTCTTTACTATGATTGCCGCTTCCGGTTTCGGTCCGTTTTCACTGATAATGGATGCGCAAAAGCGCAACCTGTATAAACGGGTGTGGAAACTGCCGTTTAATCCGGGCGATCCTTTTCACCGCAAACTCGAAGACCTGGGATTCCGGCGCCGTTATGAAGCGGAGCTGGCGCGGCATGCCGGCAAACTCATCGGGCGAGCGGTGAGGGAAGAAGAGATAATTATTGATATTCCCGAATCGATTTCCTTTGAGATCGACCTGACCCTTTTTGATGAGGAGTCCGGAGAGTATGTTCCGTTTACCGGCTCCGGCAGTGTGTTTTCACAAAAGGTGGTAAGCGGGTTTACCGGATCCCTGCGCTATATTGCGCTTCTCTGCGGCAGGGACAACAAACTGATAGAGCTTTTAAAAAAGCAGGGGCTGCGGGAAAATTAAATGAAACCGACCGTCCTGCCTCCCAAACAGGAAAAGAAACTCCTCAATTTCAGTAAAAAGGTCGGACGGGGAATAAACCGCTTTCGCATGATCGAGGACGGAGATTCGATTTTGTTGGGCATATCCGGGGGGAAGGACTCTCTTTGTCTCAGTCTGGCCCTGGCCCTGCGCCGATTTCGTGTTCCCATTTCCTATTCTCTGCAAGCGGCGTTCATTGAATGGCGGGAGTTTTCCCTGGAACAGCAACAAAAAGAGGCTTTGCAGCATTTTTTTGCAGAACTGGAAATACCCTTAAAAATAGTCTCGGCGCACATGTTTCCGCCGTCCTTTAAAAATAAGTTCAACTGCTACCTGTGTTCGCGCAACAAGAAACGCATATTGTTTGAGGAAGCAAAAAAGCTGGGAATCAGCAAAATCGCTTTGGGCCATCACCTGGATGATTTTATCGAAACAACCATGATGAATATGTTCTTCCAGGGGGAGTTTTCCACCATGATGCCGGTACAATCCTTTTTTAACGGGAGGATAAAGCTTATCAGACCTTTGTGTGAGGTAACCGAAAAGGAGATAGAACGGATTGTACGCATCTGTGACCTGCCGCTTGTTTCCATAGACTGCCCCAATAAGGAAACGAATTTAAGAACCCTGATGAAGGACATGATAAAAAGACTCTCCCGCGTAAACAAACGGGTGCGGGAGAATATTTACAACCTTCCCTGGCGAATAAACGAAAAATATCTTCCGAGCGGCTTGAATCATGATTCCAAATAACGTAGTATGGGCTTAAAAAAATGAGATACGCCATTATCAGCGATATACATGCCAACAGCGAGGCCTTGGTAACCGCACAACGAGCCTTGAACAGAATGAATATCGATAAAATAGTCTGCCTGGGTGATGTAGTCGGCTATAACGCGGACCCGGATTTCTGTGTAAAACGGGTGGGGAACCTGGCTGACGTCGTTGTCAGGGGAAACCATGATAAGGCGGTTGCGGGGCTGCTTAATTATAATAATTTTAATTACAATGCTAGCCAGGCCGTGCGCTGGACCCAGGGGAATTTAACCGCCGCCACCCTCCGGCACCTTAAAGAGTTCAAACCCGGGCCGGTGATTATTGATAAGGTTATACTGGCCTGTCACGGCGCGCCTGAAAATGAAGACAAGTATATTACAAATAGCCAAAACGCGCTAAATAGTATATATTATGTAAAAAGAAACTATCCCGGAATACGCATCTGCTTTTTCGGGCATACACATATTCCTGCCGTCTGGGGTGAGCAGGGAGAGTTCTTTGCGTTGAAAAAAACACGGACCTTGCAGAGAAACAAAGTGTATCTTATTAATCCCGGTTCCATCGGGCAGCCGCGCGATAATGATCCCAGGACAAGTTTCGGCGTTTTTGATACCGGGACCTGGACCTATGAATACTACCGCATGGAGTATCCATTGACGGAGACCCAACAGAAAATCATCAGACAGGGATTGTCCCCGGCATTGGCACGGAGATTATCCCTGGGTGTGTGAGTATGAAGACAGAAAGGAAGACAATGAAGAAATCCAAAATCATGCAGGAACGTATTAAAAGGGTCAATGTGCTTTTTAAAGAACTTGGATGCAGAATCCTGGACAGTGAGCATGACAGCGAGACCTTTACCGCGGGGTTTGAAAGTGACGAAGGGCTTTCGGGCGGTATTTTCATCGACAGTAAGAGTAAGTTCTTGGAGGTTTCCTTTACCTTTTTCTTTTCTCATGCCATAGTGGATTTTATCCAGCAGCGCCTGGAGGATATGTTTAAAATCTGCTATGAATACGGGTGTTATTCGAACCTGGATAAAACCAAATCCGAGATATGTTTTTCGGTGTTTACCAAATTATATTTTTCGGGACTCAACTATTATTCTCTGAAGCAAAGCCTGGCCGATTTTTCTTCATGTGTACAGGCGTTAACCGAGATACTTGAGATCAAAAAAGATTTGGAAAACGAAGAGCCATAAAGGAGCAGGGTATGAAAATACATAATCTGATGGAAGAGATCGTCCTTGATAAAATCGATGAAATTCTTAAAGAGTATAAAGAGAGAAAGCTGGGCAAGGATTTAAAGACCGCGGAAAAATATCGATTTGACGTTGCCTGCTATGTGCTGAACCGGATAGAACCGGTCTATGTTGTTTCAGGCCGGGGCCTGGCATATCTGGATGCTGATTATATCGACCAGCTGCAGAAGAATGCAGACCTGGTAACCTATATTCATCAGGGGATCGAACGGGTTATGAATGTGAAACGGCCCTATTATGATAAGAAGAAAAAAAAGGATGAGTTGGACCGGAAAGGGAATTTTTTCAACTTTCCGATTATCAAAGGCAGGATTTTTAACAGCCGAAATTTCGGCCCGTTGGCCGGTATCCGTATTGAACTCAATCACAAGGGAAAACGCATGAAAATGATCGAAGATACCTGGCAGAATCCCTATATTATCTCCGACAAAACGGCCGGGAAGTTCCTCTTTCTGCCGTACCCGTTGGAAGCCGGGAAAAAAGGCGAAAAACGAAATTTCGAGCTTGAGCTTGTGGCCTGCTATAAAGGATTTGAGGAACTGCGGCATTATTTCAGTATCGAACTGCAGGCGGATGACACAGTCATCGATTATTTTCGGGTAAACAGGGTGTATGAAATCAAGGATCTCTATCTTGTACCGAACAATAAATAACCCTCTGACAGCTTAATAGAATTCGGAAAAAATAGACACATCCATCAGCCTTCCGTAGACCTTTTCCTCAACATAGGCCAGGGCCTTATGCAGAACCCGTTCCCCGTGCACCTTGGAGTTGGAAACAAGGGCGGTGCCGATATGGGTAAAGCGGTGAGAGTCGTTCAGATCGATTTCCGCCACGGAAAGCTGGAACTTCAGGCGCAGTTTTTCTTTTAATGATTGGATGACGCGGCGTTTGTCTTTTAAGGAAACGCTTTGCGGCAGTTCGATAATAAATTTAAGCATAGAGACGACCATATCTGTTCCCCCGATTACAGTTGTACATCTTCCAGGCGCAGCTCACTGTAGGGTGTGGATTCCTGATGAAGTTCACGGTCCTTTAAGGGCAGGTACTGCTCGTTATAATCCGCGGCAAGCCGGAAAACGTCGTCTTGTTCATATTTTTTTAGAATTTTTACCTCGAGGTTATAATCCTTGTTTTCCATTCCCTGTTTCATTACATGCAGCGGGTCGGTCACGGTAAGGGCAAAATGCGGACTGTAAATAAAGAGAAAGCAGGCCATAACAATCACAATAATACTCAAGATAAGCAGGTCCTGCAGGGCCAGGTCCTGCTGTACCGGTTTGTTGTCGAACATGAAGAACAATGTCTCCTGTTTGTTTGTTTTTATAATAATATCTTCCTGCATGTAATGTTTGTTCAGTTCCGTGTCGGAGTAGCGCGAGTAGAGGATATCGTTGTTTTTGGTGCTGACGCGGAGTAGACCGGTATTCATTTCTTTCAGCACATCATACAGATCGGCGCTCGCCCCGGAACTGTTCACCGCCCGGTCAGCCAGGCGCACCACCGAACGCTGTGCGTTTGTGTAGAGCCGCTCCGCCCCGGGGACCGGTAAAAATCCGCTGACCGTGGTAAAAACAAAAAGGATAATCACAATGGCGGTAACGGTAAGCGAGGTAATGCGGGCAATATGCCGTTGGGCCATGGGAGATTCGGTATATTTGATATTCTTGAAAATCTTTATCACCCTTAAGAAACGCAGGATGCGGGCGATACGGACCGCTTTCAGTACCTTTAAAATATTGAGAACATTGTTGAACTGTACCAGTAAGGAACCGCCGGTAAACAGGGCAAGCAGTGCCGGACCGGAATTGAACATCAGCAGGGGGACCGAGGCCAGAAAGTCGACCCAGCCGCGCTCCCGCAGGAAATAGCGGCTGACGCGGTGTTCCACTATGGCCCAATACAAACGGACCAGAAATTCAATGGTAAAAAAAAGGTCAAAGATAAACCCGGTAACGACCAAAAGTCTCCGAGCACCCGTCTCCCAATCCAACAGCAGGGAAAGGTCCTCAAATACGGTTTGGATGATGACAAGAACAATAAACGAGAATACGGTGAACTCCAGGGCCTTGATGATGCTCTTTCTCATAACCTAGCTTACCAACCTTTCTCTGCGGCTATAATGTAAAACTCGTCCAGCATTTTACCGTCGAATCCGTAAAACCGATAATTCTTTCGGGCGATATTAAACCAGCTTTTGTCGGGGGTATCGGCCCCCCTGTCTATCTTGGCAAACTGACGGTAGTTGCTGCAGCGCGCGGCAAAGACGGCGGTGATCCTGGCGGTCGCGCCGATGTTGTCGTTTTCCAGAAATGAAATGTTACTCTGCAGGGCACTTTGTAATACCGGCATGGGAACGCCGGAAAGCTCCTGCTGCAGCACGCCCAGAACCTTTTCCGCGAACTGGTTCTGTACGGTTGTCCCGCGCGGCTCATGAACGGTATCACCCCCGGCAACGGCAAGCAGGTTTATGGCGGTCTTCAGCATGAGTGAGAGTTTCACCATATTTTTTATTTCCGCCGGGCTGAGGGAGAGTTTTTGTACCTTGGTCAGTTCAAAATGAAGATATGATCTGCGTGTAAAACTTTCATCGATGTACCTGTCGCTTATCCCCGTCTCCAAGGCCGTCAGGGGACCGGCAAAGTTGATTCGGGCGATATCTTTTTGCAGCAGCCGCTGCAGAAAAGTTGTTACCTGCGCGTCGATGTTTTCTGCCGTTGCGCCGTTGGTGCTTAAGGAGGAGACAAATGATAAATCGATCTGTTCCCGCAGCAACTTTTCTATATGCGGAAAGAGGCTTTTATTGATTATCTGTTTTAATGATCCATAGATAATACTGAATATCTGTTCCATATTTTTACCGGGGAAATACTGCGCCGATGAGAGCGTGGGGAAAAGCTGGGCCGCGTTCAGTTTGAGAAAATTTATGATGTGCAGCTCTTTCTGCAGAGGCGAAAAAGTAGTCAGTGCAGGATTTTCAAGCAGGCGTGAGATAAACTGTACGCCCCTGGTTTGTTCGTCCGCCATTGATACCTCGTGCTGTGCTTTTTTTTAATTTTCGGTTGTAAACGGCCGAAACATAATATGCGATTTTTATCGGTGGTTTTTAAGGGGAAGTCTCTCACAAAAAGTAATCGCCTTTTTATCCTTCTGTGTATACAATAATAATACTAAGCCCGCGGCAGTGGTTTTTTCGATAATCTTAGGTATAGTATTGTAAGTAAGGACAGTTGCGATTGAAATTTATACGTGATACCCGGCGGATCGGTTTATTATTCCTTTTCCTCCTTACCCTGATTACACAACACACATTGTACGCACAGGAAAGCGGATCGGAGGCTTTACCGCCCGCGGATGCCGGACCGGCCGCCGCAGGCGATGCGGCAGGCGCGGCGCCCGGCACGGACCAGCCGGCTGTGCCGGCGGAGGAGTCGACACAAGGGGCAGTGACCGCGGCCCAGCAGCACGGGACGTCGATTTTTAATACACAACTGGGCGATGCGGACCTGGATTTTTTCCTGCGCGGCAGTTGGAACGCCAATCTGTCCCTGGCTTCGGGCATTCGCTTTGGGCCCGGTGATCAGGTGGTATTTCCCTGGGGGCTTCCCAATATGCGGGAGGGCCTGGTATTCGAGCAGATCCCCAACCTGACCCTTTCACTCTGGCTTCTGGAACGCTATTTCATGGAGGTTACCATGATGGAGGAATCCGGTGAGAATACCTTTTTGGTGGGGTACCAGGGCAGGGAGGGTGAGTTCTTGCAGAGTGTGCGAATCGGGAACCGCGACGTTTCGATCGGCAGTTATGATTTTCTTGATGTTCCGGAACAGGGTGACGCCTCCATCGGCGCCTCGGCGGTGATTACCCCGGGGTTTTCACGGCATGAGCTTCTACTGCGCTATGACAACACCACCAAGCAGGAAAAAGTATTTGTCGGCGCCAATGAGGTAACGGAAAAGTTTATCCCGCCCCAGGATTACCTGCACGGCCGCAGCTTTATGCTGCCTGATACCGATGTCACCGGTCTGGAGGTGTACATCGAAGATGAGAACGGCGATTACAGCGCGGACGACGGCAAAAAATACCGCAAGGCCAGTGTCAACGACATTGAACAGGACAGTGCCCAGGGCCTGCTTTTTATGCTGAACCAGGTAAAGAGCAGGATTTTGGTGTATTATACCAAGGGGGGAAACTCCGTCGGTGATGCGGCCCTGGGCGCCGGTGCCCTGCCGGGGACCAGCGGCGGTTACGTGGACCCGGATGCTGCGGGCATAAAATTCGATTGGAGCGTCACCTACCTGGGTGAGCCGCTTTCTGATCGCCAGGTGACGATCGACGGCAAGGTCTGCCTTTTACTCTGGGAGCCCGGTACCTTTTCTCCGTTTGAGTTTTTAAACTGCTATGAGCTTCCTTCTCCGGCGCCCACCGATTTGTGGCGGGTAAAGATCAAGGCAATCCCCAAGGATAATGAGCTGGGAGAATACCGCAATTTTACTTACGCACCGGTATTCGAGGCCCGTCCAGGCAGCCAGGTGTTTCGGGTGTTTATCAATAAAAGCAGCCTGCGCACAGACTTTTGGAATCACTACCCCTTCCCCGATTCCGAGCACCAGCTTTACGGACCGCAGCGTGAGCATAATCCCGTTTTTTTTGACTGGGAGCTTTATGCACAGATTTTCTCACCGGCAAACGGTTTCTATCTGGGACAGTATGTAGTGCCGGGCTCGGTCAGTGTTACCCGCAACGGGATCAATGAGACCCGCTTTCAGGTGAACTACGATACCGGGATCATCACCTTTTTGACGGCCATCAGGCCGGATGACCGGCTTGATGTAACCTACAGCGTTTCCCAGGGACAGGATAATAACGGGGATGTGCTTTTTGTCTGGGGGAACAAATTCCCGTTTTCAGAACTGTTCAACCTGGAGCTGGCCACGGGGGTTCGCTGGAACATCCTGCCGGGGGCATACTCCGAGGAGGTCTATTCCCGAACAGGCGCGGTCCTGGCCTCGCTTTCACTTTCGGGAAAGAATCAGAACATCTCCTATAAGGCGGCGGGTGCGGTTTCTTTTTCCAATCCGGACACCACGGGGATTTTACGGCTTTTGGGCATGGAGGACAAAGGGCTTTATCTCCCCATTACCGAGGACATGGCCTACCCCGCGGCGGAACCTGATCCGGCCGGTATTGCGGGCCTGGCCGCTCGCGGCCGTTTACTCTACAAGGACTACCGCGCGTATGATCTCCTGGGATCTTTTTCCCTGCAGCCATTGAGTTGGAGTGTCCCGTCGGATCAGGTATTTCCCTACACAAACGGTTCCCAGCCCGGTCCTTATCTTGTGGAGGAGGGTTCGTCGGGGGACACGGACCAAAGCCTGGTGATGGATTTTGAGCTTGATAATCAGAATGACTGGGTGGGTTTTCAGATTCCGATTGTGGCCAAGCAGGGGGTGATCGATCTTTCCCAGGTAAAGTCCATTCTCTATTCCTACCGGGCGGCCGAGCTTTCGGGCAGTGTCCGTGTCTATCTCCAGATAGGCGATCTTTCCGAAGATATAGACGGTGACGGGAAACTGGATGAGGAACTTTCCAAACTCTCCCGCGGCTTTTTATTCAATGATACGGACAACGGGGTCAATCTTTATGTGGGAGGAGGTCCCAAACAGGAGGGAAACAACATCATCGATTCGGAGGACACGGACGGGAACGGTTTTCTGGACTATCCGTCTCCGCCCCCGGAAAACTCAAACTATATTTATACCTCCGCCGCCCTGGCCCTGGCCGCGGCCACGGGTTGGAGTGTAGCGAATATCTATTTGACGCCCGCAGACCAGGAAAAATTGAAACGTGCGCGTTCGCTGCGCCTTATCGTCGTCAACAACCAGGTCGGCCCGGTAAACGGAAAAATCCTCATCGATTCAATACACCTGGAGGGGACCAGCTTCTGGACGGACAATACAGCCGGTGCGGTGAATATGCGGGAGATTGAGGAACGGTACGCCGCCGGCAAGCCCTCTGTAGCGTTGGAAGACGCGTACCCGGAGGTGCAGACTATTTTCCACAATGCGGGTGCGGATAACAAAATCCTTGAGCTTACCTGGAACAGCCCCGCCGGGAACAGCTTTACGATAAAGACGGCCTTCAAACACGGTACCGAGGGGGTGCGCTATCGCAGGGTGGAGCTGTACGCGGCCAAAATGGGTTTATCGGAATCCGGCGGCTCATCCGACATCACGCTTTCCCTCAGCGATGTAAACGGTAGGGGAATAACCGCAACCATACCGCAAACCGCCCTGGACAATCGCTGGCGCAAGATTATCATCGATCTGGAAAATCGCACGGTCTCGGTTGACGATACACAGGTGGCGGGTGCCGCGGTGACGGCGGACAACTATGATTCCCTGCTTTTCTTCAGCATCGCGGTAAATAACACGGACGGCGGTACCCTGTTGATCGATGAGCTGCACCTCCGTGATCCGGACGGGGCTATCGGCGGGGCTTTTGCCCTGAAAAGTGATATTTCCTTTCCGGGTACACTCGCCGCGGTCGGAGGTGTACCGCTGTTTTCCGATCTGAATATCCATGAGGATTTTCTGGCCGTTACTCCGGGGTTTGCCGGCCTCTACGGTGATCCTTCCCGCAATATGAGCACCAACAATCTGACTGAACTCTCCTGCGGGCTGCTGGGAACCGAGCTGTCCGCCGATTTCAATCTGCAGGGAGTGGATACGGACTGGACCGTGTCCGGCGGCCACCGGGTAAAAATACCCCGGCAGGCATCTCCCATTGTGTTCATTGACCGGTTTTCACTGCGTGAACGCAGTTGGGGCAGGGAGTTGTCACGCGGGAATGAGCTGAATTTATCCTTAACCGGAATCGGCACTCTCAACCTTTCACAAAGCACCCAATCACAGGAACAGATCCTTATCCAGAACTGGGACGGAAACCTCAACTTCTTCCTGGCTTCCCCGTACCTATTAACCTTGACCACCGACATCGCTACTTCGAGCGCTGATTTTGTGTATAAGGACCGCATGTACTTTGATTCCTGGCTCTCCGCCTACACTTATCTTCTTCCCTGGGAGCAGGGCGCGGTACAGGATCGGCGCTGGGACTATTCCGTGGTACAAAATCTTGAGACAACACCCGTCGGTGCCCGTCTGGAGCTGGATTCGGGGTATAAGAGTTATGAAATCACCTCAACCTCAAGAACGCAGATCAATACCCTTGAACTATTGCTTAATCTTCCTATAAAACTGGGGACGCTGACCATAACACCGGGTTACCGGAGAACGCTTAGGACAACGCGTCTTCTGGGAAACAGCGGATCATTTTCCGGAGACCTGAATGAACTGTTTAGCGAGTACGGAGTACAGGAATATTTCTGGACGTTTATCCCTTTTGACGAACTCTTTGATCCGCAGTGTGAATCCCGGTTTCGTGAAAAAAATCCCGATATACAAAAGGCCTATTACAAACCGGAGGCAACCCTGGCCCTGATACGGCCGTTCGGTTCCAATCTCTGGGACATTTTTCTTCCCTCCCAGGTTGACCTTTCCCTGGGAAAGGAGTTTGTGCAACAGGACACCCTGTATAATGACGCTACGGTGTTTTCCTTGAAAACCAGGAGTAACGCCATTAACCTTTTTGGAAGTTCCGGCGCGTTCGCCATTTTTAATTTTTATACGATCGACCAGTATTCCACGGCGGTCAACCTGGACCTGCGTTATGATAAAGACAACAGCCTGGATACCTATTCCTTCAGCCTGGAAAACCAGTTTCAGTTTGAGAATGAGGTGAAGAATACCCTGGTGTTTCACAACCTGTTCGCGGTGAACCAGGATGAGGAGCTTATGATATACGACCAGGGGAGCGTAAAGTTTCAATGGTATGTCAGACCGGAGCAGGGGGTATCGCTCCCTTTGTTAAGTAAAGAGATAGCCCAAACCGGATTTATCGGACATACCGAGCGTATTGATCTGCAGTTTTACAATTTACAGGAAGACCTCGGCAGCCACCCGGTAAATATCATCCTCACACATGAAACGTCGTTCATTTATCCCGATTTCGGTTATATTCGCGCGGAAGTATCCATCGGCATGGACTGGGAAAATATCCCGGACCAGATAAAAACGGAGAATATAATCATCGCCGGTTTTCGCCTGGCCCTGGAAGTGAACCTGACGTTCTGAAAGGAGAAGCGCCGATTCGGCCCGCTCCCTCAGCCGGAATCGCCCCACTCCCTTGTTTTTATCTCCCAATGGTATATAATTAATTATAAAATATAAGGAGGAGCATATGTTTCATAAAACTCCCGTCTTGCTGCTCTGTTTGCTTCTACTGTGCTTTATGGGGGGCGTGGGATTTGCCCAGGAGAGCTCACCTCCCGAAACCACCCCTGATCAGGGGCCTGCATTCGGGTTTTCCCTGGGGCTTCTGTTCGGTCATGCCTCATTCGGAAAGAATGACAGCGGAGAAGTGGAAACCTACCAGAAACTCGGGATCTTTCCGGATTTTTCTTATGGTGATTTCGGTGTGGGACTGGATTTTTACCTGCATTACCGCTTTGTGGACGGCGATTTTCAGGTGCGCAGCGAAGACTGGGTCCCGTCCGGGGATGAGACCGTGCTTGATATTATCCTGTCAAAAATACGGTATGTCCGCTGGGCCCATAAGGGCGATCCTCTTTATATAAAATTCGGTTCAATTGATAATAATACACTGGGCAACGGGTATATAATGGGAAATTATGATAATACCCTGTTTCTGCCCGAACAGAGAATATTGGGACTAAACCTTGACCTGGACGGCAGGTTGTTCGGTTTGCCCAATATCGGGATGGAAACCATGGTGGGGAATGTCGCGGCCTTGGATGTGTTCGGTGCCAGACTCTATGCCAGACCTTTGGGACTGACCGATATTCCGATTCTCAGTATGCTGGAAATAGGCGCCACCTTTGCCATGGACAGAGACCCGTTCAAATATGTTGACGATACGTATATCACCTCCCTGGGGTTTCAGCCGAATGATCAACACTCTATCAACGCGGTCGGTATCGATATAAAACAACCGATTCTCACCGAATCTCCCTTTACCTTCGCGGTCTTCGGCGATCTTGTGTGGCTTGATGATTTTAACGCTACCGGGGCCATGGTGGGTCTGGGGGGAAAGATTATTGATATCTTCACGTATACGGCGCAGCTCAGGATTAATGGAGAGAACTTTATCCCCGTTTATTTTGATCAGACGTATGATCTGTCGCGCGCCGATAAATACAGCCTGGTAAAAAACGGCGGTATCGAATCATACCTGGGATGGTATGCCGCGTTGGGTACCGATTTCGCCGGTATTTTGTTTTTTCAGGTATCACTTGAAGGACCGCTTACCCAGGTTGACACGGACTATATCAAATATCCGCATTTACGCGCCATGCTTACCCTGCAGCAGGGACTTCTGGCGGGACTGAGTGTGGATATGATCTACGACAAGGCCATGCTCGGCCGCCGGGACGGATTTTTCCCGGATTTATTTAATGCTGAGGATGCCCTGACCACAATCAAAATTAACTACGCACTGGGGCCGGCGGTTATTACACTGCTGTATGAAATTCGCTATGTGCCCGACGCGGGTGCCGGGGAAGATAAATGGCAGATAACCTCAGGGTTGGAGTGCGCCCTGACATTGCCCATATAAACGGGAGGAGACAGGAATATGAGAAGATTACCTATCTTTATACTATTGATACTCTTTTTCGCAGGGACCGGCGCCGTATTTGCCCAGGCACCGTTGTTGGCATATTTTGAAAATCCAAGCGGCGGATTAAAGATTCGTGAGTCGAACGGCACGGAGCTTTCGGGCGATAAATTGAAGATCGGCAACCGGGTCCCCGTGGGCTCTACGGTGATCACCGAAGAAAAGGATTATGTGGAACTGCAGCTCGTAAACGGGACGATTATCCGTATAAATGAAAATTCGAATTTCACCATCACCTCCATTCAGGGTCTCAACGGGGCAAAGGAAAACTCATTTGAACTTTATGTCGGCAAGTTTCGTACTGTCGCGGCCAAAGCCAGCGGAGAAGAGCGTTACCGTCTGCGTACAAGAACCGCCGTCTGCGGTATCAGGGGGACGGACACGGGCATTGAGGCTTTGTATGATGAAAGTGTTCCCGGTAATATCGGGGCAAAGATATTTGTGTTCGACGGTGAGGTTGAGGTGACCAAGCTGGATGCCCTGTCGCAAAAGACCCTGGGCAGTATTACGTTGAAGGGCGGACAATGGGCGGATACCACCACCGCCCGGTTCAAGCCGGAGATTATGAGTGCACGGCTGCGCACGGATTTTTTACGCGGCCTGAAGTTCAAAAAGCTTGATCCGGCCAAAGTCCCGGGGCATACGGGTACCGCCACAAGTACACAACCGCTCAGTGATGCGGGTGAGGGACCCACGGGTACTACAACGCAGGCAGAACCGGAATGGGTAAAGGCCTTACGGCAGATGCTGGGCATGGAGATCGGTACGGTTACCATCGGTGATATTACGTATGCCAAGGCAATCCTGCAGCCGGTGATAAAATTCGACGACTTCCGGTTGGTCCTGTATCTCCCGATAATTTATCAATCAAATATGTTTGATCCGCAGGACTGGTACCAACCGGACGGCAATAATGAATGGTCGTTCGGATCGGATCCCAAATACAAAGACGATCTTGGGGGGAGGATCGGAGATATATTCGCCGACCTGATCCTGAAGATAAAAAGTCTGGAGTACGGGCAACTGCGTGATGATTTTTTCATTAAACTGGGGAATCTGGATGATATCACCATCGGTCACGGTCTTATTATGCGGGATTATGCAAACGATTCGGAGTTCCCGGCGATCCGCAGACTGGGATTCAATCTCGGCATGGATTTCAATACGGTGGGGTTCGAGTTGATGTGTAATGATCTGGCCCAGGCTGCCCGGGGGAAACCGGAGATTATGGGCGCCCGCTTTTATGTCCGTCCGGCGGGAAAAAGTTTTCCCCTGGCGTTCGGATTGAGCGCCGTTGTGGACCTTAATCCGGCAAATTCCCTGGAGGGTTACACCGGACCGACCACGACCGGTGATCCGGTGTTTTTTAATTTTGGTCTTGATACGGAGTTCCCGCTGGTGGAAACCGACGCGTTCGGCCTGGTGCTGTTTGCCGATGTCGCCTGTATGCTGCCCTATTTCAGGGAAAAGGTTGCCGGCGGCATAGACAGCGGGTTTGCCTTCGACGCGATCTGGCATGGACCGTCCGGGGATGAGACACTCAGCAATTACGGGATCGCGGCCGGTCTGTTGGGAAACGTGGGAGAGTTCGACTGGCGGCTTGAGGCACGTTATTCTACAGGTATGTTCAAGCCGGCCTTCTATAATGCACTGTATGACCGCCTGCGCGGTCCGTACATATATGATGTTATTGATTACCTGTTGAATCCGGGAACAGCGGAGAACATGGCCTCGACCTTCGGTATTTACGGGGAGGGCAAATATACGTGGGAAAAGGTTCTTTCCTTTACCGCCGGTTATCTGCTGCCCCTGAATCTGGAGGACGGGAATGTGACGATGGGGGACGATGATTACCTGATCCTGCAGTTTACCCTTGAACCGGGTGTAATCCCTGTCGTAGGGATTTATTTTCAGATATCTTATGAAAGAACGCGTTTTATCCAAACCCTCGCTGAAGGTGAACAGAATAATCTCAATTTATTTGATGAGAATACGGTGATAAAAACCGCCGTCGGCTACCCCCTGACGGAAAATATCAATATAATATTCTACCTCACAAGCTCCCTGATGCGGGACACGGAGACCGGGGATATTGTGTATGACGGTTCGGGACGGCCCAAGGTGGCCACAACGATCAGTTTTGAAACACAGATCAGTTTTTAGAAAATACAGGCGTGTTGATGAATAAAAGTGACGATAAATCCCGGACAATTCGCATCCTGGGAGAGGATGTCGCAAGACGGATTGCGGCCGGAGAGGTGATTGAGCGGCCGTTTTCGGTTGTGCGGGAGCTGCTTGACAATGCAATCGATGCCGGGGCGGATGAGATTTCGGTTTATCTAAAAGAAGGCGGCATCTCTTCCATACGGGTTGTTGATAACGGGCTGGGTATGTCCGCGGATGATTTGAAACTCTGCTATTGCGCCCATGCAACATCCAAAATACAATCACTTGATGATCTCGATTCACTTGCGACCCTGGGATTTCGGGGCGAAGCCCTTTCAAGTATGGCGGCATGTGCCCGCCTTGAGATTATCAGCGCGCTTACCGGCAGCGCGGAGCAGGCGCACCGCCTGGTTGTACAGGCCGGTAAAATTATTTCATTTGAACCCTATCGCGGGACCGGCGGTACGGTAGCGGAAGTCTCTCACCTGTTCTTTAATATGCCGGCCAGAAAAAAATTCCTTAAACGTACCTCTGCCGAAACCGGTATGTGCAAAACTGTGTTTATCGACAAGGCGGTTCCCTTTCCGGATGTTGTATTCAAGCTGTTTGTGGACGGTGAAATGAAAATATTTTTGAACCGGGAGACGCTGAAAAAAAGGGTGACTGATGCGTATCATTATAACGAACACGCGGAACTGTTTTTTGAAGCCTCCGAACAAACCGGGGACTTCACCCTCACGGTGATCGGTGCTTCCCCGGCCCTGTACAGAAAGGATAGAAAGCATATAGAGCTTTTTGTGAACAAGCGGCGTATATTTGAATACGCATTGGTCCAGGCCGTGGAATACGGTTATCGGGAGTTTCTCCCGGGCGGCCTGTTCCCTGTTTGCTTTGTCTTTCTGGAAACCGATCCCGGACTTGTGGATTTTAATATTCATCCCGCCAAAAAGGAAGTACGCCTGAAAAAACTGCCGTTCATTCACCAGACATTGGTCGGCCTGCTCAAACGTATTTTAACGCAACAAGCCGGTACGGTTTCCCGACGTCAAACCGAACATGCAAAAGAGCAAACAACGACATATTCGGGAGGTTTTACCTTTCCGGTATCGAGGTCCGAAGCATCCCGGGTGGAGGTAATCCATGATGCCGGTACGAGCGAGCCGGCGGAGGCCGAGGCATATGAGTTCCGCTATCTGGGACAGCTGTGGAAAACCTTTCTCATTTTCGATTATCGGAACACCGCGTATTTTTTGGATCAGCACGCGGCGCATGAACGCCTGCTTTTTGATACATTACAGCACGAGCCCGCCGCCACAGGGGAACTGCTTTTCCCCCTTGGTTTTGAAGCGGAAGAAGAAGAGGCCGAAGTTATTATTCGGAATATGGAACAGTTGAAGAACGCCGGCATTGTTGTGCAAAAAATCAGCCGAACGAGTTTTGAAATTTTAAAACTGCCCCAAAGCATGCAGGCGTTGCCTGAAAACGAACTGATCGATTGCTTGAAAAACGGCAGGGCAAACAAGGATGAGCTGCTGCATGA
Organism: uncultured Spirochaetaceae bacterium; assembly: GCA_964634205.1. Taxonomy (GTDB): domain Bacteria; phylum Spirochaetota; class Spirochaetia; order SZUA-6; family RPPD01; genus JAFGGG01. The sequence continues at coordinate 21,566 of CAZWKE010000012.1, forward strand.
ACTGTATGCGCAAACCGCCTGCCGGATGGCTGTCAAAGAGGGGCAGGAAATCGATGCGTTGACGGCGGTGGAGCTTTTTAAAGGGGTATTGAACCTGGAAAATCCGCGTTGTCCGCACGGCAGACCGCTTTATTACTCATTGACCAAGGACGAGCTGTATAAGCTTACCGGCCGCACGGTGTAAAAATTCTGTTCAGTGAGTGCTGAAACGTGCTCGGTTTCGCCGGACAAAATTATTCTTATTACAGACCGCGTAAGATCTCTTCCACCTCAGGTTTCTTGGCATAATTCGGGTTTTTTGTGATGAGTGTGGAAAGGATCTCTTTGGCATGGGCCTTGTCTCCCTCTTTTATCAGGATCAGGCCGTACTGGTAATAGGCGTCCCAGTAGTTGGGGTCCACGGAAAACAGCTCGGAAAAAGTCTTTTTGGCCTCCAGGTTATTGCCGGATTCAAGGTAGGCAAGCCCCAGGTTATAGCGCGCCAGGGTATCCTGTGAGCGCAGGCTGATGGCCTTGCTCAGATGAGTAATGGCATCCTGGTACATCTTCTTGTGCAGGTAGACGGTCCCCAGGTTGTTGTTCACCAGGTACGAATTGGGACTCAGGTTATAGGCGGTTTTCAGGTAGGGGAGTGCGTCATCATACAACCCATTATCATCATAGAGTTTCCCCAGGTTGATAAGCGGTAATAAATAGTGTGAGTCCAGCGCGATGGCCTTTTTATAGTAGGTTATGGCCTGGTCGGTGTTTTTCAATTTTTCATAAATCAGGCCCAGGGTATACGCGTACTCCTTTGTATTGGAACTCATGGTATACGCCTTTTCCGCGTAACTTAAAGCCTGGCTGTAATTGCCCGTATGTATTTTCAGGTTGGCCATATTAAAGTTGGAAACAGGATGGTTGGGATCAAGCTGCAGTACTTTGTTCAGGGTGGATTCCGCCTCTGAATACCTTCCCGCGGTGATCAGTGCCCCGGAAAGCCTGCGCTGGAAATCCGCCTTATCGGGAGCATAGGTTACCGCCTGTTTGTATTCATTAATTGCCGCGGCGGTATTCCCGCTGTCTTCATAGAGTGTCGCCAGCTGGAAATGTCCGTAGGCATGGTCCGGTTTGAGGGAAAGCAATCCCTTAAAGGCTGAAACGGCCTGTTTGGTGTTTTTCAACTGCATCTGGGCCACACCCATGTTGTAGTAGGCCTTATAAAAATCCGATTTAATGTGGATACAGCTGGTGTAAGACTGAACCGCCTTTGAGAATTTCCCCTGGCGGTATTGAATATTCCCCAGTTTATACAGGGCCAGATAGTCTTGAGGATTCAGCCGCGCGGCTTCGCCGTATTCCTTTTCCGCATTGTCCCATTGTTTCTCCTTTTCGTAAATCTGTCCAAGGGTAAAATGCGGCAAAGAAAGATTGGGATCGTAAGCAATCGCCTTGCGGGAGTTTTCCAGGGCCTTCTGGATGTTGTCATGATTGTCGGGGTTTTCTTCAAGGTAGGCCTGGCCGATCCGGGCATAGGCCTCTCCCAATTTGGGATCGATCTGCAGCGCCTCGTTGAACGAACCACGGGCCGAATCATAATCACGGTTGTTTAACTGTTTTATGCCCTTTTCCAGCAGGTCGCGTATTTTGTTCAGGCGCTCCTTTTCTTTGGACGTCGCGTTTTCGGGGATTTCAAGCTGCGGCTTGTCTGTTCCGGGCCGGCGCACCTCATTGTCGCCGGTGATGACCTCCCGGATGATGGTTGTGGTCTTCGAACCCGAAGAGGTCTTGCTCTCGGCCTCTTTCTTTTGTTTGACAACTTCGTCCCGCAGGTCCCGGGCTTCTTTATCATCGTAATTTTTCTTTAAAAGATCGTTCAGCAGGTCAAGCGCGGTCTGGTACTCCCCGTCCTTGAGGTAATCCCGTGCCAGTTTTAAAACGTTATCGCGTTCACTCGTTGCCGGCGCTCCCCCGAAGGTATTGGTAAAAAGGAGCAGGAAGAGTAAGATCAGGATTAACAGCAGTATTCCGCCGCCGATAAATAATACGCGTTTATCCATGTTGTACACCTCTTTGGTTTTTGCTTATTCTATTATATCCAGTTCAGTATGGCCCGTTTCCTGGAAATTTTCCGTACCCGCCGATTCCGTCTGGGTATCGACCGATGCGTTTTTTATGCTGTTTAATACGTTGTTCAACAGGTCCTTTTGCTCATCCAGAGACTGCTGCAGCAGTTTGATCAGTTTTTCGATCTCCTCACGCTGGGGGGCGTCAGGTCTGATGCGCAGGTAGGTTTTGTAATCTTCGATGGCGTCCGGGTATTTGACCAGGCGCACACGCACATTCGCCCGGTTGAGATAGGCCGCGGCGAACACGCTGTTTTCAGCGAGAGCCAGGGTATAATTTTTGTCGGCCAGTATATTATCTTTCTGTTTGAAATAATCATTGGCAATATTAAAATAAAGTACATCCTTTAAATCCTTGGCCACAAGAAGCCCTTTGCGCATAATCTCTATGGCCTTAGCCGGCTCGTTTAACTGATCATAAATCAACCCCAGGTAATAGTAGATTTTTTCATTATTACTGTCCCGCAGCAAGGCGGTTTCCAGGTTGGACTTGGCTTCCTGTGGTTTATTCTGCATCCACAGCTTTTCACCGGTCTCAAAAGCCGTTTGTCCCCATACCAATAGAGTAGAAAAACAAAATACTATTCCAAAAAGCACAAGTTTCCTGTTCATTTTCACCTACCTATAAGTATACATCTTTTTTTTTGTTTGCCAAAGAGAATATTTGACAGTAATTGGGAAAACGGTTAAGCTTTTAAGAAAGGTTTTATAGATGCCCGTTACAACAATCATTATTTTAATTATCGTCGGCGTTGCCGTTATTCCCTTAATTTTAATTATCCTGAAGATGGCTTTCAAGCCGCGGAAAATTGCGAACGTGGAAGCCTTGTTAAAACAGGGAAAAACAATTCCGGCTATGCGCATTGCCAAACATATCATTGCCAAAAACTCCCGTGATGTGGATGCCCATTACTTATTGGGGCGTGCGTATGTCGAGTTGGATAAACCCGAACTCGCTTTAATGGAGTTTAAAACCGTAAACAGTCTGGGTAATTTTTCAGGTATCTGCAGGGAAGTGCAGTTTCGCAAGGAGATCGCCGAGCTGTTTATGCAGTTTCACCAGTATGAAGAGGCACTGAAGGAATACTTACTGTTACTGCAGGCCGAACCGTTTGTGGCCGATCATCACTACCATGCGGGGCTGCTTTTTGAGGAGCGCAGACGCGACGACAGGGCATATTCCTATTACCTGAAAACCGTAGAACTTGATCCCGATCACGGGGACGCTCATTTCCGGCTGGGTAAGATTCTGTATAAACAAAAAAAACCGATAGAGGCCAAAATGGAATTGGAAAAGGCGGTGAAGTATGAATCGGACAACTATAACGCGTATTTTTACCTGGGAAAACTGCAGAAGGATGCCCATGATTATCTCAGCGCGCTGCTTTATTTTGAAAAATCGGAGAACGATACCGAATTAAAGGTCAAGGCGTTGATCGAGCGGGGCACCTGTTTCATGAATATGAATAATTGTGAGAGCGCGATCAACGAGCTGGACAGGGCCATCAGGATCGGTGAAAGCGAGAAACGGAATGAGGTTATCTATGCGCGGTATTTTATCGCGATGTGTTACGAAAAAAAGCGCCAGATTGAACTGGCCATTGAACAGTGGGAAAAGGTGTATGCCAAGCGCCCGTCTTTTCGTGATGTGGCGGAGAAGCTGTCTCAGTACCAGGAGTTTCGTACCGATGACCGTATAAAGGATTTTCTTACCTCACAGAAGGAACGCTTCAAGGCCATCTGTATCTCCATGATCAAGGCATTGAAACTGGAGGTCCGTGACATCAGTGAGTTTCCCAACGGCTGCCAGATTATGGCGGTGGAAGCGGAGCAGAAATGGCGGGGAGCGCGTAAAATGCCCAAGCTTATCAGAATATTTCGTGTGCCTGAAATTATAGACGATTCAGCCGTACGCAATCTGCACGAAGCCATGAAAAAAATCAATGTAATGAAGGGCCTGATGATTACCAGCTCGACCTTTTCCAGAAAGGCATACGAGTTCGCGGAAACCAGGCCGATTGATCTTTTTAACAAAGACAAGCTGCATGAAATACTGTTGAAAACGGATATCGAGTAGCGGCATGAATGTTTTTAAAATCAATTGACTCCTTTCTGTATTTTACTATCTTTATACTATGAAAATTCTCTGTATCTCCGATTATATCGATCCGCTGGTATACAGTACGAATATCAAAAAAAGATTCAAGGACGTCTCCCTGGTATTAAGCTGCGGAGATCTGCCGCTGGATTATTATGATTTTATTATAAGCAGTCTGAACAAGCCGTTATTTTTTGTGTTCGGTAATCATAATCTCAGGCGCCTGGGCAATTATGATGCGCGCTACAGGATGTATCTGCCGCTCCGTTCCCCGGAACATGAGCGGTACCGGCCCTGCGGCGGCCGCTATATCAGCGGCCGGGTTCGCTATATAAACGGGCTGATAATAGCCGGATTGGGCGGGAGTATGAATTATAATAACGGTCTTAATCAGTTCAGTGACCGGGGCATGTTTTTTTATATGCTGCGCCTTTTGCCTTCTCTGCTCTGGAACCGGCTTTTACACGGCCGTTATATCGATATTCTGATAACACACGCTCCACCCCGCGGTATTCATGATTGGGATGACCGGTGTCACACGGGGTTTAAAGCCTATTTATGGTTTATGCGTCGCTTTAAACCAAAATACCTGATTCACGGGCATATACATCTCTATAGTCAAAACGCGGCCCGAAAAAGCCGGTATATGGATACAACGGTAATTAACGCATTCAAACATTATATTTTGCAAATTGAGGACAACCATGGCCAAGATGATGAATGATTTTATGCATGATATTGACGCAAGCGGTATCTTTAACAAGGCCCGTCTCAGGGCGTTTTTTTCCAGGCTCGGTTCGCTTATCACCAAACGAAAGGATGATCTCATCCCGTTTTCTTACGCGTACTCCATCCTAAAACCTCACGGAGAAGCATACCGGGGAATAAAACACATACCAATCTCGCATATTGTGGGCAGTGAGGGCAGGTATAAGGATTTTAACCGGGTTTTTCTCCCCAGGGGAGCATATCTGCGTGAGCGCTGGGAGAGGATCAATAAGGCGCACAAGGAGCATATCGAACTGCCGCCGGTCCGTTTATATGAGATCGGGGGGGTGTATTTTGTGCGTGACGGCAATCACCGTATTTCCGTGGCACTTTCACGCGGTATCGAGTTTGTAGACGCGGAAGTAACCTCTTTGGAAACGGAAATAGGTTTGCACAAGGATATGAGTAAGGAGGATTTGAAAAAGGCGGTCATTGAGTGTGAGAAAAGGTGCTTTTACGAGGAAACCGGTTTGAAGAAATACCGACCTCAGGCGGAGATTGATTTTACCGCTCCCGGTCGTTTTGATGAGTTATTGGAGCATATTCAGGTGCATAAGTATTTTATTAATATGAACAAGGACCATGAGATCCCCTATAAAAAAGCGGTGGTTTCCTGGTTTGATAAAGTTTATCTTCCTATTGTACGCATCATAGATGAAGAGAATATTATTGCCAAATTCCCGGGAAGGACCTCGGCCGACCTCTATATCTGGATTGTGAAATACTGGGACGGTTTAAAAAAGAAGTACGGCCAGGATTACCCGACCGAAAAAGCGGTGAAGCGGTATTCAAAGAAATACGGGGAAGGTTTTTTTGCCAAGTTGAAAAACAGATTCCTGGGCCTTAAAAAAAGAATATCTAAGCTGTAGGCGAAATATCAAAAAAGAGAGCTTTTGTCGTGTCACTCTCGGTGTAGATAAGAAACACGTAATAGTGTTCCTGCCGAAACGTAAACGCCTTGGGAACATTCGTCCCCTTTTGTGTATAGAATAAATACTCATCCACCGATTTCTGAAAGGGAAACTGCCAGAACAGCAGATAGCGGCCCGGCGGGATCGTGTAAAAATTGGAAAGCATATTGGAATCAAGGTCCTGTATGTCGGCCGCAAGGTTCGGGGCCGAGTCCAATACAACCCGCATGTCGGAAACCCGGATCGGTGAGGCATTAAAAAAACAAACTTTCGCTCCCTCACCGGTTTCTTCGTTCATGCTGAAATAATTGATGGCACCATCTGTGGTAATGGCAATACAGTAAATCTTTCCCGGTTTTATCTCGGAAAAATTATCATCTCCGCTGAAATTCCATGAATTCCATCTATTGTCATTTGAGGACTTGAAATAGAGTTGATACCTGCCGAATCGTACGGTTTTCCCCACCGGAGCATACGAAAAAGGCTTCACCGCTTTCGCCGTATAAACGGGATCGGTTTCATCTCCAAGCCGTATGTCAATAACGTCATAAAAGAGGTTTACAAAAAATATTTTCGCCGGTTTTTGTTCCATGGTACAATTGAAACAAAATAATAGTATACAGAACAGAAATAAACCGGCTTTTTCCCATCTATTCATTTGGGACCCCTTACACTAATTTGTTTTGTTTTGCCTGTTGAAATAAAAGTTTATTCCAATAATTTTTTGACAGGTAATGAATTCTTTGCCTGGGTTGATCTATTGCAGTTGAGCGTTCCTGCAGATGTTTTAACGCCAGGTTCAGTACGGTCAGGCTGTCGGCGATATCACTGTCCGGGTCTTTGGGTACCGAACATCTGGTGAGGATCAGGTAATAGAGGAAAAAATATAAATGCGCATACGGCTCGTGGGCAGGAAGTTTTTCGCGGATGGTGACGGTGTGCAGCTCGTTTAATCCTTCTTTTAAGTGTCCGGTAAAACATCCGGAATAGGCTTTAAACGCCTTCAGCCGGCGCAATAAAGCCGATCCGTTCCGGCACAGGTCGAAACGGCGGTCCTCGATCATGGAAAATCCGTTTTTCCAGGAAAACCGTTCCGAAAAGAATAAATCGTGTTTTTCCTTGATTCCCAGGGCCTTATCAATCAGCTTTATCGCCTCGTTGTGTTTATTTTGAATCAGGTTTAGTTCCGCGCGGAAAAATAATGTCTCCCTGTTTTCCGGCAGCGTATCAAGAATCCGAAAAGCGGCCTCGTATTCCTCAACATAACCATAGGTCCGGGCTATCCATGCTTTCAATACCGTGTTGCACCCCTTTTGGGAAAATGCGCGGACCAATGCCAGACACTGCTCAAATATCACGCGTGCATCATGGTAAAGCCCCAGGTCAAATTGGATACGCCCTTTAATAAAAAACAACAGATGTTCAAACTGGCGCAGACCGTGTGCCTCGCTTAAAGCGATTCCGGAGTGAAGATTATGCAGGGCCTGGGTGTAATTTCCGATAAAAAACAGGGTTATCGATTTTAAAAGATAGGCTTTGGCCTGCAGCACCCTGCTCTTTGTCTCGGACGAGAACTTTCTGGTAAACTCAAAATATTCCAATGCCTCAAAAATACTTCCCTTGGCCAACAGGGCCTGCCCCAATTCCAGATACGATTCGCTCATCTTTTCCGTAAACGAGAGTTCCTGAAACGCGAGCGCCGCCTTTTTTGCTTCCTTTACCGCATTGTCCGTCTCTCTTTGGGTGAGAAAATACCGGGAAAGCTGTAGATGCAGGTCCGCATAAATAGGATCGGCCGTATAGGAAAAGGTAATTTGGGTAATTTTTGCGCTTACCAGCTTTTGAGCTTCTTTTGCTTTACCTTCCAGCAGGAGGTACCGCAAATAATAGGTATTACAGACAAGGTCCACCATCTCGCGCTTGGGTATTTGCGTTTTGTTCTTAACGAGTCCGGCCGGAAGGTCCAGAAAAAAGCGTGCCGGACGCAGAGATAAGGTATCCATACAGTACTGCAGAATCCGCTGTAGAATATCTGCCAAAGGAGTAAGGTTATGCAATCGATAAAGAAGTTTAATCAGGGGAACCGCTCCGAACGGCAGGAAGGACTGTAAATTTTGACTAATAAATCCGTATAGTTTTCGTTCGTAAAACTCCGCCTGGTTACCAAGATTCTTTTTTAATAAGGTGAACAGCCCCTGGAACAGGGGGGTGTTTTCGTTGGTATAAACAATAAGTCCGGTGTTCTTCAGATAAGACAGGTAAGCATTGCATGCGCGTTCTTTTAAGCCCACCGACTCAAAAAATACGACAAGTTGTGCATATGGTACTACGGTATGGGTAAGCATTAATACATAGAGGAGTATTTTTTCTTCCTCTTTCAATGATTTTATAAACTGCCAGCTTGCCTGCAGGCGCTGTTTTGGAATCTGCAGTGAAAGTTCGGCATGAGGCAGCCAGCGATAATGATTGTTTGTTTCCTGAATTTTATTGTGGCGGCGCAGGTAGTAGATATAGTGCAGCACCGCGTTATAATTTTCTTCGGACAGCCGGTGAATCTGGCGGATAACCCCGGAAGGGACCGTAATATCCGGATAAAGAATATGAAAACAGGTTTTTACTTCTTTTTCCGAAAGCGGCGGGATTTCGATTTTTTTAATTTTCAATTCACCGAATGCCGGCGGTAATTTTTTTTTCGCTGAAATAAATATCGCTAAAAGATTGTAGCGGTGGGAAAAATCCGTAAGATAGCTTAAAAGATAGTTATTGAACACCCCACCCGACAGTTCTATGTTATCACAGATTAAAACAGCGGGAAGCGATTTCCGCTGCATCATTTTGCAGTATGCTTCCAGATAGAGATGATACGCGTAGAAAATATCTCGGTTTGCGTGATCGGCCATCACATATTTCCCCTGGAGGAAGTCCAGCAAAAGCTGTTTTTTTTCCTCCCAAACCTTCTTCATTGGGGGATTCAACCAGGGTTTCAGTTTGTTAATGAACTGTGAATTAATACTATGCACAAAAGGAAGCAGTTGATACAGTATGTCGGTTCCGGGATTGATAATCGGGATATAAGGGAAAAGTTTTCTGCCGACGTATTTTTTTAATACGTTTTCCGCAATACTCCTGGCCAAAACACGCCGGCGGCTGTGAATAAGAAAGACGCTGCATTTTCCCGGGGCAGGTTTGATACGGGAAAAGATTTTCAACAATTTATCAAAATTATCTTTTTTTATCCTTTGTATTTGAGAAATATATTTTTCGGTCTGTATGGATTGTTTTTTAAAGGTGATGCTGAGATAATCTCCCACTTCGTCTATCACATCAATGGTTTTGAACAAGGATTTATTGCTCTTATGAATCCATAAACCTTCTTCTTCCTTAATTCCGAAGAGGATCTGTTGAAAATCGTGAAGCAGTACTTCACCGTCCGTAGACGGCCGGGCAGAGAGAAACAGGTTGTATCCGTGCAGCCGCTTTTTCCCGTTATTCAGGATGGAATAGAAGACCAGGACGGAATCAAGGATATTTTCCGTCTCCAATTGTTTTTCGTCCCCAAGGCAGAAGAGGAATAAGCCGTTTTTATTATGGAGCACCTCTATGCCTCTTTCTTCGATGAGCTTGTTGAAACCGTGATCAATTTTAGAGAGAAAGGGTACTCCGATTTTTAAAAGCTGCTTAAAAGAATAGATCTCAATATAGAGATATACCATGTCTATTTTTAACAGAAGAACGGCATTTTTTCAAACAGATTTAGCGGGAGGAATAAAAAAAATTTATCAAAAATCATCCTCTTGACTCTTTTTATTATTAAGTGTTAGACTTGACTTATACAAAAATACGCCGAATAATATAAAGTAACAGTATAAATTTATCTAAATTGACCTGTAACAGGACTCGTGGGATAGTTTATGCATTATAGGTAGAAGGCATGCAGTTTACGGATATACTTAGGGCTATAGTTGATACATTTCTTATCGGGAAGCTGATATTTATTTTTATCATAGGTATCTTCTATAGATATATCAAGGGCAGAGTATCCTCACCATCCATCAATATACTGAAATATGTGATCATAATACTTGTGCTGCGTGACCTTTTGTACAGCGGCTTATATTTGCTGCTTCCTTACATTAACAGCACTATTAAGGATTCCGGTATTATTCTGGTTATTTCAGATATATTAATTATCGGGGTATACCTCCTCTGGTTACGCAGTTTTACCGGAAAAAGAAAATACGACCTGATCTTTTATATTTTAAACGCGGCGTTTTTTGTGCTTGTTGTTGTTAACCTGTTGATGCAGCTCAGCAGCCGGTATGTTATGTTTGAAAAGCTGGTTCCCCATTTATGGATACTCGCCAACCTGGTTTATCTCGGCGTGACCTTCTACGGGGTAACGGTCTACAACACGGAAAATCCGGTCATGGTAATCAGCGCACGTCTGGAAATCATCCGTATTCCCATTATCTCCCAGTTGGGAATTCTTTCCGCCCTGCTGTTTTTTAATGCCGCGTATCACTCGGTGTTTATTCAGTATATCTGTATCCCCTTCTCCTATTTTCTGCATCTCTATGTTCTGTATAAATACAGCATTCAGCATGAAAAAGAACAAACCGACAAGTTCGATTTTTTACAGAATGATTTGGATTCATTATTTGAGTTTATGCGTAATCTGGGAAGCGCAATTGCGGAGAAACTGGACCTGAGCCAGATCCTGAACTTTATTATTGCATCCGCCACAAAGAGCACAAACGCTGATGCCGGTGCCATTCTTTTGGTGGATGAGTTCGAGGATATTTTACGGGTGGAGGCGGTAAACGGGATTTTCCCCCCGCCGTATGACGCCCCGAACCAGATCAAACTGAAAATATCGAGTATTCAATCGTACTTTAAATCCATCCCCATCAAAATCGGCGAGACAATTCTGGGAGAGGCGGCCAAAATAGGGAGACCGATTTTTGTCCGTAATACGGCGACCGATAATCGCATGGAAAACAATACCAAAAATGATACCCTCTATGTCAGCTCGATCATCGTTATTCCACTCCTGGTTTCAAAGCGTATTCTGGGCGTACTTTCCATTATTAAGCGTGAACGGGGAAAGTTTTTTACGGAAAATGATTTCGATCATATTAAAACCTTCGCCGATTATGCTTCGCTGACCATTGACTTTATCATGACCTATATGGAGTTGATTGAAAAACGTGAAATGGAAAGGGAGTTGGGAATCGCCGCGGAGATCCAGCAAAAACTGCTCCCCAGTAAAATACCGAAATTTGAGAAGGCGGCGATCGGAGCTTTTTCCATCCCGGCAAAAGGTGTCAGCGGAGACTATTTTGACGTACTGCCCCTGCAGAAGGACAAGGTTGCCCTGGTTATTTGTGATGTTGCGGGAAAGGGTGTTCCGGCGGCACTGGTAATGGTCATGATACGCTCCATTCTACATCTTATAACCTCATCGGATAAGGACGCGCGAACTATTGTGACCTGGATCAACCGAGGTATTACCGGTCGAATCGATATCGATCATTTCGCTACCTTAAGTTTTATGATCTATGATCAGAACAGTGGAAAGATTACCTATTCCAACGCCGCACATCACCCGTTATTGATGTTCCGCAAGAAAACCGGTAAACTGGAGAATATCGATACCGAAGGGCTCCCCATCGGGATCGAGCGTGGTACAAAATACGAACAAAAAAGTTTTCGGATAGAAAAAGGCGATGTTGCAGTTCTTTATACCGACGGAATAATCGAAGCCATGAATGCCAACGGAGACCAGTATTCATTTGAATCGCTGGCAAAGGTTGTGTTAAAGAATGCGCATCTTTCACCGAATGAGTTGATTGATAAAATCAAGGCGGATCTAAAAGTATTTGTCGGGAATGCGCCACAGCATGACGATCAAACACTTTTACTTATGAAAGTTAATTAAGCGAAAGGAGAGAGGAACAAGATGGAATTGAAGGTTCGAAAATATTCAAATACGTATATAATCGATGTTAATGGAGAGATGGACCTCTATAATTCTTACAAGCTGAAAGAATTAGTGTTGAAAATGATCGAAAAGAAAATCGGCCAATTTATTATTAATTTGGAAAATGTTGATTATATCGATAGTAGTGGAATAGGTGCGCTTATTTATATCTGTTCAACCATTAAGAAGATGAACATGAAGCTGCAAATAACGAATATCCACGGCTCGGTAAAGAAAGTCATTGAACTAACCAAACTTATGGGGTATTTCCCCATTGCTAATAGTGTAGAAGACGCAATAAGCAAAATAGAGCAGTAAGAAGGGGGGAAACGAATGAGTGAATTTAAATTGCTTAAGTCAGATGAGAACAGTAAGTTATTTGATACAACAGGAATGTTTTTTAAGGAGTTTAACAGCGATTTCAGGCAGATACGATACTATACGTTGCTGGTGGTACAGAAGGCGCCGCCGGAGATTAAAGAAATTAATTTACTTGAACAACAGATCAGTGAGATTATAAAAAACGCCGTAAAGCACGGAAATGATTGTGATATAAACAAAAAGGTCAAAGTCTGGTATTATTTTGACACTGAGAAAGCACACCTTATTGTTGAGGATGAGGGAGACGGCTTTAAGGAACTGGAAAGCTGGAACACGTTTAATAAGAAACGGATAAATTGTTTTGTCAACCAAAACTTTGAAGAAATGGAAAAATACGTTTCTTTCAGAACAAAAGACAGCGATGAAAACGACAGTGGTAATGCGCTTTTCGCTGCGGTAGAATACTGGAACGGCGGAGTTGTTTTTAATAAAAAGAGAAACAAGGTTGCTGTGTTGAAAACTTTTCCCAAGAAACGACACGGAATAAACTTAGATAGTATGTAGAGATCAGACCGGGGGAGGGGGGGATCCTCCCTCCCAGCTTACCTCATCTTTTTTTGTAAAAATCTTTCCGTATAAATATTCAAAAAGAAACCTGAAATCCGCATCCGAAATTCGTAAAAACTGGACCGCGAAATAAAATGTGGATAAATCTTTGAATTTTCGCATAACCCGGGAGCCGATAACGATCTTTTTTTCGTTAATTGTCACCATGATATCCATATCGTCAAGCATGGTAAGTTTATTGTCTATATCCTGTGATTGGGTTGCAAAAAGCAACCCCGAACCGCTTATATCGATAATAGGCTCCTGATAATTGACGGCGCCCCCGGATTTCTGTTTAAAGTAGCCGTGCTTTTCCAGGGAATAGCTTAATACCTTGGAAAACTGGTACGTGTAATGAATGAGATCGATTCCAAACGCCTTATCAGCAGGTTTATCATTTGCCGCATGGATGTAGCCGATAGCATATTCATGATACAATATCGGGCAGTAAATTTCAGCAACAATGTTGTTTTTATGTTTCTTATAAAGCAGGGATGCGATTTCACTATGCACAAGGTCTTGCGCAACACCCGTGCTTTCAAAAAAACGCGTGAATTCATTTTGTGAGATCACCAACTGGGAAAGAGGTGAGTTTTCTCCCGGAAGCTCCCCCTTCGTGTCGGGGATCCATAGTATTTTCCCTATGCGGGTAATCAGGTTTTCCTCCGGGGTTGACGGCGGTTTTTCGCGAAACATGACGATGGTATTGTTTGTGCTGATTTTCCCCAAGTGCTCTTTGAACGATTTTATCAAATCGGCTATGCTTGTGGCGTCAAACAAATCTGATTTCGGCGGTTCTTCAATTATGGCAAACGTATCCGTTTTGGGAAAATTAAGCTCAATGGTATTGCCCTTGAGCTTAAAACTCACCTTCATATTTTTGGTGTTTATGCGTTCATATTTCCGCTCGGGATTTTTACAAAAATTATCAGTGTTTTCGATAATCAGTGATTTATCGTCACGGCGCAAAACAGTGCTGGATAAGGTGACATAGGTAGTATCAATTGAACCGAACAGCCTTACCGCTTCGTTTTTTATGAATTCCACTACCGGATTGTCTTTGGGTCTCAGGAATATTTCGCTATCGCTGTATTGGGTGATGAAAAAACCCGCCTGTTTTCTGTCACCGTGAACGATTACCGGAATATCGCGATCCAACAGGGTTTTCAGCATAAACTCTTTTTCAATTCTTTTTACGTGTATCCCCATCGCCGTCCTTTTTATACAAGCATAAAAGAAATCGCCGCTTACATCAAGACCATCATTACGCTGCTGTCATTATTCCAAATAATCTTTCAACAACCATTTATATGATGAAGGAGAGAATGGTTCGGTACTTTTACTTGGTTTTTCGGCAAGGAGTGTCAGTCCAATCTGGAGATCGTCTATCAGCCATTGGTCTTTGTTTTTTACCAGGTATATCTCTCCCTCAGCCACATTTTTCCCCTTGAATAAACGGACATTGACACTCATCTCCTGATCTTTATCTTCAACGGCCTGACCTATCCTGAAATCATCGGGAACCAGTCCCTGTTTAAGAGGATACGAAAGCGAACGTTCGAGCTCGGTCTGCATATCCGGTTTTATAAGCTCACGCCGTATGGTCTTCTTGCCTAAAGCGGTAAGAAATTCCTTAACTGTCGCCGCCGCTTTGATTTTATTTAACTGCCCGGTTAATACATCCTGTAATGGGCCTATTTTAAAGTCCCTGGGCACAATACGCTGCTGCGGATCCAGGGCAAACCGATCGGAAGTATCGGAAACCGTTCTGGGTATCGGAGGCGGATTTTCCTCCGTTTTTTCTTGCTTCGGCTGTAGTTCGATTGTTCTCTTTGCCTGTTGTGCGGTCTCGGTGTTTTTTCCCGGTGTGGTTGCGACAACAGGATTCGGCTTTTGTGTAGAAGTGGATGTCTTCTGCTGTCCGCAAGAAGGAATAAGCAGTATGGCGGAAAGAAGAAACAGCATTATATAAAGATACTTCATATAGTATAAGTACCAAAACCTGCGGTTTTGGTCAAATGCATTTTAAATAAGAATTGCCGCGCTTGACTTTTATTGTATTGCTGTTTAGAGTAACTTTCACCAACAGCATGAAAAAGAAAATAATCTTTTACACAATTATATTTTTTTGTGTTTTGCTCACGTCTTTTTTTGGTGAATCATGGCTCATACCGTTAGACAGCCTTATGTATAAGCAGGCCGAAGAGCTTTTCATTTGTGCAGGCATGGTGCCCCCCCTGGAGGAGCTGCCGCTTGTGGCCGATGAGCTGAAGGCCGGACTGAATAACCTGGCCAAAATCTCCGCAGATCCGGTCATTGTCGAACGCGCAAATGAATTAAATGCCGACATCGCCTTACCCTTTCCGGTTTTTTCCCCGCTGTTGGAGCTTGGATTCAGTGCACAATCCGAATCTGAAAAACTCCGCCACCTGATTGTAACCTCCGTATATGATCATACAAACACACCCCCTACCTATGTCGGTTCAGACAGGGATATCCTGGATTTTACTGCAATGTATGAGATCAACGAACTGCCGTCGGTCATCAAAGCCGGATTCATTGCCCAGGCCGCGGGATTCTCACTGTTGTTTGCCCCTGAGATTCGTGAAACAACCACCGGGCTGCTTGATAAGAACAACCTGATAAATATTCCCTTGGATCTCACCGAGATTAATTATTACAGCCTGCCGTTTCGCGGCATCGCGGCCTATTACAGCCCCCCGTTTGAGATCCGGCTGGGAAGGGACAAACTGAAACTCGGCCCGAGCAGGTGGTGCGGGCTGACCCTCAACAGCTACATGCCGTATTACGATTACATCAAGGCACGTTTTTTTGTCCCCGGCTTTTCTTTTTCGGCATATATGATCAATCTTAATCCGATTATTACAAGTAACGAAAGCGATTACCTGAACTCCCTGACCACGGCTGAATATAAGAAACTTGAGCCGAACGGACCGAAAAACGGTGATCCGTATGTGGACCGGTTCAAAAACCTGGTACTAAGCCGGGCCACCTTTACCCCCTGGCAGTGGCTTTCATTCACCTTTACGCAATGCAATCTGATCGGGGGAAGACCGCCGGAGATTTCCGATTTTAATCCGCTGTTGGTGTTTCACAATAATTTTGACGAGGGAACCTACAGTGTCCCCGTTTCACTGAGTTTGACCTGTGTCCCTTATAAAGGCATCAGGTTGTACGGAGAGTTTTATTTCTATGATGCCCCGGCAGGAGATGAAACGGTGGCAACGGAAAATCCACTGGCTGTTGCGTATCAGGTGGGGTTTACCGTGTTGTCCAATCCGTTTTTCAGCCTGGGACCGGGAAGGTTCCGTCTGGACGCGGAGTTCAGTTACGCCGATCCATGGACCTATGGAAAAGCCTATGATCTGCGTAAGTTTACTTCTCGGTTCGTCTATGTTGAGTCGTTCGTCGGACGCTATTGGGTGGATTATCCGCTTGGTTTTTACCTGGGCCCGGATGTCGTCGACCTCCACTTCAGCCTGGCCTACGGCATACCCGGGACATGGGAAGCCGAGCTGCATTGGAACACCACGGCCAAGGGCCAGGTAGACATGTACGGCTGGGGTGCGGACAACGATTATTATCATATCGGGGAGACGGGATATGCCCTGGGCTTTGCGCCCAGCGGGACCGTAACCTGGACAAACAGCCTTACCGTCTCCGGCTACTATGTGGTGAGTCCCGGGGTAACCATTTCGGCCTGGTACCGGCTGACCCATATGAAAAACCGTTATAATATTGCCGACCAAGGGCGGTTTTATAATTACGCCGGAGTGTCCGCCGTCTGGAAAATATATTAAACAATAATATGGAGGAAGAATCCGATGAAGCGCCTGTGTCTTTTTCTGTGCCTTGTTCTTGCGGCACAATCCGTACTCTGGTCCCAAGTGGTGTCCGATCCGAACGATTCACTGTATACCTGGATCAGCATCTGGCAGGAAAAGGGCTATACGCGCAACCTGCCCCTGCTGCGGCCGTATCCCATTCAACTGGTAAAGAAAATCTTACAGGAGGTGAGTGAGCGTGCTCCCGCAGCGGACGCGGCCCGCGCCAAGCTTTATCTGCAAAAGATCGATGTAACCGTAGGAGACAAAATCCCCGGCAGAAGCATACCCGCTCCGCTGTCGTTTTCCCTGGAGAACACCTCCTGGACGACCTTTTCCGAGCTGCGGACCGACGCCCTGGCCTCACTGATCATCCAGGGGGTGTTAAGCGACATTGTCACCTTTTCCGGTGAACTGGCCTGGGGCGGTCTGGCCCAAAGCAGCGGGTTTTACGGACCGGAATGGCTGAATATCAGCGACGAATCCATGTCCGGCGGCGGAAACGAGGAGATCTTCGGGGTACGGATGTGGGCCAAAAACATCGGTGTGGGCGGATTGGCCGTCGGGACCCCGGACCTCTATTTCCAGGCAGGAATGATGCGCGGGTCCTTCGGCCCCTTCTTTGAGAACGGCGCGGTTATCGGCCCCCAGGCACCGGCGGCCGGGCATTTCTCCCTGGCCTATATCACCGACTGGATCCGGGTTTCTTCCATACTGATGGTGGTACAACCCAAATATATCAGTAACGATACGACAGGGGTGGGGGACCCGTTTGATTCGGCGTACGAGAAGTACCTGGTTATCCATTCCTATACTTTTACCCCGTGGAACTGGTTCGAGTTCGGCATTCTCCAGTCCGTGGTCTTCGGCGGACGCTTTAACCCGGTGTACCTGCTGCCCTTTGCCCATATGTTCTTTGCCCAGCAGATGTACGGTGATGACGACAGCTCGCTGTTGGGATTGTTTCTGGTGTTCAAACTCCCGTTTGATCTGCGGATCAAGGGGCTTTGTTATATCGATGATTTCAACACCGATACCTTTTTCGGCACGGACGGTCGCAGCGGCTTTTTAAGCCTTGACAATGCCCAGAACAAGGTGGCCCTCCAGGCCGGCATCACCTGGACACCGGACATGCAGGTATTAAAGCGCATCAGTTTGGACTACCTGATGGTCACCCCCTATACCTACACGCACCATGATAATGCGCTCGGCGGGGGCATGAGCATGTTTTCCTATACCCACCTGGGTGAGGGCATCGGGACCATCCTGGAACCGAACTCCGACCAGATAACCCTGGAGGTGTTTCTGCAGCCCGAGCCCTGGTATTCGGTTGATCTGAAAGGACGCTTTGCCCGCCACGGGAACGCCTCGGACGGGTATACCACGGGTGACGGGTCTTATTATGATACCGGGTATAACGGCAGCGACGCCACCTTTATCGGCCCGGCGCGTTTTTTGACCCAGGACGTGCTTGAATACGTGTTTCAGCTTGGGTTTCAGCTGGGATTTGAGTTTTCACTGGACTGGGTCGAGATGGAATGCGGTGCGGGGTATATGTTCGAGTACGTGCACAACAAGGACCTGATCGAGGGGAAAAAGGAGTTCAACCATTTCCTGAATTTATTTCTGAGGTTTACAATTTAAATAATTTGACCATTTTCGCCCATTTTACTATATTCGGTACAAGAAATATATAACAAAAATCGAGGATAGGCTTCATGAGAGTAGATAAACTTACCCTGAAAGCACAGGAAGCCCTGGAAACTGCCCAGTCCCAGGCTCATCGCTATAATCATGCCCTGTTGGATACCGAGCACCTCCTGTTTGCGCTGGTGACCCAGCGCGACGGCGTGATCATTCCGCTGTTGGAGCGGCTGGGGGTTCCCAAGGACCGGCTGCAGGCTGAGGTGGAGAAACTGCTTGCGGCCAAACCAAAGCAGTACGGTGAAACCGCCCAGATCTCGCTTTCACCCCAGGCAAACAATGTACTGTACAAGGCTGAGGATGAAGCCGCCAAACTTAAAGATGAATATGTGAGTACCGAACACCTGTTCATGGCGCTGCTTGACGTTCCCGGTGACAGCAGGAACCTGCTGGAAAAGTCCGGGGTAACGCGGGAGGCGGTACTCAAGGTGCTGCGGGAGATCCGCGGCAATCGTACGGTGACCGACCAGAGCCCTGAGGACAAGTACCGGGTGCTGGACCGCTACTGCCGTGATCTGACCGACCTGGCCCGCAAAGGCAAGCTTGATCCGGTCATCGGCCGGGATGAGGAGATCCGCCGCATTATGCAGGTGCTCTCACGCCGCACAAAAAACAATCCCGTGCTGATCGGTGATCCGGGTGTGGGAAAGACCGCGATTGTGGAAGGACTTGCCCGCAGAATCATCAACGGCGATGTGCCGGACTCATTAAAGAACAAAAAGGTGCTGGCTCTTGACCTGGGTGCGCTGGTGGCGGGGGCAAAGTTTCGCGGGGAGTTTGAGGAACGTCTGAAGGCGGTCATAAATGAGATTGTCGAATCCGAAGGCAGGATTATCTGTTTCATCGATGAGCTCCATACGCTGGTGGGGGCGGGCAGTGCCGAGGGTGCCATGGACGCGTCCAACCTGTTAAAACCGGCCCTGGCGCGCGGCGAACTGCGGGCCATCGGTGCCACAACCCTTGATGAGTACCGCAAAAATATCGAAAAAGATCCGGCCCTGGAACGCAGGTTTCAGCCGGTATACACGTCCGAACCGTCTGTCGAGGACACGGTGGCCATCCTGCGCGGTTTAAAGGAACGCTATGAGGTGCATCACGGCGTGCGTATTATGGACGAAGCGCTTATCGCCGCGGCCGTACTCTCCAACCGCTACATTACCTCCCGTTTTCTGCCGGACAAGGCCATCGACCTGATCGATGAGGCCGCCAGCAGACTGAAGATGGAGATAGAAAGCCAGCCCACGGAGCTGGACCAGATACAGCGGAAAATCCTGCAGTTGAATATCGAAAAGCAGGCACTGTCCAAGGAAAAGGACGAGGGGTCACGGGAAAGATTGCAAAAGCTGAGTGAGGAGCTTGCCGTCCTTGAAGAAAAACGCAAGACCATGCAGCTGCAGTGGCAGAACGAAAAAAAGGTCATTCAGGAGATTCGCGGTTTGAAACAGAACCTGGAAGAGCTCCATACCCAGGAGGCACGCTGCGAACGGGAAGGCAACCTGGCCAAGGCCGCGGAAATCAAGCACGGGCGCATCCCGGAAACCGAGAAGATGCTGGAGGAAAAGACCAGGAAGATCGACGCACTCCAGGGTAAGAGTCGTCTACTGCGCGAGGAGGTAAGCGAGGAAGATATCGCCAAAATCGTCTCGCACTGGACCGGCATTCCCGTATCAAAGATGCTGACATCGGAAAAACAGAAATTGTTAACGCTGGAGGAGGTATTGGGCGCCAGGGTGGTGGGGCAGGAACGCGCCATCCAGGCGGTGGCCGATGCCATCCGCCGCAACCGCGCGGGAATCTCCGACGTCGACAGGCCCTTCGGTACCTTTATTTTTATCGGCCCTACGGGTGTGGGAAAGACCGAATTGGCCAAAACCCTGGCCTCGTTTTTGTTTAATGATGAGAAGGCCTTAAAGCGCATCGATATGAGTGAGTATATGGAAAAACATTCGGTGTCCAGGTTGATCGGTGCTCCTCCCGGCTATGTCGGGTATGAGGAAGGCGGCCAGCTCACCGAAGCGGTACGCCGGCGACCCTACTCGGTAATCCTGTTTGATGAGATCGAGAAGGCACACCCCGACGTGTTTAACGTTTTGCTGCAGGTACTTGACGAGGGCAGGCTGACGGACGGTCAGGGCAGGGTGGTGGACTTTCGTAACAGCATCATCATTATGACCAGTAACCTTGGTTCGGAGCTTATCCAGAAAGCGGCCAAGGTGGAGGACGTGAGCGCGGCCATAAACGAGTTGCTCAAGGCAACCTTTAAACCCGAATTTTTAAACCGTATAGACGAGGTCATTACCTTCAACCGCCTCAGCAAGGCGGACATTCTTAAGATCGTACACATCCAGCTTGTCGGGCTGAAAGAACGGCTTAAGGAGCAGAAGCTGGATATCAAAGTGACCAAACAGGCTATTGAATACCTGGCCGAACTGGGATACGATCCATTGTACGGTGCCAGACCCTTAAAACGGGTGATTCAGAACAAGGTGCAGAACGCTGTGGCCAAAAAAATCCTGTCGGGTGAGGTGAAGGAAGGCGACACCGTGATTATTGAGCGGGTAAAAGACGATTTCGCGGTAAAAAAGGCATAAATCGTTTTTTTGCGCTTATATAAAATAAAATTTACCAGTACATTGACAAGACTTCCCACATACTATACCCTGTGTATTTTCTATAATCAGTATCAAGGGAGTACACTATGGACGTATCCGTAAAAGATGTTTTGCAGAAAATAGAATCAACCCCTATTCCCAAGGTAAAGAAGTGCGCGATCGCCTTTTCCGGCGGTCTGGACAGCACCCTGGGCATAGAGCTGCTGCGACGTGTCTATAAGGTCGATGAAGTCATCGCGATTTCCGTTGACGTGGGCCAGGGTGAGGAGGAGATCCGGATGGGCAGGGACCGGGCCAAGCAGTTGAACCTTGACCCGATTGTAATTGACGCCCGTGATGAGTTTACCGAGGTCTGGCTGAAAAAAGCCATCTGGGCGAACTCGGATTATAACGGCTATCCGGTTTCTACTTCCATGACACGCCAGTTGATCGCCCGTATTGTAGCGCAGAAGGCACGGGAGCTGGGTTGCGACAGCCTGTTGGAGGGTTCCACGGGCCGGGGAAACGACCAGTATCGCATGCATAATGTGTTCAAATATTTCGCACCCGAGTTGGAAGTACTTGTTCCGGTTCGGGATTTTGATCTGACGCGGGGTCAGGAGCTTGCGCTCTGTAAAGAGTGGGGCGTCCCCGTTGAGGAGTTTATCACCGGCGGTGATGATAAGACCATGTGGTGCCGTTCAATCGCCTCGGGAGCGGTAGATCTGAACCAGGAGCTTCCCCCCTCCATTTGGATGTGGCTGACCGTGGCCGAAAAGGCTCCTGATAAGCCCGAAACCATTGAGCTGACCTTTGAACAGGGGATTCCGGTGGCGGTTGACGGCAAACGAATGAAACTGGCCGAGCTGGTACCGCACCTTAACAAAATCGCGGGCAGGAACGGGATCGGATACATCGATATCTTTGAGGACGGCATCATGGACCTGAAAAGCAGGGAAATCTATGAGGCGCCCGCGGCACATCTGATTTTAATGGCAAAACGTGATCTGGAAGGGGCCTGTCTTTCCAAAGAGGAACGGCAGTTCAAAAAGATGGTCGATGCCAAATGGGCCTATATGGTATACCACGGCGAGTGGTTTCATCCTCTGAAAGCAGACCTGGACGCGTTTATCGAACAGAGTCAGAAGGTGGTCTACGGTGTCACAAAGGTGAAGTTGTATAAAGGAAACATGGAGATTGTATCACGCAACCGGCCGTAC
>CAZWKE010000012.1:43814-79586 GCA_964634205.1 uncultured Spirochaetaceae bacterium
ATCGGGATTCTTACTGCGGCGGAGAATAACGATTTAAAAAAAGAGCTGCTTTCCATTATCGAACTTGTGACACAAGGCCGGTTTGTGATCAAAGCCGCTGATGAGGACTGCCATACGGCCATAGAGAATCATCTTGTAGACAAGCTCGGTGATGCCGGAAAAAAGATTCACACCGGCAGATCTCGCAACGATCAGGTCATTGCCGCCCTGCGTCTCTATGCACGGGATTTCCTGCAGCGCTTTCGTAGCTCATGTACCACGATTGTCGGCTCGCTACTGGAGTTCGGACGCCGGCACCGGGACATTCCCATGCCGGGGCGGACTCATATGCAGATTGCCATGCCCTCTTCGGTAGGCCTGTGGTCGCTTGCCTTTGCCGAACAATTGACGGACGATCTGGAGCTTGTGGATACGGCGTATAGGTTGAATGATATGTGCCCGCTGGGCTCAGCGGCAAGCTACGGCGTGCCGCTGCCGCTTAACAGGGAGATGGTCGCCGAACTGCTGGGTTTTTCCAGACTGCAAAATAATGTGTTGTACGTCAACAACAGCCGGGGCAAGATCGAATCTATTATTTTGGATTCACTGGAGCAGGTACTGCTTACCTTAAGTAAACTGGCACAGGATCTGATCCTGTTTTCCATGCCCGAATTCGGCTACTTTACCCTGCCGCGTGAATTGTGTTCGGGCAGCAGTATCATGCCGCAGAAAAAAAATCCCTGCGGGCTGGAACTGGTACGCGCCAAGGCCGCGACAGTGTCTGCACATTCCATGCAGATTAAAAATATCATCAAGGCACTCCCTTCCGGGTATAACAGGGATTTTCAGGAAACAAAACCACCGTTTATTCGCGGGGTCAATACCGCACTGGCCTGTGTGGAGGTTATGAACCTGTCCATCCAAAAGCTTACGGTAAACAGGGAAAAGCTGTTACAGGGATTTATCCCGGAGATCTACGCAACCGATGCCGCTTTGGATCTGGTGAAAAAAGGCATGCCCTTTCGGGACGCTTACAAACAGATCGGGCTGCACCTGGATGAACTGGGGAAATATGATCCTGTGCAGATCATACATGCCAAGAAATCCAGCGGTAATACCGGTAATTTATGCAGTGAGAAAACAGAAAAAACACTACAGCGTAAAATAAAACAATATGCGGAAGAGCACGCAAAAGTTGACAAGGCATTAAGCGGACTCCTGGGCACCAGGCCGGTACTGTATAAAATGATTTTTTAACTATTGCTTCTTGACGTGAGTGTTTTTGTTATGATAAGCTCTCCCTACGTTCATTATAAAAAGGCAACCAAAACATGCTGATTAGCAGAGTCTTTTAAGTATGATGCTTGTTGGATTCGTAAGAGATACACTGGAAAATTATTATTGGCTACGGTGTTAGAGAACCGGCTGTTATTTGAAGGAGGGTTATATGGTTCGCCTGCGTGAACAGGAGCTGTTTTGTTCCGAATGCGGTAAGGTAAAGAGACTACCGCAATGCTGTGGAAAACCGATGGAAGCTGATACCGACGGTACTTTTTTTTGCGCGTCCTGCTCCAGAGAGATACCGCATGCGCCTTTGTGTTGCAACCAGGTTATGAAGCTTCGCTTCCGGGTGAGGAATATAAAAAAAGAAATATTCGAAAACCATATAGTGTAAATGCAGTCCATGGTTAATAATAATTTATATGATATCGGAGTTATCGCCTGTCCGGGCGGCGTACAGTTTGCCAATGAGATAATCAGTCATCTGAAATCCATTTCCGCCCTAAAGCTGGAGAGACAACTCCAAAATCTAATGAAAAAATACAAGCTATCCCGCGAAGAAGTTATACAAAAGATGAATTTCAATCGTGACCTGGTATCAGTATACCCCAAGCAGAACAGTATGGGAAAAATAGTTGTCCCGGAGTACAAGGTCCCGGTTCATTTTACCCATTTTGCCAATGGAGAGTTTAAAACCGAGCTGCGTAAATCGGTACGCGACAGAGATATTTATATTGTACAGGATGTGGCCAACCAGTATCCCATCAAGTTTCCCGACCGCAAAGAAAAACAGGTACTCTCAACTAATGATCATATTTTCTGCCTGTATGTTACTATCGATGCCGCTTTACAGGCAGGGGCAAAAACCATAACGGTGGTACTGCCTACCTATCCGTATTCGCGGCAACACAAGAAAAAGGGCAGGGAAGGTCTGACCGCCGCCCGTTTCGGCCAGATTTTGGAGTATATGGGAGTGGAAAGAATCATTACCCTTGATATCCATTCACGAGAGATTGAAAACTGCTTTAATCACCTGCGCCTGGAAAATCTGCATGCCTCATACCAGATTACCAGGGAACTCTCCCGCACAATCAATCTCCGGGATGAAAACCTGGCGATTGTTTCACCGGATACGGGGGCCGTCGACAGGAACAAATTTTACGCCGAATCATTAAAAAAAGAACTGGCCCTGCTTTATAAGGAACGTGATTACTCCAAGCTCACCCAGGACGCGCTTGACAATAATATCGCCAATATGAATTTGCTGGGCAAGGTTGCCGGTAAAAATGTCTTTATGAGTGATGATATGCTGGGTACGGGAAGTACCCTGCTGAAAGCATTGAAACTGCTGCGTAAAAAAGGAGCGGAAAAAATAATCTGTGCGGTCAGCCTGCCGTTTTTTACCGGTAAAGCTATCGATCACTTTGAAGAGGCATATGCAAAGAAATACTTTTACCGAATCATCGGCACCAATGCAGTGTATCACGATAATTCACTGCTTTCACGCGAATGGTACCTGTGTGCCAATGTTTCACGGCTGTTCGCCAAAACAATCTTCAGACTGCATTTTGACCTTTCGCTGAGTCCGTTATTGGATAACCGCAATATCATCAATAAATTGCTCTCCGCAGACGGTAAATAATGCATTGATTTTTTGTTATGAGACACATAAACTTTAAGACGGAAAGGATTTTTTCATGATCATTCTCACTCTTAACTGCGGAAGTTCTTCGGTAAAATATCGTGTATTCGATTGGGACGCAAAAGAAATCATGGCACAGGGTATTGTGGAACGCCTGGGAACACCGGAATCATTTATTACACATTATTGTAAAGACAAGGAAACTGTTACCAGGAAAAAAGAATGCCGGGACCACCGTGCGGCCATCGAGCTTATTACAGCGCTGATTCTGGATAAGGAACTTGGTGCCCTGGAAGATATTCATATGATCAAGGCCGTGGGACACCGGGTGGTTCACGGCGGGGAAAAGTTTTCTCAATCGGTAATTATCACCAAAGAGGCATTGGAAATCTTCAAAGAGGTCGAAGATTTAAGTCCCTTGCATAATCCGGCCAATATAATGGGCATAAACGCGGCCATGAAGCTTTTACCCGATATTCCGCATTGTGCAATCATGGATACGGCCTGGCACCAGACTATGCCCGGTTACGCCTTTACCTATGCCCTGCCGTATGAGTGGTACCGGAATCTGCATGTCAGGCGCTATGGTTTCCACGGTACCTCCCTCTTATATGTGGCCAAGAGGGCCGCCGTACTTTTGGGGAAACAACCGCAGGAGTGCAACCTGATCAGTCTGCATATCGGCAACGGGGTCAGTGCCAACGCGGTAAAGAACGGTGTATCCCTGGATACCTCGATGGGATTGACGCCCCTGGAAGGCCTTGTCATGGGCACGCGCTCGGGGGATATGGACCCCGCGATCTGTTTTTACATCATGCGTAAAACCGGAATGAGCGCGGAGGAACTGGAAAAAATACTCAATAAAGAAAGCGGTGTTTTGGGGATAACAGAGAAATATATCGACCGCAGGGATATTGTCAAAGCCGCTGCTGAAGGAGACCGCCGCGCGCAGTTGGCAATCGATATAGAGAGCTACCGCCTGCGAAAATACATCGGCGCCTATTATGCCGCCCTGGGCAGAGTGGACGCGATTATTTTTACGGCAGGGGTCGGTGAGATGAACCCGGTATACCGGGCCGGGGCGTTACAGGGCTTGGAGAACATGGGGATAGTGATTGATCCTCGGAAAAATGAGCTTTCCCATACCCGTAACGCGGAAACCGAGATATCCGCCGCCTCTTCCTTGGTCAAGGTTTTTGTCATTCCTACTGATGAAGAGATGGTGATGACCGAGGATACCTATGCCCTGCTGCAGGGTATCTATAAAGTACATACCGAGTTCGATTATTCCTTTCAACGCAGAGATTATGTAAATCCTTCACGGCAGCATGCTTTGGTTCAGGAGATCAAAGCACAACCCGCATTAAATGAAATAATCGCGCGCATACCGTAACCGTTAACACTTAATTGTAAATGATTGTAAAAGAGGGGCGGATGTAAAACAAAATTCCGGCCCGCTTTTTGCATATGATGTTGCATGGCTTTACTCAGGGTATTGTTTTGTGCACTCATAATAACGGTATATGCGTGTTTCTTCATCCCTGCGGAAATATATGGTGAATCACAACAGCTGAAACTCACAGCGGAACTCTGCAATTTTAGCGAGATCACCCTGCGTACGGTTATCCGTTATCAGATTGTTACCGCGGTCTGCGTGTATAAACAGGATACGCTGACTTCCATAGGATTCAGTACTCCGTTTTCCGTATTGGGAACCGTCATCTATACGGGACTGCTGCGGGAAATAAGAAATCCTCTCGGCTTTTCCGCGGGAAGCGGTATGTGGCGGGAACGGACCGATATCAGGCTTACCACCGCCATGGACGGCGGCAGATATTGGGCCCTGGCTCTAAAACCGGTTCCCGGGTGCTGGCTGCTTTATTACCTTGGAAAAAAAGATATCCCGTTTAGCTTGGGCACCATAATTCGGCTGGAAGTAGACCGTGCGCTAAAAATTGAAACCCTGCTTTCCACCTCGATGCCTCGTGCCCCTACCGCATCCACAGACTGGTTTGCCGAAAAGCATCGGTTTTCGGGGGGGAGACTTTTTCACTTCGGTTCCAGGATCACGTTGAGACGGGATGCGGTGTATGCGATCGGTTCGGGAGGAATTTCCGGGGGCAGTCTGGTGCTGCCCGGTTATTTTTTTGATCTTGTCGGCGGAATGAATACCGATCCTTTTTCAGCCGTCTTGATTTTCGGTTATGCGGACAGCAATTATACAAGCCCGGATGCAGTGTACGGCAGCGAGAATATCCTGTATGGGGGCCTGGTCCGGTTTACACCGTTTCCATGGCTTGAGCTGGGACAAAAATACCGGAGGATCATCGAACAAGGGAACTCCGGGAGTAAAGAGAAGCTGTCATCATATCTTGATTTGACCTTCAATATCCGGCCGGATATGTTGCTTTACGTCGATTCCGCATACAGTGCTTCATTCTATTATCCACGGGATGACAGGGATTTTGCCGTGCATAATCTGGCTTTTACCACAACAATAAAAACAGCCGGGACGGTGTTTAGTACGGAAATTGCCCTAAAAAATATCGGTTCAACGGATGTCGGCAGCATGGTGCGTCTGCAGCTTGAACTTGAAAATGATATATGCCGTCTGATGCTCCGTGTAAAAAATTACTGGAAGCATGAGAAGGCAACGTTTGATTTTGCCGCATATTTCTCTCTATCTTTCTGTGGGCAAAAAATATATGTAAAGTTGAACACCATCAGGGAAATTGACCCCCCGACCCTCACGCCCGCGACGATTGTCGATAATTTCAATGCTTATTTTTCATTCACCATCGGCTGGGAGGGAGTTTGGTGAGTTTGCCCGATAAACTGTGTGTAATCTTCACGTACCCGGGAAAGGCACGCCCCCAGGGCGCGATCAAAATCTTTCACATCGGCCCTTTCACCAAGCACGCGTTTGGCGAGCGCCTGTTTTTCCGTTTCCTGTTCCGGGAGTTCATAGGTCTGCCTGTCCTCAAGAATCTGCAGGTAATGTTCAATCCTGCGCAAAAAGATATAGTCCCTTTTTAGATGCTCGCTTTTTTCCAACGAAATTATCCCTGCCTGATACAGCAGCTCAAGGGAGAGCAGGGTATTTCCATTCAAAATATCCGGATTTGCCGCCGCGTGAATGCGCTGCAGACCCTGAATAAGAAATTCGATATCGCGGATACCGCCCAATCCAATTTTTACATTTATGCGTGAAAGCTGCCGGGAAGAAAGCCGGGCAACTGTTTTTTGCCGCAGGTTATTTATGGAAGCGATAATATCCCCCATACTTGTTTTTGCGGTAAGCAGGGGTTTGATGTGCTGCAGCAGGTTTTCTCCCAATCTGGTATTTCCGGCAACCGGGCGTATTTTCAGCAGTGCCTGGATCTCCCATAACGCCGCTTTTTGGCGGTAATAATCCACCAGTCCGCCGAGTGATGGCACCAAACTGCCGGATTGTCCGAACGGCCGCAGGCGCAGGTCCACACGGTACACATTTCCCTCGCTCGTATGCTGATCGAGCACCTGAATCAACGCTTCAAATACAGCGGAAAAGGTCTGTACCGCGTTTGCCGGCATCGCTGCCGAGTCATCGAAAAAGGCGAGAAGGTCGATATCCGAACTGTAATTCAGCTCGTTTCCTCCGAGTTTGCCGAAAGCCATGACGCAAAAATGCTCCCTAAGACTTCTTTCGCTTTTTCCGCGTGCGGTCCAGATCCGTGTCAACGCGGTATTAATAATTACCTGGGCCAGCCGTGAAAGTTCTAAGATTATTTCCGCCAGTGGTTTTTCCAGACAAATATCCCTGATGGCAATCCTTAAAATCTCCCGTTTACGAAACCGCCTGAGTTCTGTTTTCCATCCGTCTTCCGTAAGTTGTGCCTTGGACAGTGCGCTCAGCTCGGTTTTCAGTGCTTGGAGCGTACGGACGGAGTGCAGTTGTTCCGGTTGAGTGACCCATTCGAAAAAAACGGGGTAACGAATCAGGGTATCGGAGAGAAAATGACTGACCGAAAAAAGCGTCAGCAGGATGTCCAACCGGCGCGGTTGCGAGAGAAGCAGCCGGAAGTGCCGCAGCGGACTTGATGTTTCGCGGACAAAGCGCTCCCAGTTGTTCAGTGCCATATCCGGATCGGGTTTTCTGGAAAGCATGTCGCCGGCCAGGACGGCAATTCCAATAAAACTTTCACGCACCTTATCGCTTCCCGCAAGGTTGATCAGATTGGTAAAGGCCCGTTCCGTTTGTTTAAAACCGATTTTTGAGAGAACCCGTTCGGTAAACGCCGATGAAATTTGCCTCGAAAGGATGATATCGGCAATATTCCCTACTTCTTTGCTCGGCAGATGCTCCCGGCCGAAGTACTGCTCCACAAACAAGCGGACGCGCGCGGAACAGGTCTCAAAATCATATAATAACTGTTGGTGTGGGGTAAGCTCCTGATTATAATCATATCCGATCCTGCGCGCCAAATGCATCAGCTCACTTGAGCTCGGGGAAGGCAGCAGCAGGTCTCGCGCAGAACCGCGGAGCATGCGCAGCCCGTTTATCAGTTTACGAAAAAAATAATAGGCCCGGGTAAGGCGTTCCGCCTGTTCGGGATCAAGAACTTTGGCCTGGGCAAGCTCACGCAGCGCATTGTGCAACAGTGGTGTGCGGAGGGCTTTTAGTGTGCTCCCGTGGATTACCTGGAGCAGCTGGACCGAATACTCGATATCAACCAAACCGCCCGGACCCAGTTTGACATTGAAATCCTCCGAAGGTCCGGCATTGGCAAACTGTTTTTCCCTGAGACTGAAAACCTCCGCCGGATCAATGACATTGGATTCATAAATCATTTCATCCCGCAGACGCTCAACCAGGGCACCGGTTTCGGTGTGCCCACCCACGGCACGCATGCGAACAAGGGCAAGTCTCTCCGAAGAGTGCGCCTTACCCCCGGTTCCGTAATATCTGCAGAAATTTTCCAGGCTGCAGGCAAGCGGACCGGCTTTACCGAAGGGACGCAACCGGGTGTCAACCTGAAAAATGCCTTCCCGTTTGGCTTGTATGAATAACACGGAGTTCTTCATAAGCTGTTCAAAAAACTCCGCATTGGTAATCGGATGTTTCCCGTCGGTTGTACCGTTGTCGGTGTAGACAAAAAGCAGTTCGATATCCGAAGCGTATCCCAGGGCGCGACCGCCGAATTTTCCCAGGCCGAACAATGCATAATTAGCATCCAGGCCGGCGACGGATTTGGGGCGGCCGTATTTCTTTACTAATTCGCCGTAATTGATACTGAAGGCCTTTTTAATTACCTCTTCAGCCAGACGGGTGAGTTTCAAGCTCAGGCTTTTTATGGTCGCATGGGAATTGAGGATGTTTTCCAGATCGATCAGGTAAATTTCACGGTCTTTAAACCGGTTTAAGATTATTTTTTTTTCTTCCAAAGATTTTACCGGCTTCAGGGCGGTGTTGATTCGTGAGGCAAGGGTTGAGGGACGTTTGCTGAAGCGTCTGCCCGTTACCTGCGTCGAAAGCATGGGGAGAAGTGTTTCATACTGGTTGCGGATAAAATCCTCCCATAAAAAATCGCTTGCCCCAAGCAAATGCGCCAGTTCGTTCAAAATGGTATGATTGGTAAGAAGATCATACCATTTTCCCTTTTCCGGAAATTTTACGATGTCGGAAACGATAGATTCAAACCGATAGAGTGCATTGTAGGGATCAGGTGAGTTGCCTAAAAAGAAGGTAAACTGCTTGGTAAGAAGTACCGAAAGCTTAACTTTATTTAAACTTGAATCGTCGGTGATTTTTTTACCTTTTAAATCGGAGAGAAAAAAATCATCCTCAATCCTGGTTTGTTTTGTATGAATCCGGACAAGCTCGATGGAAATGTTGTGTAAGGAAAGGGCTGAACTGAGTGTATAAAGAAAAAACGGTGTGTCTTCCGAAACGATATGCAGCCTTGTATATTCCGCATCACTGTTGTTTATCTCCAAATGCACCGGGAAAAGAAATTTAGTGGTGGGAAGGTTGAGCTTATTCAGGCTGGAGGCAACCATCTCGTTCACTTTTTGTTTTGCCGCGGCTACTCCTTCCGCAAGGTTTGTTTCGACAGAGCTTAAGATAATACCTAACTGGTATTCTACCTCTTTGACCCAAATGTCCAGGGGGCGGTCCGAATCGATGCGTCCGCGAAAGCGGTCGATAATTTTGCGCCGGGTAAAGGGTTCATGCAATACTATATGAGAAGCAACACGTCGTCTTCGCCCTGTTCGTGGGGCCGGAACGTGTTGTGTCCTGCGATAGGTAAAGATATCACCGGTAATAAAACGAAAACCGTACGAGGACAGAACCCCGGTTATCAGGGAAAATACCGCGGAATAATCAAATCCCAGGACGGTAAACTCTATTATGCCTTCAGGCAATGTGTGAAACAAAATATGCACCGGATTTTTTTTTGCCAAACGGGACAGGTGAAGAATGTGCAGGCAGATGGTATCTACGGAGAATTCCTGAAAATAAAGATCGGGAAGCGCTTCAAGGTGTTCGGTAATAAACTGATCTTTTAACTCCGGAAGTCTGTTTTTAATCTCACGAAATCCGGGTTTTGCAGGTGAAACCGTCATTTATTTCAGTTTTTGTACCCCGGCAAGGGGAAAAAGTATTTTATAAATAACCTCAAACAAAACAATGATAATTATGAAAGCGATGTAGCAACCCATATTGAGCAGAAAATAGCTGTTCCCGTTTATTATAAACGAGACAATCGACAGGCAGATAAATCCGGCGCTTATGGGGAGCAGGATGCAGCGCAGGACCAGAAGCATAAATTTTTGGGTGGATTCCTGTTCTTTTATATGTTTATCTTTTATGGGACGAAGCAGAAATACAATAAAAAGCAGCACCGCAAAAAAAAGCAGGACCAGGGCGGCGTAGATGATGTAGTAGCACCCGTTTTTATCATCCAAAAAAGAAAGTACAAAAAAACTCCCGATCGCCATGATACAATATACCGCCATGGATTTTGCGAAAATAATAAAAATAATGGCTGCGTGTTTCACTTTATCCCTCATAGCTATTCTGCATATTTATGGGAAAAATATCAAGTATACCGGTTCATGAAAACACCGGCATCGTAATTATTTTAAATTCTGTCATAAATCTGTTGACTTCTCCCGTATGATTATTTACTTTATACATAAAAGTTACTTTGAAGTACAAAGTAATAACCTGTGCTGAAGGAGCATACTATGAAAGAGGATAGCAGGGTGGGGCGTGAAAAACAATATTTGGATGACTTGAAAACCATAAAAGAGCTGCTGATCGATGTTGAGGAAAAACCGCTGGTTGAGTCCTGGGCGTTTTTTACCTGGGGCTTCTGTGTGGTAATCGGGAGTGTAATCCATTACTTTACCGAGGTGTATCTTGGTTTCAAGACCTTTGACCTTATTGTAAAGGTATGGCTGCCGGTTGTGCTGGTGGGAGGATTTTTTGAAAGTATTGCCTATGTCAAACGCATGTCCAAAGAAGCGATTCCGCTGTTTACCCGTACGATAAAGAAATTTTTCCTGACGTTTGCCACCCTGCTGATCGGTTTTGGGGTTATCGCCGGCATTTTTATCGAGTTAAACGCGGCATTTTATATTCCCATTCTCTTAACCCTTTTTATGGGTATCTGTTTTGCCTGTTACGCCTATGTATCCGCCAGCTGGATGTATTACCAGGCCTTTTTTCTGATGGTGGTCGGTATACTGCTTTTCGTTTTTGATTTTCACAATTCCTTCACTCCACTGGTGGTTGGCGGGGCCATCGGTATCACCTTTATCTGGGGGGGCATCAGCTCACGCAGACAGGAGAAAAAATGAAAGCAGACGAACTCTATACACAGTTCGACAACATTTTTTTTGAAAAGACCCGTCTTTCCATTATGACCGTTCTCTATAAAGAACAACGGGTTTCGTTTAACCGCTTTAAGAAAATACTGGGGGCAACCGACGGGGCCCTGTATACGCATCTAAAGAAATTAATCGCGGCAGCATACATTACCTATAAAAAGACCGTCGCCGGTGATTCGGCCGAAACCGTCTATTCATTAACCAAAAAAGGAAAAGACAACTTTAAGCATTATCTGACTTTTCTGGAAAATACCATCATGGGAAACCAAGAAGGAGGTACAAACCTATGAAAATAATTATCAAGGGTATTGTCTCAATGTTATTTTTTTCTGCCTGTATCGTGCTGGTAAGCGGACAGTCACCGCCGGGCCAGGTCAGGCAGATTGTGAAAAAAATGGATGAGTTGTATCGCAGTACTACCAGTAAGGCGCTGATGGAGATGGAGATCAGCACCCCGCAGTGGCAGCGAACGCTGAAAATCCAGGCCTGGAGCAGCGGAATGAAGAAAACATTTATGCGCATTCTGGAACCAAAAAAAGAGCGGGGCATGGCAACCCTGCGCATCGGCAATGAGATGTGGAACTTTCTGCCGAAGACGAACAAGATCATAAAAATACCGCCGTCTATGATGATGGGATCATGGATGGGGTCCGATTTTACCAATGATGATCTGGTAAAGGAGTTTACCTTTATTGATGATTATACCTTCGAAATGACCACGGTCAGTCAGCCGGAAAAAGGACTGCTTTACGTAAAATGTACACCCAAAAAAGATGTCCCTATTGTCTGGGGGTATGTGCTGCTGGCGGTAAGGGCAGGGGATTATATGCCGGTTTGGGAAAAATATTTTAATGAAAAGGGTGAGCTTGTGCGTGAAATGCTTTTTAAAGAAATCAAGCGCTTCGGCAGACGTGAGATCCCGGCGGTGATGGAACTGGTATCCGCCAAAAAACCGGGACATAAAACCGTCGTTCGTTATCTGCAAGCTGAGTTTGATATACCTTTAAACTCGGGAATCTTTGGCCTGCGTAATTTACGCAGTGGAATGTAAACGGAGAAAATTATGATTATCAAGATGGCGTTTCGTAATATATTCAGACAAAAGCGGCGTTCACTGTTGACAGCCTTAAGCATGTTCGGCGGGTTTGTGCTGGCGGTGGTTTTTATCGGCTGGGCGGACGGCAGTTATAACAATATTATCAATAATTTCACCCGCCATAATACCGGGCAGATCCAGATTCATCAGGGGAACTACCTGGACCGTCCCTCTCTCTATAAAACCATCAATGATTATCCCAAAATTGAAAGGGTCTTAAAATCCATTTCGGAGGTTGACTCCTGGACACCCAGACTCTATTCCGTGGGACTGGTTTCCGTGGGTGACAAATCAAGCGGGGCCAGAATCATCGGGATCGATCCTGAAGCGGAAAACCGGACAACATCCTTCGACAAGAAAATTGTTGCCGGCAAAGGATTCAGCGGTCCGCTTGCCCATGAGGTCATAATCGGCAAGGGATTGGCCAAAATACTGAGCGCCAAGGTCGGTGACAGCATTGTAATTGTATCCCAGGCCGCGGACGGGTCCATCGCCAATGACCGCTACACAATCATCGGTCTGGTTGAGTCGGGGAACCCGATGGCGGACCGGAGTTCGTTTTATCTCCCCTTGAAAGTGGCACAGGACCTGCTGGTCCTGGGGAACAGCATTCATGAAGTGGTGATAACGGTACATCATCTGGGCAGCGTTGCCCCGGTAATAAAACAATTAAAACGCGACCTCGCGGATCCCAAACTTGATATTGCCCCGTGGCAGGTTTTTGCCAAGTCGTTCTATAAGGCTATGAGCGCAGACAAGCAAGGGATGTGGATTACACTGGTCATTATCGTCATTATTGTGGCGGTGGGGGTGTTCAATACCGTCCTGATGTCCGTCCTGGAAAGAATCCGGGAGTACGGCGTGCTCAAGGCCGTGGGCACAAAGCCGGGACAGATCATCAGACTGGTTTTGGCCGAGGTCAATATTCTGGCCTTATTCTCCGTGCTGTTCGGCATTGTTGCGGGATATTTTATCAACTCTCTGCTCTCCCACGGGGTGACCCTCTCTGAAGGATTCTCATACGGTGGAATGATGTTTAAAACCATGAAGGCGGAGATTAACGCAAGAAGTTTTTATATCCCCGCGATCACCGTATTTTTATCGGCCTTTATTGTGGGCCTGTTCCCGTCGATTAAAGCTGCGCGGACCGATCCGGCAAAATCCATGCGCTTTCACTAAGGAGGAAACTATGTGGTTTTATATCAAGCTTGCCTGGAGAAACATTTTTCGTAATAAACGCAGGACCATTATCGCCAGTACGGCAATCGGTATCGCCCTGGCCTGTTTGTTGTTTTTCGATTCGGTGATGATCGGAATGGAGAAAACTATGGTGGAATCCGCCACCGCCACCTTTCTGGGGGATGCTGAAATTCATCGAAAGGGATTCCGTGATAAACAGGAACCGGACCTGACCATTAATAATCTGGCGGAGGTTACCCACTCCCTGTCTGAGGAAAAGATCGTAGACCGCTTTACCCTGCGTACCTTAAGCATCGGAATGATCACCTCACCGGAAAATGTAGAGTCCGTTGTCATGGTCGGTGTCAATCCGAAGACGGAAACCTACCTGTCAACGGTGAATGACGCCGTGACCAAGGGTAATTTTTTCAAGGGTGATAGTACTCGTGATATTGTCATCGGCGCCGATCTGGCGGATATCCTTCACGTAACACTCGGAGACCGGGTGGTAGTAACGGTTTCTCAGGCTAAAGGGGGAGACCTTGCCCAGGAACTTTTTATCATTTCCGGTATCTATACAACCGGGGTCAAGGAAATGGACAGCGGGATGGTATTTGTTCGCCTACCCAAGGCTCAGGCTATGCTGGGTATCCCGGGGCAGGTACACGAGATCGCCGTCAAATTTACCGATATCCATTATGCGTCGAATGACAAGCTTTTTTTCTGGAACAAATATTCACAGAACGGTAACGAGGCGGTAAGCTGGGGAACGCTGCTGCCGCAGCTGAAGGGGGTGTCCAAATTCACCGGTGTACTCCGCTTTGTGATGTCGGCTATTCTTATGTTCCTGGTACTGTTCAGTATTATCAATACCCTGTTTATGTCCCTGTATGAACGGCTGTTCGAGCTTGGTGTGCTGCGGGCGGTGGGGACCAAACCCTGGGGGGTAATCAAGCTGATGCTGAGTGAGGCGGGTGCCCTTGGGGTGTTGAGCATCATTGTAGGGTTGACTATCGGTTTAATCGTTACCGGGATAACCACTGTAGTAGGAATCGATTACCGGGGAATTGAGTTTGCCGGGACCACCATCCAGCATCTGCTGTACCCGGTAATGAAACCGTTTCAGTTTATTGTATACCCTATCGGGTTGTTTATCTTTACGATAATTGTCGGGCTGTACCCGGCCTTTGTGGCCGCCCGAATGTCTATTGTGGACGCGATTCACAAAAGCCTGTAACAAGGAGGAAAAAAAATGACGAGCAAAAGCGAACAAATTGTAGTAACAAAGGATCTTAAAAAAACCTACAAAGCGGACGGCATCCGGGTAGAGGCGGTACGGGGCGTGGACCTGACCATCGAAGCGGGGGAGTTTTCCGCCATTGTCGGTCCCTCCGGCTCCGGGAAGACCACTTTTTTAAATATTATTTCCGGCCTGGACACTCCGACAACCGGTGAAGTGTGGCTGAAAGGGCAGCTGCTTACCAAGTTAAACGACCGGCAGTTGTCCGATCTGCGCCGTGATAATATCGGATTTATTTTCCAGGCATATAACCTCATCCCCGTATTGACGGTTGAGGAAAATATCGAGTATATCATGATGCTGCAGGGGGTGCCGAAACTTGAACGCCACAAACGGGTTTTAAGCATTCTCCGGGAGATGGGATTGGAAGGGCTGGAAAAGCGTTTTCCCCCCAAGCTTTCCGGGGGCCAACAGCAGCGTGTGGCAATTGCCCGCGCCATGGTGTCCCGACCAACGCTGATCCTGGCCGATGAACCGACCGCGAATCTGGACTCGACCACCGGTACCGGTCTGCTGAAGATCATGAAGGAGCTTAACCAGCATCGGGGGATGACCTTTTTGTTTTCAACCCATGATCCCATGGTTATGGACTGGGCCGATAGAGTCATTACCCTGAAAGACGGTCATATTGAAAAGGACGAAAGAAAAAACTGATGAAAGCACGAACCTTTCTGTTTTGTGTGACGGTGATATTGAGTATGACGCTGCCTCACCTGTACGCGCAGGATATTTTCTCTTTCAACGGCTATTATAAATCGTTCTTTGTGGTATTCAAACAGCCCGATTACCGGGTGTCCGGGACAACACAGACCTCTCCGCCATTGGGATCGGTTGCCGACAAACTACGCCTGCAGTTTGTCGCCGTTCCCCTGGAGTGGCTGTCATTTCACCTGACCTACCAGATCGTTCCCACAATCCAGGACCCGTCGCTTTTCGGGCAGAGTTTGTTTTTATCCGATTCGGGAGGCGATACCTATCGCCTTATAGACTTTGATTCACGGCTTTACCCGGTAACGGGTGAGAGTGTGGACAGCTTTGCCTTTTTTCATAACCTGGACCGGCTGAACGCTGTGCTTAAACTGCCCTTCGCCGATATTATCATCGGCCGCCAGGCAATTGCCTGGGGCAGCGCCCATGTTTTCAAT
Organism: uncultured Spirochaetaceae bacterium; assembly: GCA_964634205.1. Taxonomy (GTDB): domain Bacteria; phylum Spirochaetota; class Spirochaetia; order SZUA-6; family RPPD01; genus JAFGGG01. Next base: position 59,312 of record CAZWKE010000012.1, read on the forward strand.
CCCACTGATATCCTGGCACCGTATGCCTTTACCGAGCTCGATACCGAAGAGCGCAGCGGTGTGGACGCCCTGCGCGTGCGGATTCCCCTGGGGATGCTCGATGAGCTGGATATCGGGTATGTGGCCGGAAAAGACCTTGCATGGGAAAAAAGCGCGGCTTTCGCAAGGGTCAGGGTAAACATCTGGGATACAGACCTTACCATAATGTCCGCCGCTTTTCGCCAGAACCTCCTGCTTGGTGTGGACATGGCCCGCTCCTTGGGTGGTGCCGGGGTCTGGCTTGAGGGGGCGTATGTCATGCCCGACCTGTTGAAAGAAGGTACGGGGAGCGGCAGGGAAGACGATTACCTTGGAGTTGCTGTGGGGCTGGATTATAATTTCGATTTTAACCTGTATGTTTTTGTTGAATATTATTTTAATTCGGCAGGGAGTAATAACCCGGAGGATTATATTACCGGCAGCACGCATACGGCATACCGTGACGGTGCGGTCTACCTGCTGGGGCAGCATTATATAAACCTGGGACTGACCTATCAGCTGCATCCGCTTATCCCGGTAAGTGCCCTTTTTATGTGGAACGTAACTGATCTTTCACTCATGGTAAACCTGTCGTTGGAATACAATATCGCCGAGAATATCTACCTGACCGCCGGTACATATATCGGTTTCGGCGCTGGTCCGGAAAAAATAGAGGTTGCTCCCGGTGTGTATGTGCCGCGACTGAACTCAGAGTTCGGCGCCTATCCGGAAATGGTCTATACCTCTTTTCGTATCTATTTTTAGGGGACGCAAGTCAGGCGTTTACGGGGAAGGCAGGACGGGTTTGCGCATTCTGTAGATGGGGATCTCCTCAAACTTCCCCACCGGAATGAAATAATCGACCAGGGGTTTGGGCGCAAACTGCAGGATATCCTTTGTGATGTAAAACTGCCCCTCCTGCGCGTGCTTTCTGCCCAGGTGAAATATGGTATTGATGGAGTCCGAGATGACGTTTCCGGTATCGTTTTCCTGATAGGTAACATTCCCCAAAAGCAGGGCGATACGAAAAGAAATAAAATTAGGAAATAATGATTCCTCAACATCGTGCATCAGTTTATAAAGCATAATACGGAACCCGCAGTACACGGACTCGCATTCCCTGCCGTCGAACGGAAAGAGCGCAATGCCGCCGAACTGAAACCACATCCATATCCGCCCTCCGAAGTGACTGACATTTCTGTCAAGGTATTTGCGGAATACGGACAGGGCCACCTCCAGGTTTTTCTTGCCGAAGATTTTTTCCATATCATATTTACCGTCAAGCTCTATGAACATTATGGAAAAGGTATATTCCTTGCCGGGCACAATCTCCTGCCAACCACGCTCAGTACAGATGTACTTGATCGCCTTCTGGTGCATTTTCTGCAGTTCGATCTCTTCCCGGTAATCCACCCGAAACTCTTCAAGATACCTGGAGATCCGCTTGAATCTTTTTTCATCAAAGCCGGCCTCTATCTGCTTACCGGCAAGATAATCAACGGCGCCGGCAAAATACAGTTCGGCGATATCCTGAATATTCCGGTCAGGGTCAAGTATGCCGAAGTATATCTTTTCCTTGCTTGTGAGAAATGAGATACGCTTGGGTAATTTGTCGTTTATGGAAGAAACATCGAGATAAACCAACAGCGGCTCCGTGCTGTTATTGATCGTCTTGGTTATTGAGGAGGGCGAAAGCGTTGTTACCGCTGCCGATTTTTTACCAATAAGGTTCAAGAGATCTTTGTTTGAACTAAAAACGATTGTCTTCAATTATTTCTCCCACTCCAGTGAATACCGATAGACGAAATTACCGCCGGCGATGGGCACAGGTCGGAAGAAATGTTCCAGTTTGCTTCCCATATCGAAATACACCCCGGAAGAAATAACAAGATTATCGGGAGGGGTATATTTTGCCTCCAGTTCCATGAGTTTGTCCAGCGTATCACTCTGCAGACTTTGAATATTATAGGTAAAATGGCAGGGACCGGTATGAACCGCAAGGCGGATATGTATGGCCTCGTCAAGCTCGCAGTGCAGCAGATTATAAAGAAAAAGCTCCAGCAGAATATCGATGCCGCTTAAGACCGCCTTGATATTTTTGTCCTGCAGGTAAAACGCGGCAAATCCGCCGTCTCCCTCCCATTCCCAGATACGGCCGTTTCGCTTTTCCACATGGTATTTGAAAATTTCCCTGATATCGGAGTAGGCCAGGGCAATTTGATTTTTCGGATATTTCCGTACCAACTCGGAGTTGTTCACGATATCGAGCGATATAAAGCTGAGATCATAGATATTGTTTTCCTGCAGTACCCCCCACCCGATGGTCCGCTTCATATCACTTTTTTCCACAAACATCTTGTATTCATCATCATAGATGAGGCCGGAGGACTCAAGCTCTTTTAAAATCTGGGGGAGGTAACGAACCGTTATTTTTCTTCCCATAAGACCGTTCTCATACACATCGATGAGGATCTCTACAAATTTTACCACCAGGTCCTCATTAATCATATCAATGGCAATCTGGCGGGCGGCATCGATGCTGGGTATGGGAATGTTCGGCGGAAAACCGCTGTTTTCATACAGGTCGTAATTCTGTATAACCTGTCGTGCAATGCGTAGCATGGTATGTACGGGCATGGAATGGGAAAGCGCATCGGTGATCAACCGCTGGAGCCGTGTGGAGGCCTTCATTGTAAATAATTCCTCATCATAATCATGTACAGCTACATTAATTCCAAATTGAATAGTATATTCTCTATATAATTATTATATAACATAGGCCCCCCCCCTTTGCAAGGAAATTTTGAAAAATACGGTTTAATACGGATGGGGGAATATTCGCTTTTGCTGAATTTGGTGCATCCCTCTTGACAGAAAACAGCTTGTGTATAAAGGTTGCCTCATATGAAATTCAGCTGCCGGATGCGCTCTTTACATCGTCCGAAAAAAAATGATCTCATGTTCTGTGTAAGGGATGATCTCTTGCTGACAATTAAAAGCAGCCGGGGAATCGGTTTCCCTGTGCGCGGTAAACTGGAGGAGCTGGGAATCAAACCGACCAGGGCGCATTACCTGGGAGATCTGGATACAATGCACTGCTATACGGTGGTGCTGCCCGATACCCGGGACATGGCTCTTGATGCGCAATTTTTCGGCCTGCGGCGCCTGTACAACCTTATCGATGAGGACTTGTTCGCCGTAGCGGTAAAAGCATATGGGATTGCCCGCTGGGATACGACAACGAGATACTGCGGCAGCTGCGGCACACCCATGAAAACGGTAACGGAAGAACACGCCAAGCTTTGCCCGAACTGCGGTTTACGGGTGTATCCCCGGATTGCGCCCGCCATTATCGTGGCGGTAACAAAAGGAGATTCCATTCTTTTGGCCCGTTCCACGCGTTTTAAGAATACAAAAATGTACAGTGTAATCGCCGGTTTTGTGGAACCGGGAGAAACACTTGAGGATTGTATCGAAAGGGAGGTGATGGAGGAGGTTGGGATCCGGATCAAGGATATCGCCTATTTTGCCAGCCAACCGTGGCCGTTTCCCGATTCATTAATGATTGCCTTTACGGCCCGCTATGCCTCCGGAAAGATTGCAATCGATAAAAAAGAGATTGTTCATGCCGCGTGGTTTCGCGCGGACCGGCTGCCGCCGATCCCCCCGCCGATGAGTGTGGCCCGCGCCTTAATCGACGGTTTTATCCAAAAATTCGGGTCCTAAGCCGAACAATTCCCGGCATTCATGAAACAGCGGGTCTTTTTTCAGGTTTTCCAGGAAGTACTTCTCGTAATATTCAATATCCTTTTTTAAGAGTGCGGTATGCAGGAGCAGGGTGTCCAACAACTCACTTTTGGCCGGGAAAAACAATCCAAACCCCAGTTTATCGGTGATGAGATCAGAGAGGGTGATGATGATGATCAGGTTCTTATATTGGGAGGTAATGTTCAGACTGTCATGCTCCAGGGCAACGTCAATAAAGGTCTCCGGAAAATTCCATTTTTTAAACAACTCGGCACCCAACTGCCGGTGGTTTACCCCGAAAAGCTCTTCCTCATATACTTCTATCCAATTATTGTTCTGTGAGCTTTTCTCCATAACCTGCGAGTACTTTTGCGGATCCACATTGAAGAGCATGGCCTGGCCGATGTTGTGCAGCAATCCGCAGATAAACGAGAGTTCGGAGATTTCAATTTTATTACTCTTGATCATTATGGTCTTGGCCATAAACGCGGTGATAATGGAATGCCTCCAGAACCCGCGGTAAAAATCCACATTCTCCGCTTTCTGAAAAAACCTGGCCGCAATAACCAACAGTACCAGGCTTTTTATATTTTTAAAGCCAAGCAGGGTTATGGCTTTCTGCAGACTTTCAATCTCCTTCTGACGGGCGTAGAGGGCGGAGTTGGCAATCTTCAATATTTTTGAGGTCAGGCCCGGGTCGATTTTAATGATATTTTCCAGCTCTTTAAACGAAATATCCAGGCCGTCCTCCGCCAGATTGATAACTTTGGTAGCTACCTCAGGCAGGACAGGCAGATCATTTGTATACTTCACTAAATTATTTTCCATTGTAACAAGTATACATAATTCTCTGTGAAGATCAATAATAAGTTCTTGCTTGCTAAATCCTGCCGGTTCATATATAGTAAAATAGAGATGAAACGCAAAAAACCGCTTGTAATTCTGGGGGAATTGAGTGTCTTTCTTGTAATTCTGGGGTTAATAAATTTTATTTTGGATTTTAATGATCCGGGATTTTTTAAGTTGTCCTTTAATCCGTATTTAATTCTGGCCCTGATTGCCGCTGTAATGTACGGCAAATATTATGGTTTTTTTGCGCTCAGCGTTTCACTGATTTTAATCACCATTCCGATTCCCGCCTACCGGTATTTTATCTACCACTATCACATTACCCTCAGCTACTGGCTGCGCTTGGGACATAAACTGGTTGTGCCGGGGTCACTGACGCTTATCGGGATCTTTGTGTTCGGACTGATAAGGGACAGCCTCATCCAGGACCTTGACCGGACAAAAAACATATTACAGACCATCACAAAAGAGAAGGGGATACTCTCCATGGAGGTTAAGGCACTCAAAGACGTAAACAGTGAATTGGAACAGAGAGTCTACAGCCAGGAAGATTCCACAATTATGCTATATTCTAAGATCCAGGAGCTTAACTCCCTGAATTTTCAAAAAAGCCTGGAGCTGCTGTTAAACATCACACAGACGTATACCGGTGCTACGATATGTTCTATCTGGGAACATAATCAGGAATTAAAGCGGCTCGAGTTGCGATTGAATTACGGCTGGGATATGGAGATGGACCGCAGCACCCGTATTCCGGTGGAAGACAGTATTGAAGGGTGGGTGCTGCGCAACAATATGATGTTTTCCGTCAAAATGGTGATGCAGTATGACAACCTGGCCAAAATGGATACGGGAAGAAATATCCTTACCGTTCCCATCACCGTTGGGCATAAGGTATGGGGGGTGTTTAACATTGCTGATATTCCTTTTGAAAAATATAATCTTTTTACGGAAAAGTATCTGTTAATGATAATGGCCCTTGTTTCACCCGCACTGGAAAAAGCAATGGAGTATGAAGCCTTTTCCATCCAAGAGAATGTGAATATGGTTACCGGTTTTCCTCCGTTCTCTCATTTTTATATCATTCTTGAACAGGAGCTTTCCCGGGTGAAGCTGGAGAAGGGGACCTTAAGCGTCATTATTATCGAGTTGGTGAATTACGATACGCTGCTGCACGAACTGAGTAAGGACGGTATATTTTCCCTGTTTGTATTATTATCAGAGAGGATAAAAGAGCTGTCGGACAACAAGGCCATGTTTTTCCATTATAAAAACGATAACCAGATCAGTTTTATTTTACCAAACCTTGATTATGACGGATGCTCACTTTTTTGCCTGAACATACTGGAAATGATCAATCAAAGAGAGTGGGAAATGGATAAAAAAAAGGTATTACCGGAGATTGTAATAGGCTATACTTCCTTAAGTGAAGATAAACAGAGCGCCGAGGACCTCCTTTCTATTGCGGAAAACCTGTTGGAGATGCAGAAGGTATGAATAAGCGGGAACTGGACTTCCACCGTACCAGGCACGGAGGGTATGAGCCGTTTACTCCGCGTGCGGCCATCAAAGCATTTGAGAATGATATTGTACCCATCGAGTTCTTCATTTATAAAGGTGCCTCCGTTAAATCAATAGAAGAGAAGCCTTATGATTTCGAGGCTATTGACAGGATCCTTTCCAGAAAAAATACCGATTTTCAAATTAAGCGCTTTCTTGTCAATGTATTCGACGAGATGGTAAAGGACCAGGATGCGGAACGGGCCTTGTATGCGGCCGAAGGCATAAATACTATAGAATCACGTTATAATAAACGAATCGAAAAACTGAAAAAAAAATTAAAAAAACACGATAATCCCAATATAAAAGAGGAGCTGGCCGGTCTGTATTTTGAACTGGCCCTGGTGAATGAAAAACAGCAGGATATAAAAAAGTATTTCTTAAAAACAGCCTATACTTACCTGAAACAAATGCAAACCGGCACGACACTATCACTGAAAAATTTGGAACTGCTTATCAACATTTTGCTTGAATTCAAATTTTATAAAAAAGCCCTGCAGACAATAAAAAATTTGGACATTACCAATAATCCTCATCTCTTGCTGTTATTGGCCAAGGTGGAGTTTAAAAACAAGCATTATGCCAAGGTACATGAGGCCATGAGGGCATTGAATGAGTTCAAGGATAGTTTGGACGAAGAGACAATTAAATTTATAACCTATTGGACCGGGGAAAATGGCGAAACGGCTTAGCGTCTGTCTCATCCTTGAGGGCTCCTATCCCTATATCGTGGGCGGGGTTGCCGCCTGGGTACAGCAATTAATCCTTAATTTACCTGAATTGGATTTTGTTATATATACCATTTCTCCCAAAGAGCACCAAAAAATCAGATATACGTTGCCGGAAAATGTCATTTTACACCGGGATATTGTGATAAATAAAAAACACAAGTCGCTGCGTAAACCCAGGTCCAAAAGTAAACTGTTTGCTGAATTAAAGGAACTGCATACCCTGTTTCAGGCGCCGAGCCAGATAAATCTGCAAAAAATAATTCAATACCTGCCCGAAGAAAGTTATCTTTACCTGGACTCGATCAAGCATCCGGTGGGTTGGAACATGGTTACCCACAGTAACATGCAGCATAATCCCGCCTATCCCTTTGCCGATTACTTCTGGGCCTGGAAATCGGCCCACGATATGATATTTACCATGCTTGGTGCTTCCATCCCCGATGCTGATGTCTACCACGCGGTTTCGACGGGATATGCCGGATTGGCCGGCGCCGTGGCCAAGGTAAGAAAAAGCCGGCCGTTTATGCTTACCGAACACGGCCTTTACCATAAAGAGCGTGAGATGGAGATAAAGCGGGCGGCGTTTGTGCAGGGATACCAGCGGGACATGTGGATCAATATTTTTAACAATCTCAGCCGGATAAGTTATTATTACGCGGACCTGATTATTACCCTGTTTGAATACAACCGCAAAAAAGAGGTTGAGCTGGGCGCTCCCGAAGAAAAAACCATGATCATTCCCAATGGTATTGATATCGAGTTTTTTTCCCAGGTAAAGCGCACTTCCCGCAAGGGATTCCATGTGGGGCTTGTGGGCAGGATTGTCCCGATAAAAGATATAAAGACCTTCATCTATGTGGCAAAGATCGTTGCCACCGCCATCCCCGAATCCAAATTCTATGCCATCGGGCCGGTTGATGAAGATCCTGCGTATTTTGAGGATTGTAAACTGCTTGTGGAAAGCCTGCAGCTTACGGCGCATATTGAATTTGTGGGTAAGCAGGATGTGCGTGAATATTACAGCTTTTTAGATGTGGTGATGCTGACGAGTATTCGCGAGGCCCAACCCCTGGTAATCCTGGAGGCGTTTTGCTGCGGCGTACCCGTAGCATCCACCAAAGTCGGAAATGTATTGGAGCTGCTTGATTACGATGAACGATTTCTGGCGGCTCCCAAGGACGCGGAAAAACTGGCGCAGGCGGTGAAATTTATTTATAATAATCCCAAAAAGGTACATGAGTTTGTGGAGTTGAACAAACAGAAGGTGAGGAAATTCTTTGACCGAAAAAAAGTCTATCGGCGGTATGGTGAGATATACAACAATCTTAAAGGAAAGTAACTAATGGCCGGAATCGGGTTTGTATTAAGAAGAGTAATCAGACAGGGAGGATTTTTCTCGCTGGTAAAGGTTGCCCTGGCCGGTACCATTATCGTGGCGGGACCGTGGCTGCTTTCCATAGTCGGTATATTTTTCATCACCAAATATTCTTTCTATTTAATCGGTCAGTCCGTAGTCGTTTTTATGGGTGTGGTGATTTACAGCTACGCCTTTTCCCTTTTCCTGTTCGGGGGGATTCATTATATTTTCACGCGTCTTGTTGCCGATTACATGTATGTGAAAAAGAAGGAGAAAGCAGGGGAGGCCCTCCTCCTTTTTTCAACCGGGATAGTCATTCTGGCTTCCGCGGTCTCCCTCAGTGTACTTTTTATGCTTGACCTTTCTAAAATAACCTATCCCCTGCTTTTCCGGGTCAGTGGTGTTGTGTTCTTTGTTTCCATAAACCTCATCTGGCTGCTGATGATATTTATCTCTCTGTTAAAAAAATATTTTATGATATTCATTATTTATCTTTCGGGTATGGCATTGGCCTTCGGCAGTATTACCTTTTTGGCCGGGCATTTTTCGGTAAGCGGGGTGCTGCTTGGTTTTGCCGCCGGCCACCTTTTCATTGTGATCAGCCTTTACCTCCTGGCATTCAAAGAGTACCGGCCGCGCTCTTTCAGCATTCGTGAACATCTGCCCTACTTTGGAAAGTTCAAATTTCTCCTGCTGACCGGTATCCTCTATTACTGGGGTATGTGGATAGATAAGATGGTATTTTGGTTTGCCAAGGGCAGTCCCATAGCCAACACGTTTTTCAGGGTATATGACGTTTACGACATCCCCGTCTACATCGCCAATCTGACCATTATTCCCGGGCTCATCTATTTTATGATAATCACGGAAACCAGTTTTTATAAGCGCTTAACGGAATTTTTGAATAAATTCAATAAGAGTATCTATCATAAACTTCAGGCCATAAAATACCGGTTGATTGCCAATGTAAAAAACGGTTTGCGGGAGCAATGTTTTTTTCAGGGTATTTTTACCGTTATTCTCATTTTGTTCGCGCCGCTGCTTGTGGCCGCGGACAGCGGAAAGATATTTATCGGGGGTATTAAAAATATCCTGGTATTCCGCATCGCCCTGGGGGCAACCTTCTTCCAAATGCTTTTTTTAACCATCGTGATATTTCTGTTTTACCTGCAGCGTTTCAAGCTGGCCTTTTTTTCCACTTTGAGTTTTTTCCTGGTGAACTTTGCAGGCTCGCTGATTATTGTCCTCTGGGGAAATGAAAATACGCTGGGATTAAGTTACCTTGCCGCCGGGATTATCGGGTCGACGCTGGGGCTGCGGTTTTTATTCACTTCAGCCCACAAACTGGATAACGCGATATTTTTGATAGCAAGCGGTGCGAGTCTGGATAATCTCTAATTTTTTCTATCGCGGCCTATTCCTCATCCTCATGGTTGGTTAAGAGGATTCGCATTTCTTCTTCGGAAATGGTTTCCTGGTCGCCGTTTCCTTTTTTGGCGATGGATGAAAGGATATCCTCTATCTCCTGCATAAACTCGGCATGCCGGGTTTTCAAAGCGGAGAAACGGTTTGACTCTTCCTGCAGATGATGGGTGAAAGGGGTCGCCCGGTTGATTATATCATCCAAAAGCCTGATAAAATGACGATTCAGACGCAGCATGTTTTTTAGGATTGTATCACGGTTTATTTTTAACTGGCTTTTTTTTAAAGAAGTAAAAATCTGCCCGGTACATTTATGGATAAAATCAATTTCGGATACCACCTTATCCTTGAAATTAACCGGGTCAATTTCAAGTTTCAGACCGTCTGCAAGTTTTTTTACGATATGGGTGAGGTAAAAAATGTCATCTTCATAATTTATAATGTTTGTCATCGGTTTTCGCTATTGCATTTATCGGCAGAATAATGTCCCGAGGTTAATATTGTTCCAAGCGCCAAAAGGGAATATGGATTACAATCACGGATTACGCCGATTCAATGAAAAACACAGATTTATTAAAGGTAACAGCTTTACAATCAACATAATTTTTAAAAAAGGTGATAAAATCCGCATCTTTCTATTAGTTTGTGAAATCTGTGTGTTTCTTTCACCGGTTTCATCAGCGAGCAAGAATATGTAAATCCCGGCTAATATCCCTTGACATTCCACAAAATCTTCGCTAAGGTGTCCCTACCTCTTTATCCATTCGAGTTTTAAAAAATGGATCAAAAGACCGTGAGGAGGAAAGATGAGACAGTATGAAGCCACATTCATTCTCAACCCTGAGAATGAAGTATTTAATGAAACAAAAGACACAGTAACCAAAGAGCTGGAAAAAGCGGGTGTAAAGCTTGTTTCCACAACCGATATGGGAGAAAGAGAGCTGGCATACGAGATCAAGAAAAAGACCAAAGGGCACTATGTGCTTTTTAACATTGAAGCTGATCCCGAAAGCCTGAAACCTCTGGACAAAACACTCAAGCTCAAGGCCGGCATACTCAAGTACCTCTTTGTGAAAAAGAATTAATCCGCAGGTTCTTTACTAAAAGGAGGCGTGTATTATGGCAGATATAAATCAGGTTGTACTGGTAGGCAGACTCACAAGAGATGCAGAATTGAAATATACGAATACCGGTACGGCGGTATGTAAACTGTCCCTGGCGGTAAACCGCAGAAGAAAAAGCAATGATGAATGGATAAACGAGGCAAGCTTTTTTGATGTGGTAATCTGGGGAAAAATGGGAGAGTCGCTGTCGCAATACCTGGTAAAAGGCAAGCAGATAGGTGTAGTCGGTGAACTCAGGCAGAATAAATGGGAGCAGGACGGACAACCCAGAAGCAGGGTTGAGATTGTTGCCAACAATATTCAATTGCTTGGAGGACGTTCCGACGGAGGCAGGAGTGACAGCGGAGCTGCCGGTGCGGACATTCCGTTTCCTGCCGCAAAAAAAGATGATTTTGAGGATGATATCCCGTTTTAACATTGAAAAGGAAGGAGCATATTAATGCCGGAAAATAATGAACTGGAACAAGATAAACCAGCCGAAAAAAATAATATAGTACAGAAACCCAACAGGGGCCCGCGTCCCGAGAGAAGCAACAGGGGCGAGAGAGGGGAATCCGACAAAGACAGGGATTATGATGACAAATATCGTTCCCGTCCGCGATCCCGGCCTTTTTTCCGTAAAAAAGTATGTAAGTTTTGTACCGGAAAGTATAAAATGGATTATAAGGACGTTCAGGTGCTGCGGCGCTTTACCTCTGAGAGGGGGAAAATACTTCCCCGCAGAATAACAGGTACGTGCGCCAAACACCAGAGACAGTTGTCCAGAACAATAAAACGGGCAAGAGTTTTGGCCCTGTTGCCGTTTGTATCCAAATAAACAACAACTGTTCTAAAAAAGGGAGTTAACATATATGAAGATAATAATCATGAAGGATGTTCCCCATCTGGGAGAAGAAGGTGATATCCGGGAAGTAGCGCGCGGATACGCAAGGAATTTTTTGTTTCCCAAAAAACTTGCCGTTCCATACAATGACCATAGTTTACATATCCTGGATCAGCGAAAGCACGCCATCGTCAAGCGGAAAGAGGAGAAGCGACAGGCGGCAAGCAGCCTGAAAGAGAAGCTGGAGCAGGAACAGCTTGAATTTGTCCATGCCGCGGGCGAGAACGGAAAACTGTTCGGTTCCATCACCAGCGGGCATCTGGCCGATGAGCTGGAGAAACGGGGCTATGATATTGAGAAAAAGCGGATAATCGTTCCCGATCACACCATTAAACAGGTTGGTGAATATAAAATAAAAATAAAACTCTATGAAAACGAAGAAGCGGAAATAAAAGTAGGCGTAAAGCCGCAGGAATAACGGTTTTATAAGGGACAATGGCAGAGAGCAGCCTGAAAGACAAGATACCGCCGCATAATGATGAGGCAGAAACAGCGACGATAGGGGCTTTACTGTTGGATCCGGAATCTATTGCGGTGGTACTCAGGTATCTGCGGGCCGATGATTTTTATAAAAGCGCGCATAAGAAAATCTACCAGGCCATATTGGATTTGTTCAGCCGCGGCGATGCCATCGATATTATCACCATTACCGAAGAGTTGAAAACCAAAGAATTACTTGATTCATGCGGTGGGGCGGCTTATATCTCGGGGCTTACCTCAGAGGTCCCGACCAGTGCGAATGTGGAATATTATGCCAAGATAGTCCAGGCCCTGAGCATCAGGCGGAAGCTGGCCCGGATTGCCGCCGGTATTATCGCCAATTCCTTTGAAGAATCAATGGACCCCCGAATCATCATTGAGGATGCCGAACGGGAAATCTTCAAGATTACCGAGAAGCAGGCCAGCGGCTCGTATTATATGGCAAAGGAGATTATTCCCAAGACCATAGAGGCCATCGAGCGCGGATACCACACCAAGGAGAGTTATACCGGAATTCCCAGCGGTTACGAGGAATTGGATGAGTATACCAGCGGGTTTCAAAACTCCGAGTTTATTGTCATCGGCGCGCGCCCTTCCGTGGGAAAGACCGCCTTTGCCTTGAGCATAGCGGCGAATATGGCCGTGCGGCAGGGGAGATCAGTGGGGTTTTTTACCCTGGAAATGTCGGGCATGGCATTGATCCAGCGCCTGTTGAGCAGTGAAGCACGCCTCAGCTCCTCCAAGCTGCGCAGCGGACTGCTGCGCCCCGCTGACTTCCACAGCATCACCGAAGCCGCCGGGAGGATTTATGAAGCGCCGCTTTATATCGAGGATACCCCCAATCTCAAACTACTTGACCTGCGCGCGCTGGCCCGGAGAATGAAGTTCCAGCATAATGTGGAAATAATCTTTATCGATTACATTACCCTGGTTGCGGCGGAAAATGCAGAACTCCCCAGGCATGAACAGATTGCCGAGATCAGCCGTTCTCTGAAAGCCCTGGCCCGGGAGCTTAATATTCCCGTTGTTGCGCTTTCGCAGGTAAAGCGGGAAACCGAAGGCAAAAAGCCCACCCTGGCTGATTTACGGGAATCGGGCTCAATTGAACAGGACGCGGACGTTGTGGTATTTCTGCACCGGGAGCGTCAGATAGACCGGAAGGCCGATGAGTTTACCAGCGAATACGTCACCGATATCATTATCGCCAAACAGCGTAACGGTCCGGTCGGACTGTTGAAGCTGGCGTTTATCCCCAACTACACCCGTTTTGAATCGCTGTCAAAGGAAGTGGTCAATCGGTAACGGATCCCGAGTCTGCCGCTGTCCCGAAACAAGAATTGTCGATGAGAAACGCTTGCATTTCGCCATGCGGTATGCCATATTAATGGTAAGGAGTACAAGACAATGGGTTTAAAAGACAATTATGATTTTGAATACCTGGTGAATGAAACCGAACGCCTGGTGCTTGACGAACTGGAAAAGCAATTGAACCAGGATGATGAGATATGCAAATGCCAGGAATGTGTATTGGATATGACCGCCTATGCCCTGAACCACACCCCGGCAAATTACCGTGTTTCCCTTTTAGGAAAGCTTTATGCCGGTACTCCGGATGAAAAATATGAAGCGGAAATAAAAAAAGCGGTGACGCAGGCGATCAAAACCATTAAAAAAAATCCCTCCCACGATTAGTCCGCTAGACCCATGTATAGATTTTGTTGATGGAAATATACGGTGGGTATAAAAAATCACAAAACGGTTCCTGGCTTATTTTTTGGTCAATATCCTTGCTTGTTTTTTCATAGACATCCAACGGGATCCTCGAGACTCCTATCTCATCCGGTTTCAGACCTTTAATATGGAAATACAGCGTATCATTTTTCTTTTCATAAAAATACACCAAAACCTCCGTTTCTTCGGAGGTTTTATCCAGGATCTGGGATAAAAGATGATATTTTATGTATTCGATTACCCTATCGTCCAGGTCATGCTTAAAAATACTCAGTTTCTCAACCAGTTCCGGATATCCGATAACGGTTCTGTCTGCGGAAAGGTTGTTTTTCTGTTTCTTGATTTTCTTTAAACTGTCTACCCTTTCGGCTTCCGGGATAAAGCGTATTTCCCGTCCGGCGCTTTTATCGATCAGTTTAAAAGGAAATTCAAGTTTCAATATCTTGCCGCATGCCGGACATCTGGCGGTCATAAACTCACCGCGTAGAATCTCTTCTATGGTATCGGGTTTTTCTTCCAGATCAACAACCGCAGGAAAATCAGCCTTGAATTTGTTTTCACACATACAGGTCAGTTCACGCATGGCACTCTCCCTTTAAAAGAAATAGAAAAAATCGTTTGTCAGGGCAAACACAAGGAGTAAGAGAATAATGGCGGCCCCAATTACTTGAAAACGGTACAGCAGTTTAAAGCTCAACGGTTTTCGGCGCAGTGCTTCATAGGCAAACAGCAGGATAAATCCCCCGTCCAGCACCGGGATGGGGAGGAGGTTCATAAAGAGAATTATGATACTGATCATACAGATAAAATAAAAGAAGGAAATAAGTCCGGTGCTTACTCCGTGCGCAAATCCGCTTTTGGCGATTTTTCCGATCTCATAAGTAATCCGTACCGGTCCGGCCACGGCCTTATTGATGTTTATCCCGCTGAACAATAACCCGAACGATTTGATGGTCAGCCCGATGGTGGAAACCGTTTCACTGACCCCCTTGGCGATCGCCTGCAGGGGATTGTACGACGGTGTCCTGTACATATTCTGTTTAAAGGACAGGTTCACACTTACGGAATTGTCCTTGGTTTTTTGATAAACAAAATGCATGGTTTTGGAGAGGATCGTATCCCCTTGTTTGATCTTTACCTGTGCAAAAGCCGGTTTATGCAGAAGCAACTGGCTGAACTCAATACTGTTATGGATAGTAGTGCCGTCCATTGAAAGAATGGTCGTGCCTTTGGTAAGCCAGGGGTTTTCCTTCCGCATTTCAGGGCCGATCTCATCGACCACCGGATCGATCCACGGAAAAATTCCGATCGTTCCCCTGCCGTCATTCTTGTTCAATGTAGGAACGATATAAAGGTATAAGGTTTCATCTCCCCGTTTAACCGTAAACCGCAGCTTTTCCCGGGGAGAAACCGCGATGATCCTTCTGAGGTCGTTAAAATTACGGATTTTTTCATCATTTATGGCGATAATACGATCACCTGTCTTAAGCCCCGCCTGTGTGGCAGGGGGGGGAGTAGAAAACTCGGTAAGGCTGTAATCACTGGCCAGAATCATTCTGTTGTCCGGTGAGTAAACGGGAAACCCGATCCACCAGATCAGACTCAAGACAAACAGGGCAAAAACCAGATTGGCACCCGGACCGCAGAAGCTTACGATAATTCTTTTCCAGGGAGCTACCCCGAAATAGGTGCCCTCTTCCCGGGGTATTTCCTTTTGGTCTTTTTGCAGCGCTTCGGAGAGGACATGTTCGCCTTTCATTTTACAGTACCCACCGAGGGGAAAGACCGCAATCTGGTAGGTTGTCCCTTTATGGGTAAAACCGATAAGTTTTTTCCCCCAGCCGAGGGAGAATGTTTCCACCTCTATTCCCAAAAGCTTTGCCGCGATAAAATGTCCAAACTCATGAACAAAAATAACAATACCCAATCCCAGACCACCCCACAGGATGATGGTGATTGTGTCTAACATTCTTTTTTCCGCCTTTCTATAAGAGCTGTGGTTTCGGAACGTGCCAGGTTATTTACCTGTAAGATTTCTTCAACTGAATTTACTAAATTTTCCCAATTAAGAGCAAGTATTTTTTCCGTAATCGCCGCAATTTCCGTAAAGCGGATTTGTGACTGTAAAAAAGCGTGTGCCGCAATTTCATTGGCGGCATTAAATACAATAGGGTAGGGACCTCCCGCTTTGGCGGCCCGGTAACCGAGTGAAAGCATGGGATATTTTTGTTTGTCCACCGCCGTAAAAGACATGGTGCAGTGTTCCAGATCCAACCTTCCGTATTCCGCGGGGTAAAGCCGCGGGAAGGTCAGGGCGTTTTGGATGGGCAGGCGCATATCGGGTTTGCTGATCTGGGCATAAAGTGAGCCGTCGATGGTTTTTACCAGGGAATGTACCAGGCTTTGGGGATGAATTACTACCCTTATTTTTTCCACCGGTACGGCAAAAAAGTGTTGTGCCTCCATCACTTCCAGGGCCTTGTTGGCCATTGTGGCCGAATCAACGGTAATTTTGGCGCCCATCTCCCAATTCGGATGCCGTAAGACGGTGTTAACGTCTGCCTCAGCCAGTTCCTCGACCGGAAGATCCCGCAGCGCGCCGCCGGAGGCGGTAAGAATAATTTCACTCACATTTTCCGGTGGATGTGCGCGTAAGAGATGGAAGACGGCGGAGTGCTCCGAATCAACGGGAAGGACCACGTGATTATGTTTTTTTGCCAGATCAAACAGCAGCCCGCCCGCCATCACCACGGTTTCTTTGTTGGCCAGGGCCAGGTCTTTCCCGCTTTTTATGGCTTCCAGTGAGGGTAAGAGACCGCTTGTTCCCGCAATGCCATGGACCGCGATGTCGGCAGCGGTTTCGCGTATCATGTGCAAAAGCCCCTCCATGCCGCGGTACAGGCGGTATTTTCTTAAGGCCTCGGGTACCGGGGCGGCCGCATCCGTAATACAGACTGCGGCCGGACCGAACTCATCCGCCTGGGCGGCCAGAAGAGCCGTGTTGGCATGGCATGACAGGGCGGCGATACTGAAATCATGGTTATTCTTACGGATTACATCGAGGGTGCTGGTCCCGATAGACCCGGTACTGCCCAGCACAATGACCTTTTTTAATTTATTAGCGGCTTTCACGGTTACTACCTTTTAGCGAATGATGAGTGGGAATAAAAAATAAAAGAGGGGCGCGCTTAAAAGCAGCGAATCGATGGTGTCCATAAGACCGCCCCTTCCGGCCATAAGTGTTCCCGAATCTTTCAGTTCGCATGAGCGTTTCATGACGGACTCAAGCAGATCGCCCGCGATGGTGGAGATGCCGATGACAACACCCAGAATAACGGCATACGCCAGAGGGAGTACGTAATAATCTTTTAAAACGAAAGTATAAAATATGCTGAACCCTATTGAGGTCACAAACCCGGTAATAAAACCGACCAGACTTTTTTTCGGGCTGATAAGCAGGTTCATAGGATATCTCCTGCCGAATAACATCCCCCCGACATATGCCATAATGTCATTGCAGAAAACAAGACTTAAGAATACCAGGATGGCAAATTGCGGTTCCGGGCCGAAAACGGATTTATCAGTCAGCCGTACAATATATGAAAGAAAAATACCCGGATAAAAAATGACCAGAACCGATGATGAAAAAAACGCAAGCCGACTCTCCAACTTGACTTCTGTTCGGGTAAAAACACCGCGGACAAAAACAAGAGAGATCAGCAGGACAATAACAAGCGGAAAATAACCGCGCCCGACCACACCGGAAATCTCGAGGAAACTGTAGAGAGGAAGAGCCGCTCCAAGGAACGGACTGACATACTTCCAGGTGGATATCTGTTTTTTTACGAAAAAGTGCTCCACCTCAAAAGCCGCGATGAGAGTAACTATAATGGTTATAAGATTGAAAATAAGATGGTTATAAACGGGGAGAATAAAAAGGATGATCCAGAGAGTGGGTAAGAATATAATCATGATAAGAATACGCAGTAACAGGTTTTTCATTTTGCACCACCAAATCGTCTCTGCCGTTTCCCGTAATCGGCCAGGGCGGTAAGAAGGTCATCCTTGTCCCAATCGGGCCAGAGTTTTTCACTGAAAAACAACTCGGCATACGCGCTTTCCCAAAGCAAAAAGTTGCTGGTCCGTTTCTCGCCGCCCGTACGGATAATCAGATCAACCTCGGGAAACTCAGGCCTGTCCAGATTATCCCGGATATCGTTTTCAGTAATCGCTTCCCCGGCGCTGTGGTTATGTAACCACCTGTTGACGGCACGCATAATTTCATTCCTTCCACCGTAGTTGATTGCCAGATTCAAGCACAGCCCGTCGAACCCTGCGGTCTTGGCAGTGACGGTATCGATCGTCTTAATTACATCTGCGGGCAGCTTGGCAAGATCACCGCTGTGTGTTACCCGGATCCGGTTGGCTTTATAAAACTTATACTCCTTTTTCAAATATGCCTTAATCAGGAACATAAGGTATTGAATTTCTTTTTCCGCGCGTTTCCAGTTTTCAGTGGAAAAGGTATAGAGTGACAGATAGCATAAGCCGATGTCGGATGCCGCTTTTACCACCCGCTTTGCTGCCGTTAATCCTTCCAGATGGCCTTTGGAGCGCGGCAGATTTTTTTTTTGTGCCCAACGGCCGTTTCCGTCCATGATAATCCCCACATGACCGGGTAGATTGTCCTTGTGCATATATTCGCCTGTGGGCTTTTTTGCCGGCATTAGACTTCTAAGATTTCTTTTTCTTTTTCTTCCAGGAGTTTGTTGATTTCTTCTATGTACTTATCCGTCAGTTTCTGGATCTCTTCGATACCGCGCTTCGACTCATCCTCACCGATGTCGCTGTTTTTTTGCAGCTGTTTGTACTCTTCATTTGCGTCACGCCGGATGTTGCGTACGGAAACCCGCATCTGTTCCGCCTTGTTCTTTGCCACTTTTACCAGTTCTTTTCTGCGCTCTTCGGTCAGGGGCGGAATATTAATACGGATAACCTTTCCGTCATTGTTGGGATTAATGGATAACTCTGATTTTTGCAGGGTTTTTTCAATTTCGGAAAGTATCGATTTGTCCCACGGCTGAATTACCACCAGCCGCGCCTCGGGAACGGATATTGTCGCCACCTGGTTTAAGGGGGTTTTCTGGCCGTAATAATCAATCTTGATGGAATCGAATAATGCCGCAGACGCACGGCCCGTTCTTAAGGTATTAAACTCATGCATAAGCGAGGTAATGACCTTTTTCATGCTTTCTTCCGAGTTTGAAAATACTTTTTCCATCACAGTTACCTCCGTTTTAGTTAATAGTGATAAGTTTAATCCTGCCCTACCTTATAGTAGGCAAAATCGGTTATGGAAACTGTTGTTCCGTTCTCTTTTCCCACCTGCTCTAAATATTTTCGGACCTTTATTTTTTCATCCTTGACAAAGTTCTGTTCCAATAAGCAGATTTCGGCAAAATGCTTCGCCAGTTTTCCTTTGACGATACCTTCAAGCACCTTTTCCGGTTTTCCCAGGCTTTGGGCCTGCTTCCAAAAGATTTCTTCCTGCTCTTTTTTATAGGATTCGGGTACCATGTCTCCGGATAAATACAGGGGCGCAAATGCCGCGGTATGCAGGGCAAGATCAAATGCCAGTTCTTTGACGGCCTGGTTGTCCTTTAACGAAGCGTCACCAAGGGCCAGTTTTACCACGACACCGATTCTGCCCTCACCGTGAATATAATCGGAAAGGATCTCATTGTCGGCGGCATCTATAACCTTGAAGCGTTTGAGCATAATATTTTCTTTGATGATACCGATGGTATCCTTTACCGGATCGGCCACTAGGGTGTCATCGGGAGATGAGACATTGTTTTCGCTGATTATGCCGCATAATTTTTTCCCCAACTCCTTGAAATCATCGTTCTTGGCTACAAAATCCGTTTCACATGATAACTCAAGCATCACGGCTTTTTGGGCCTGTTTCTGAATAAAAATACGTCCTTCATTGGTTACCCTGCCCGCTCTTTTTGCGGCGGCTGCCAGCCCCAAACCCTTAAGGATCTTTTCAGCCTTGGCGAAATCGCCGCCCGCCTCCACAAGGGCCTTTTTACAGTCCATCATTCCCGCGCCGGTTTTCTCACGCAGGTTTTTAACATCGTTTGCTTTGATCTCCACCTTAACTCTCCTCTTTTTCTTCCGGTTCTGTCACTGTCGGCGTTTCCTCTTCAGCGATCTTTGCAGCCTTAGCTTCGGGTTCGATCTCTGCTGTTACTTCCGCACCTTCTGCGGATTCGCTTTTTTCTTCGGCTTCGCTCTTCTCTTCTACTACCGTCTTCTCCTCTTTTACAGGAGCCGCTGCGGGTTCTTTCGCTTCAGTGGGTTCTTTCGC
>CAZWKE010000013.1:0-25224 GCA_964634205.1 uncultured Spirochaetaceae bacterium
CCAAAATGAAATTGATAATCAGTTAAATATCAAGTACTACTATCGTGCTCCAGCCTTTGTCCGTGTGCTCAAACTCAAACCCATGCAGGGTTACGGCCTTTACATCGGTTCCCAACTCATGCCGGTGGCCGTCTATTGCTTCACCCGCTAGTCGCGCATAAAGCTCCCAACCGTCGGATAGTTGTGAAATTTTGATTTTTACCGGCAAAAGAAATAACCCTTGCGCGTCCTTATAAAAAAGCGCTTCTTCCAGAAAGGCAAGGAGAAGCATGGACGGAGATTCATGCTTTAGTTGAATTTCCCTTTTCTCCCGTCTTTTTATTTGGGAAAGATCACGGACCATTACACCAAGAAGCGCCTGCCAGGCACTGTCAAACAGCTCTTCCAGGCCTTCCGCCTCCGCTTGAAACGCGATATCGGCTGCCGCCAGATCGTCACGATAAAAAAACGGCATACTAAAAAGCCCTCTCCTCTCTCTATCCCTTGATATTCCCAAGGGGAACAAGCTTGGCCACCCGCCTGCTCAAGCCCGCGTCTTCGGCCGCTTTTACCACCTGATCTATATTTTTATAAGCCGCACCCGCTTCTTCCGCCAGGCCGGCATAGGAAGCACAGCGAATATAGATCCCCTTTTTTTTCATCCCGGCGGCAAGCTCCCTCCCGTCAAACTGTTTTTTTGCCTGATGCCTGCCCATTACCCTGCCCGAACCGTGGGCCGTAGTAAAAAAGGTCTTTCCGCCTTCCTTTGTCCCCGTCAGCAGATAGGAACCGGTTTCCATGCTTCCACCGATGATAACCGGCTGACCGATCCCGGCAAACTCTGCCGGAATATCACTCATACCGGGTCCAAAGGCGCGGGTGGCACCTTTCCGATGCAGCAGCAGTTCACGCGGCTTTCCTTTCACCGTATGTGTTTCCAGCTTGGCCGTATTATGGGTGACGTCATAAATCTGTTCCAGGCCCAATTCAGACTCATGCCGTTTAAATATATCACAAAATACTTCACGCACACGGGACATAATCATCTGGCGATTGACAAAGGCCATATTCACCGCGCACTTCATAGCGGAAAAATACTCTTGTCCCTCCGGGGAGTCAAAGGGAACGCAGGCCAGCTGCCGATCACGTATGTTACTATGATACTTCTGTTGCATGGCCTGCAGGAATTTATAAATTGAGTCCTGGGCCACCTGGTGCCCGAACCCACGGCTGCCGCAGTGCACCATAACCACAACCTGGTTTGGGACTGTAAGGCCCATAACCTCCGCGGCTTTTTTATCATGGATGTTTTCAGGGGTCACAACCTGGATCTCCAGGTAATGGTTGCCCGATCCCAGGCTCCCAACCTGTTTGTACCCCCTTTCGACCGCCTTGCGACTGACGCTTCCCGCCTTTGCTCCCGCCATGCAGCCGTGTTCTTCGGTCCGCTCCAGGTCCCGTACTACGGCATACCCCTTTTTCAGGCACCA
Organism: uncultured Spirochaetaceae bacterium; assembly: GCA_964634205.1. Lineage (GTDB taxonomy): Bacteria > Spirochaetota > Spirochaetia > SZUA-6 > RPPD01 > JAFGGG01. Next base: position 1,470 of record CAZWKE010000013.1, read on the forward strand.
CTGCATACCCTGCTCCAACAGATCATAGAACTCATCCCGGGTTACGCTGCAAATACCCCCGGTCCCTACACCAGTGGGGATACGGGCGAACAGGGTGTCTACCAGCTTTTCCAGCCGGGGTCTGACCTCCTCGGCTGTCAAAGATGTTCTCATGAGCCGCATCCCACAGTTAATGTCAAAGCCGATCCCTCCCGGCGAAATAATGCCGGTGCGCGGATCGAAAGCCGCCGTACCGCCGATAGGGAACCCGTATCCGGTATGCCCGTCAGGCAGGCAGAAGGCATATTCAATAATGCCGGGCAGACAGGCCACGTTACTGATCTGCTCGAACACCTCTTTTTCCATATTGTTGAGGAGTTTTTCCGATGCAAAAATACGTACCGGAACCTTCATACCCGGTTTGTAGGCGGTTGAAAGTTCCCAAGACACATCGGATAATTTTTTAAGCCCTTCTAACCTCATTTAATGTTTGAAGCTTCGCTCTCCGGTAAACACCATGGCGACGTTGGCCTGGTTACAGGCCTCTATACTTTCAAAATCACGGATGGCGCCGCCGGGTTGAATAATAGCGGTTATGCCCTCCCTGATCCCTACATCCACCCCGTCACGGAAGGGAAAAAACGCGTCCGAAACCATAACACTGTCTTTTAACCCGCCGTGCTGCTCCTTTACCAGGCTGTCTATTTCCTGTCTTTGCCCGGGATCGCCTAAGGAGGCGTAGGGTGTATCAAAACGCTCGAAGGAAATACGCTCGGCCAGTTTGCGGTATGCCTTGTCGCGCGCAATCTCTGCCACCCCGACCCTGTCCTGTTCTCCGGTCCCGATACCTACGGTTACCCCGTTTTTTACGTAGAGTACGGAGTTGCTGGTTACCCCGGCCTCCACAATCCAGCCGAAAATCAGGTCGTCATACTCCTGTTCGGTGGGCAGGCGCTGTATCCGGTACTCCTGCCCTTTATACACCACCTCCGCGGGCATGAGGTTTTCCCTGCTCAGTGCCTGCGGACGGTAAGACCATTGGGCAATGATACCCCCGTCCAGCAGCGATTTGAAATCTACAAAGCGTGCGGAAGCATAGCTGCCCAGCTTTTCGATATTCCTGATTCGTAAAATCCTTAAGTTTTTTTTACGTTCCAGAATGGGCAGCACCCCCTCTTCATACTCCGGAGCTGCCAGCACTTCAAAATAATGCCCGCTGATCTGTTCGGCGGTACTTTTATCGCAGGGCCGGTTCAGCGCGATCGCCCCGCCGAAGGCCGCTTTACGGTCCGCCAAAAAGGCCTTGGTGAACGAACCGGCCAGTGTTTTGTCCCTGGCAACCCCGCTGGGGTTGTTATGTTTTACGATCACGGTACACGGGGTATCATGCAGATAGCGCAGAATCCCCAGGGCACTGTCCGTATCGGTAATGTTTATTTTTCCCGGATGCTTGCCCGATTGCAGAAGTTCTACGTCGGATGCCAGGTACCGTCCCGGTTTAATGCATGAAACGTCGCCCAGAACCAGATTGCCGTTCACCGGTTTGTACAGGGCCGCCTCCTGGCTGGGATTCTCCCCATAGCGCAAACCGCGTTCTTCTCCCGCGATATTCCAGGTTACCTTTTCAAAAAATATGGTCTGTTTCCCCTTTTCGTCTGAAAAACCTATCTCCATGCGCGGGGGAAAATGATCTTCTACAATGGTTTTGTATGCTGACTTTAAATCCTTGGCCATTACCGCTCCTTGTTATAACACGATGTAATTTCGGCGAAGTCTCTTTCTATAAGATACTCAGAAATTGCCGTATCGTACTGCGCCGTGTGCAGAAAAGCTTTTTTGGCCAGCTCAAAGCGCAGCGCAAGCCCTATCTTGCCTTCATGCTTCTGCAGCTCTTTGGTAATCAGCGCATAATCATCTATGTCGGTAACCGCCGCAATCCTGATAAAATTCTTGGCCGCCGCCCGTATCATACACGGCCCCCCGATATCAATATGCGACCGGGCGTTTTCCGCCGATGTCCCGGGCTGCTGGATTACCTGTCTGAAGGGGTAGAGATTCCCCACCACCATATCAAAGGGTACTCCCTCCGCGCGTTGCAAGTCCCGATTGTGAGCCTCATTATAGGTTTCACTTAACAGTCCCAGGTAGATCTTAAAATCCAGGGTCTTTACCAACCCGCCCTGCATCTCGGGCTGCCCGGTATAATCCGCAATGGCGACAAAATTATCCGCCTGCTGCGGGAAGGCGCCGGTCAGGGTGGCATAGGTATTGCCCGTGGAATAAATGCGTATTCCCGGATTAATCCGCAGCAAATCCTCCACAAATCCTGTTAATCCCGACTTGTCAAAGACACTGATAATAACATTTTTTACTTTAATAAGATCATCGATCGTTTCTACTACATTAAGTGCCATTCGCAATCCATCCTTTTCTGTTGTATGATACAATTTATATAATACAATTTCTGAAGAGTTGCAACGCTTCCTTATAGGTTGCGTCATCCGATATACTGAAAATATTGTCTTCTATTATGCCGTTCGGGGTGCGAAAGTACCGGATCGGGTTTCGTAGCACATCCAGAACCTGTTCCTGCGCACACCCGTTTTGCAGCAGATACTTCATAAAGCTTAAAGAGGACAGCGGGAGGTGCGTTCCCCTGCTGTCATACAGGTAGCCGATACCGTCCAAAACCTGTTCAAAAGGTCCCCGGGAATAATGAAAGGTCCGCGTCAGCGGCCTGTCCCGGGCAATCACTTTTTCTTCTAGTAGCCGTTCCCCCATTTCCTGTACCAGGGTATGGTACTCTTCTATACTCAAGCCCGAGCGGCAGATCATCACCGCGATATCCGTTTTACGGCTGTTCTTATGCAGCAACGCCGGTATATCATAATTTACGATGAAATATCCCCTGAAAAGCTTTATGGACTGGCCGTAGATTACTTTGAAGTTTTCAGGCGGCACCCAGATTTTAAACAGGTCTTCATTATGCATCTTAAAGCGGCGCAAGGCCGCAAAGGCGCCGATGATGGGTGCCTGTTTAAACGGAATCTGAAACAGGTTGCTGAATTTCTCCCGCATCTGCGGAGTAAACGCTCTCTTCCCGAGTCTGGCGAAACGGATTTTTACCGCATAATGTTGTTCTACAATTTTGTTCTTCAGGATAAAATCCCCGGGGATGTTTGCCAGGTAGACAATATGACATTTTTTACAATAGATGCTGTTTCCCTTGATGACACGAAAAAGCATACTCTCCACCAGCACTCCATTGGATTCCGGTCGTAAATACAGGAATATGTCCTGTATCCCCGGTTCCAACAGCGGACCGGGATAGGGGATGAGTATGGTAGGCAGTCTTACTTTTTGCCGGCCGGACATTATTTTCCTTAAAGTCTTTTATAAATATTCCAGGTGGTCGCCACAATGCTCTCCACGTCACTCAGGCGTGCCTTCCAGTGCAGAAGCTCATGCGCCTTTTTCGACGAAGCATACAGCTTTGCGGGGTCACCGGGTCTCCGGTCCACAACGCGACAGGCTATCTCTCTGCCGGATACACGGCGGACCGCATCAATCATCTCCTTTACACTGAGGCCTTGTTCACTGCCCAGGTTCACCATGAGGCAGCGTTGTTGTTTTTTTATATATTCAAGCGATTTAAGGTGAGCGTCCGCCAGGTCAGTCACGTGAATATAATCGCGAATGCCCGTACCGTCTCGGGTGTCATAATCATCCCCGAAAATCTCCAGTTCTTTTCTTTGACCGGCGGCCACCTCCATGATGACCGGAATCAGGTTTTGCGGATTCTTTTCCAGGCCGTGCACTCGTTCTGCGGGATCGTATCCGGCCGCATTAAAATACCGCAAAGCCGCCGAGATTATCCCCTTTAATTTGTAATACCACAAAAGAAATCCCTCGATCTGAAGTTTGGTATACCCATAATAATTCACCGGTTCGGTGGGATGTTCTTCATCAATCGGATTGTATTGCGGCGCACCGTATACGGCGGCGGATGAGGAGAATACTATATGCTTAATCCCCGCCTCGCACATGGCGTTTAATATATTAAGAGAACCGGAAATATTGTTGACCGAATATTTTTCCGGTTTGAGCATGGATTCCCCGGCCGCTTTATAGGCCGCAAGGTGGATCACCGCGTCAAACCCCTTTTTCATCGAGGACAGCAGAAACGGGTAATCCATGATATCACCCTGAATGAACTGCTCATCCGCAAAGATGTTCTCTTTCAGGCCGCTGTAAAGGTTGTCGTACACCGAAACCTTATAACCCGCGTCCAAAAGTGTTCTGCAGACATGGCTGCCGATATAACCGGCGCCGCCGATGACAAGCACCTTCACCCCGCCACCCCCTCAGTCAGTGAATTAAGCTCCTCCCGCACACGTGTGATCTTCCGCTCAACCTCCTGCATAGCCTGTGGCAGTTCCATCCCCCTCCCTGAACGGCAGGATGCGTAGAATTTAATCTTGGGTTCGGTACCCGAAGGCCGGGCCGAGATAACGGTATCATCTTCCAGAACAAATTGGATCACATTTGAAGCAGGCAGATCGATATCTTTGGTGGCGCGCCCATTACTTACCGCAAGGGTGGTGCCTTCCAGATAGTCCTTTTTCACCACCACCTTTTTTCCGGCGAAATATTCAGGGGTGGTCTTGCGCAGACGGTCCATAAGTGAGCGGATGGCGTTCATTCCTTCCTGGCCGTGGACATATTTTGAAACCTGAATCTCCTCGAAATACCCGTAACGCTTATAGATTTCATGCAAGCGCTGTACCAGGGTTTTTCCCTGTACACGGTAGTAGAGGGCCATCTCGGCGGTCAGCACGGCCGTAGAGACCGCATCCTTGTCACGGACATCGGTATGGGGAAGGTAGCCGTAGCTTTCCTCGTTTCCGAATATGTACTCCGGTCCGTTCTTCATGTTTTCGAACTCCCGGATCTTGGCACAGATGTATTTGAAACCGGTCAGAGTATCATAGCAGCGTACCCCGTACCCTTCGGCCACCAGGCGCTGCAGTTCGGTGGTCACGATTGTTTTGATAAAAGCGGGATTTTTCGGCATCAGGTCAAGTTCTTTTTTGGCGGCGCATACGTAATCCACCAGCAGCACACCCAGTTGGTTCCCGGTGATAAGTCTGAAACCCGAATCTTCTTTTACCGCGATTCCCAGCCTGTCGGCGTCGGGGTCCGTACCCATTACCAGGTCGGCTTTTTCCCGTTCACCCAGCCGGATTGCCAGCTGCATGGCATCCGCCTCTTCCGGATTCGGAAACTTTACGGTGGTAAAATCCCCGTCAGGATCCTGCTGCTCGGGAACCACCGTAACCTTGACCCCCAGATCACCGAGGATCCGGCGGACCGGCACCAGTCCCGTACCGTGCAGCGGAGTGTAAACAAGTGAAAGTTCATCCGCGTGTTCATCAAATAACGCGGGCCGCAGGATATGCCGCTTTACCATGGCAATGAACGGCTCATCTATTTCAGCATCGATGCGCACCAGCAGACTGCTTTTCAGGGCCGCGGCTTCGGTCATGCTTTGTACGTTACCACCGACCGCCCTGGCCTCTTCTATGATGCCCTGATCATGAGGCGCGATTACCTGGGAACCGTCATCCCAGTATACCTTATATCCGTTATATTGCGGAGGATTATGGCTGGCGGTAATCACGATGCCGGTGACGGCCTTAAGCTGTCTCACCGCAAACGACAACTCAGGAGTGGGCCTGAGTGAGCTGAACAGGTATGTTTTAATTCCGTTTGCGCAGAGTACCAGCGCCGCCTCCAGGGCGAACAGGTCCGAGTAATGCCGGGAATCAAAAGCGATGACCGCTGATTTTTCTCCCTGTACGCATTTGTTCACGTAATTTGCCAGGCCTTGAGTTGCCCTGCCGACCACCAGGGGATTCATACGGTTAAAACCGCCGCCGATAATCCCACGCAAGCCCCCCGTACCGAAGGCCAACTCAGTATAAAAACGGTCCTGAAGCTCTTTAAAATTCCGTGACCGTATCAGTTCTTCCACTTGTGAACGAAAATCCGGATTTTTCTCCGATGTGCAGTATTCTCTTGCTTTACTTAAAAGCGCCTCATTATTCATTATATAACTCCTACACCTACTCTATACAATACGGAGAACAGTTGCAATAATCCAGCGATTTAAAAATTTGACGAGAATGATTGAGGAGTACTGATCCCGGCCCATGCGGCCAGAATCGTGGCCAGGTTGATAACCCCGCCCAGGTGAAGCAGTGCAAGCAGCAGCAAAATAATCGAGATTACAGCGGTAACCGGGCTTATACGCATGGCGGACTCACGCATATGTTTGACACTCCTGATAATAAAGGGGATAAGCACGGCGAACGCGAGTACCAGAAACAATAACCCACCCCAAATCCGTACAGACAGAGGTGAAAAACTGTTCCAGGACTGAAGGCTGATTGCCGCCTGGGTAACGGAAAAGGTCAGGGTCTGTATCCTGCCCGACAGGATCAACAGGCCGATTCCCACCAGGAAGACGCCGCTGCCGACACGGATGAAGCGCATGGAGGCTTTCAACCGGTTCAATCTCCCGATGAGAGCGGGGAAGAACAGGCTCATGGCAAGGAAGGGCAGTCCCAGTCCCAGTGAAAAAAACACCAGGTTGATCACACCGACAAACGAGGTTTCCGTGGCCGCGGTGAGCAGAAAAATACCCTGCAGCAGGGGGCCGATACACGGTGTCCAGCCCGCGCCGAAGGCCATGCCGACCACAAATGCCCCCACCAAACTTGTGGGCCTGTGCTGCAATTCAAGGCGTTTTTCCAGGTTGAGGATTTTGAGAAAATTAAATATGAAGTTCATGCCCAGGACGATAACGATAATACCGGCGGCGATATCCAGAAATTGTAAGGATCCGCCCAGGGAATAAAAGGTCCCGAAAACCAATACCCCTACCAAACTAAAAAGCAAAAGGAAACCCGCCACAAAGGCCAGGGTCCGCAAAAACACGTCCCGGCGTTTATAGCGCGACTGCCGGAGATCCTTCACGGTGACACCGCTGATAAAGGTAAGATAAGAGGGGATTACGGGGAGCACACAGGGTGAGAGGAATGCCAGCAGCCCGGCACCGAAAGACAGAAAAATATTCAGATTAATATTCATACGCTATCAGTTTTTTAAAAACCGTCAGTACCTCTTGCGTGTCCCAACTGCGGGAGCCTACCAGCTTTCCGATCAAATAACCCTTTTGATCGATAATATAGGTTGTGGGAAATCCGCGGACACCATAGATCTGTGTAGCCCGGTACTCCGTATCCAGCACCACCGGAAATGAATAATTATTTTGTATAATATATTTTTTTGCCGCTTGCGGGGAATCGTTTACGTTTACCGCCAGTATTTCAAAATCCAGATTCTTTAGGCTGTTGTACATGCTCTGTATGGAGGGCATTTCATCACGGCAGTATTTACACCAGCTTCCCCAGAAATTCAAAAATACCACCTTGCCCTGTAACGACGAAAGACTGACAGGCTTTCCGTTAAGATCATCGAGGGTAAAATCAGGGGCCAAAACCTGCCGTGTTGGGATCAGCATTCCGATACTTTTTAACGCGGTTTCCATGTCCGTTTCAAGTCCGACAGGCTTTTCATGATCTGCCCTGTTTCCAGGCTCGGTGGATTCTGTATCCTGCCCGGCGGTACCGCTTTGCAGTCCACTCCCCCGCTCAGGATCCGCCGGTTGGGCAGCGGAAGGTCTCCCTCCGCAGCCTGCGAATGAAATTAACATAATTATGAGAACGAAGAATATATTTTTTTTCATATATTGCCACCTAACTATACAGTATAACGCAAAAAAAGCTAATTGACAATATATATTCTATATACTTGATCACGCCTTCTTATTCAATTATGATATACTAGTAATCCGTGAGGAGGTCCCTATGATAAGTACAAAAAAGGTGTATGACTTCAAAACTGAAAAGGTAAAATCTCAGCTGGTAACCGCATTCAAGCGACGCAGAAATGAATCCACCATCGCCGACCTTATCGCCGTTACCGGTCTACCCAAATATCAGGTCCAGGAAGTGAGCAAAATGGTTCTGGACGAGTATCGCGGTCAGCTCAAAGCCACCGAATCAGGGGAGCTTCTCTACTATTTTCCCTACGGCATGCACAGCCGCATCCGCGGTTTTGCGCCTACCGCCAAACGGGTGGTAAAGGGTATTTTCAAGACATTGGGCAAGGTACTGGCCTTCCTGTTTAAAGTCTGGATCATGCTGATGCTGGTGGGCTACTTCGTGTTGTTTCTGCTCATACTTATCGGCGCGATTGTTCTGTCCGTGGCGGCATCCGGCCGCAGCAACCAGCGATCACGGTCCCGCGGCAGTGGTGGGGCTTTTTTTATCGTACTGCGCCTTTTGGAATTCTTTGTGCGCATTTTTTTCTGGGTGAACCTTACCAGAAGCATGGACCCCAATTACCGGCGCAAACCCAAAGGCAGGCCGTTTTACAAATCAATCTTTGCCTATGTGTTCGGAGAAGAAGATACCGGTTCCGAATGGGAGGCACAGGAAAAAATAGCGGTTATTTCCTATATTCGCGCCAATAAGGGCATTATTACCACGGAAGAGCTGATGGTACTGACGGGAAAGAACTATAACGGTGCCCAGCAGGTGATCAATCACTACCTGCTGGAGTTCGAGGGCGAGCCCATGGTCTCCGACAACGGAACCGTGTATTTTTTCTTTCCGGAACTGCTTCGTTCTAGCGCCAAGGAGTTGCTGAGCGCTTCTGAGGTAAGCCTTTCCGATCTTCGTTTCCGGGAGCTGATTCCCTTTACCACCAATAAAAGCAAAACGAATGCCGTGATCACTTTTTTTAATCTGTTCAACCTGGGATTCGGTTCATACTTTTTTATCTTCAGCCTGATCGGTCCGACCGCGGCAGCCGGAATGGATTTCGGGGGACTCTATACCGGGCTCATTGAGGTACTGCAGAAATACCAGGTCATGCTCCAACCTTACCTCCCCATCCTGATTGTCCTGGGGATCGTACCTTTAAGTTTTTCCGTGCTGTTCTTTCTTATCCCCCTGCTGCGCACCGTACCTCGGGTACGCCGGAACCGGGAGATCAAAGAAGAGAACCTCAGAAAAAGTATCTACTCATACATTTACCAGAATCCGCTGATGATCAACCCCGGACAGATCGCGCCGCGCGGCGAGCTTGATACGCCGAAAAATCCAACGCGTTTTGTGCAAAAGCAGGTGGATGAACTGGCCGGAATTAAACAGGCCGAGTTCGAGGAAAATGATGATGTAATGTTCTATAATTTTAAGGAATTAAAGCGCGAGCAGGATGACATCACCGCGGTACGTGCGGCGGTAGATCTCACGAAATATGAGATAGGGAAAACCGTGTTTGATTCCGGTGAGGAATAGTCACCGGCAATACGGACAGTAGTCCGCCAGCACACAACCTTCACAGCGGGGCTTTGTTCTGCAGTGTTGTTTGGCGTGCTCCACAATAAGGGCATGGTATTCATTATATAACTCGCGGCGTTTTTCCAAGCGCGTATGGAAAAGTTGCTGTAACGCATGATAACCAGTGTTTTTCGGAGTAATACCCAGCCGGTAAAAAAGGCGTTTTCCGTAGGCATCTACAACAAACACACAACTGCCGAACACGTATAAAAGAATCGAATCCGCGGTCTCCTCACCCACCCCCCAGACAGACAGAAGGTCCTGCCGCCGGGGAACCGCCCCGTTTTTAAGCCAGTTGTTTTCCAGACAGGCGGCGGCAAGGTATTTCAATTTTTTGGCTTTCTGGTTGTAATACCCGCTGGAGCGCACCAGCTCTGCCAGTTTCCCCTCATCCATTTCCATAATACGGCCAACATGCAGATACTTTTCCTGTGCCAGTATAACCAGGGCCCTATGGACGTTTATCCAGGCGGTATTCTGGGTCAGTACCGCACCGGCCATTATTTCGAACATCTCATCCGGTTTGCGGGGCAGACGGTAATCGCCTTTATGGTACCCTCCGGAATCATACCCACGGGTACCTGCCCTTCCCACAATAGGCCACCAGCCCTGGGGTCCGTACTCGTTATACAACAAACGATACACGTTATCCGGATCTATGCTTTTTCCTATCTCCATTACTTCACCAAAGCTTTATTTTATTGACGTATCCGTTGTTTATAGTATATCCTGCTTTTTACTATTTGAAAAAGGTTTTACAGTAAAAACATGGAACAGAACGCGCCCCATAGAATATTGTTTATATTTCTTGACGGTATCGGCCTTACGCCCAGGTCCCCTGAGAATCCCATGGGAACGGCGTCCATGCCCTTCCTGCACTCACTGTTGGGCGGCCCGCTGTGTAAAGAAACCCGCGGCTGCCGTAACGCGATTTTACTGAAAGGCCTTGACGCCTGCCTGGGTGTTAAAGGAGTCCCCCAAAGCGCCACCGGACAGACGGCACTGTTGACCGGGGTAAACGCGGCCGGGTTGTTAGGTTTTCACCTGCCGGCCTTTCCCAACCAAAAGCTTGTCGACATCATTAAAAAACAAAATATATTAAGCCAGGCTGTTGCTGCCGGATTTCGTGCCATATTTGCCAACTCATATTCACCGCTGTACTTCAAGCTTATTGAGGAAAAAAAGCGGCGTCATTCGGTGACCACCCATTGCATGCTGGCGGCCGGTATTCCCTTCCGCAATATGCAGGATCTGCGTGCCGGGCGGGCCGTTCACTGGGACATGACACGGGAAAGCCTGGCACGCTATGAACAGAACCCGCCTCCCGTAATCAACCACTATATGGCCGGAACGCACCTGGCCGCCATTACCGCAGAATTCGACCTGGTAGTATATGAAAGTTTCCTGTCCGATATGATTGGTCACTCAAAATCAATGCAAAAGGCTGAAAACTTCCTCGGGCATCTCGATACATTTTTAAAGGGGGTGGTTGATCATCTTGGGCAGGAGGTCACCCTGGTTCTTTCCAGTGATCACGGTAATCTGGAGGATTTAAGCACAACCCAGCATACACGAAACCCGGTGCCGTTGCTGGTGTATGGAAAGGCGGCAGCAGCTTTTTCACACGCGCGTTCCATTACCGATGTAACTCCTGCCGTTGTCAAACTGCTTGCATTTACCTGAACCCGGATTATCGAGAGGTGTTTGTACTCAGGGTAATTTATTAAATGATATCAGCGGGAATGTTTGTTTACATTGGGGCTTCGTTATAGTATTGATTAGACCTTAAACCGTTATGTCGATATAGTTGCCGATAACACCGGCTAAAATAGTTTGTATTGAACTTTCACGACGGTTTGCCAGGTAGAGTTCGGCAAACTCCCCACTGTCCAGCCAGATCCCGCCGCAGTCCGGGCAGACATCAACAAAAAGATCGGCTGAATAATGTTTTTTCTTTTCCATGGGCTCCCGGCAAAGAGGACATTTTTTTATTGCATGGATTTCCTTATCCGTATCAAAATGTTTTGTAAGCCGTTCTTTAAAAAGACGATTTTGTTCCAGGTCTTTAGCGAACAATCGCTCTAGCTCACCAAAATCCAGCCAGATACCGTAGCAGCGCGGACAATAATCGATCACAATAGTTTCCAGGCTGATGGTTTCCATGTCACAACCATGAAGCGGACAGTGAAGGTGCCGGGAGGCCGGCTTCCCTCCTGATAATCTTCGGGTTGTCCGGCTCCGCCCCCGGTTACCTTCTCTCCTGGCCTGTTCATCCCTCTCCGGATTGCTCTCACCCTCTTTCACGGGGTGAGAGGTTTCCGGCTTTTGTATTTCCCGGATATTTTTAAAGGCTTCTTCTTTTAACTTGGAATATACATACTCATCCCTGACAATACTATAATCGTCCATATTTTTAAGGTATGTATATTCCGACCGAAATACAAGCGTAAATCGGCCGAACCGTTGAAACGCAGGCCTTATTAGGTGTTTTTATCAATAATATGTTAATTTTTCTTTACTTATTGTCAAGTTTACTTTACATTATAACTATGGCAAACGAGAAACTTGTCAATAATGTGCGGCAGAAACGGGTTCTTGCCAAGCTTACCCAGGAAGATCTGGCCGGGCTGGTGAAGGTAACCCGTCAAACAATAATCGCCATTGAAAAGGGTAATTATTCACCCTCGGTATTGCTGGCTTTGCGCCTGGCAAAACATCTTAATAGTACTGTGGAGGATTTGTTTTATGAAGAAGCTAACTGAAATAATTATTGCCGTGATTCTGATAGTAATTCTGTTTATCAAGGCCGATCCGTTTCATATTCTAATGCCCACTGAGATTCAGATGATTTTACTGTGCCTACTGGCTGCAGCCTTTGCCCTTTATGCCGGACTTATTTTTAGAGAGAAGCCGGCCGATGAGCGTGAAGCCTATCACCTGCACCGGGCCAGCCGTATTGCCTATATTGCGGGAACCCTTTCACTCACGGTTGCCATCATCATCCAGGATGTATTTCATCAGCTTGACCCGGTGCTTTTGGCCGTATTGGGAATAATGATTGTGACCAAACTTGTGGTACTGCTTTATGTGAAATACAAAAATTGAAATATCCCGTAGGGGATGCATCCATTAAAAAAATACTAGGGAGGTTTTTATGAAAAAGTATTTTTTTACATTTTTGTTTGTATTGCTGCCGGCCTTTTCCGGCTATGCAAATGGCGGTTCGGATAACGGCATAAACTCCAAGGATAAAGACTCGATGGGGATGGATAAGGGGGCCGGCAGTTCCACGGTTGATGACCTGTTGTCCCATATTGTTCGCGCCGGAATGTAGCCGGGAAAGGGGAAGCTATGTTTTTACTATTACTTTTTGCTTTTTTGGCCGGAATCGTAACGGTCTTATCACCCTGTATTCTCCCTTTGCTGCCGATCGTATTATCCGGTTCGGTCAGCGGTGGAAAAAGGAGGCCGCTGGGGATTATTACCGGCTTTATTCTCAGTTTTACGGTGTTTACCCTCAGTCTGGCCGCTTTGGTCCAGCTGTTGGGCATCAGTGCCGATGTTCTGCGCTGGATCGCAGCGGGTATTATCATCGCCTTCGGTCTGGTGATTGTGATCCCATTCCTTAAAAATGCGTTTACGCGACTGGCCTCAAAACTGGCCTCCCGCGGTATGTCCGCCCAACAGAACATTAAAAGCAAGGGTTTTTTAAGCGGGCTGACCCTTGGTGTAAGCCTCGGCCTTGTATGGACCCCCTGTGTGGGGCCCATCATGGCCTCGGTTATCAGCCTGGCACTCAGTTCCAGCGTAGACCTGGGGAGCGTTTTTATCACCCTCGCCTACGCAATCGGGACCGCAATACCCCTCTTTTTCATCATGCAGGGCGGAAAAACCCTTCTCAATAAATTTTCCTTTTTTAAAAAACACAGTGAGTCCATCCAACGCGTATTCGGTGTACTGATGCTGCTCACCGGTATTGCTATTTTTACCGGCCTTGACCGTCAGTTTCAGACCGCCATATTAACGGCCTTCCCGACATACGGACAGGGACTTACCAAGATCGAGGACCAGGGATTTATCAACAATGCCATCAAGACCCGCAACAACCGGTTGCTTGACGCCACCCCTACCCCTTCTCCTGCCGGTGACGCGGCCAGAGGACAGACCGTTGCCGCCGCGCCAACCCCCAAACCCGCGCAAGACACGTATGAAGCACAAAAAAGCTCACTTTACGACACAATCACCATGGGCGGCACCTGGATCAATTCCAAACCTATTAATCCGGCGACGCTACGGGGAAAGGTTGTCCTGATAGATTTTTGGACCTATTCATGCATCAATTGCATCAGGACACTGCCGTATCTGACCGCCTGGGATAAAAAGTATCGTGACCAGGGACTTGTTATCATCGGGGTGCACTCTCCGGAGTTCGCTTTTGAACGGGAAACCGCGAACGTCAAACAGGCGGTCGAACAGTTCGGAATCCACTACCCTGTGGTACAGGACAATGACTTTGCCGTCTGGAAGGCCTTTCACAACCGCTACTGGCCCGCGCACTACTTTTTTAACAAATCCGGTGAACTGGTGCACAAGCATTTTGGTGAGGGAGATTATGAAAATTCGGAAAAACTCATTCAAAAGCTTTTGGGAGAAAACAGCACCCTTGTTACCAATGAAATAAAATCTACCCTCTCTACCACAAGAGAAAAAACACCGGAGACCTACCTGGGCTACCGGCGGGCGAGCAGTCTTGCCAGCCCGGATGCGGGAATCACCGATAAAGAGCATTTTTTCTCTTTCCCCCTGCATCTGAAACAGGATGAATGGGCATTGTACGGTTCATGGATACAGGCCGCGGACAATATTATTGCACGGGGGAAGAGTGAGCTTGAACTTTCGTTTCACGCACAAAAAGTATACCTTGTTTTGGGGCCGACACAGGATGGAGAAGCAGGGACGATCACCGTCACCGTAAACGGCAAAAGAGTAGATACGGCTGATGTGAAAAACGGCATACTGACGTTGAAGGAATACCGGCTTTACGAGCTGTATAACGGTGACAAACCTATAGACGGTCTGCTGCGCCTGAAAACAAGCGGACCATTACGCGCCTACGCGTTTACCTTCGGTTAAGAGGAGAGGGAATCAAGCTGGCGTTTAAAATCATCACGCAGGCAGAAGATTATATAATTGAATATTTTCTTGCGCTTTTCGGCTCTGAGACGACTATAGGTAAATTTATTGTCCTTGATCTGAAGTTCATGGATTTTAAACACAAAGATATCCGGATTCTGTTCGCTGTAGCCGAATATCCTTACGGCTACAGGGATACGAACCCCGCGCAGGAGTAAGATGACATTATTGCAATATTCACCCGGTAGAAAATATATTTGGTCACCGGGCTCGATTTTGCAGGAAAAAGCCTCGGATGAAATATCCATTATTTCACCGACCACATTTATATTTCTATTTTCCAGCTTGAAATTAAAATAAGCCTCGCTTTTCCCGATCGTCTTGGTCCTGACATGCTTTCTTTGACCCCTGGCCTCAAAGGTGTTCAGCAGCAGTTTAAAGGCTTTCAGGGGCTGGCTCTGCATCAGTGATTCGGAAATTACGGGGATACTGTCATATAAAAATAAATTCTTAATATTGTAGGCAATTTTATCCCTGATAAAAATACCGATCCGCAGCGTCGTCCCTTTCAGCCCTTTCAATTTTTCCAGGTACTGAATCCAGGGGACAACATCATCGGTATCATGAATACAAATGAATACAACATTACAGGTATTATTATCCAGTATTTTTAACAGTTTTTCTTTATCGGATTCCTGTAATGAATAAACCTCATATTCAAGTTCGATCAGTTTATTAAGGAACGACTCCACCATTTCAAAGGGAGAGATAAAATATATTTTTATGGAATATATTTCCGCAACATCCGGGTTCATATTTACATTCCGCTCATTTTATGCAGGTGAATGGGGATAACGGACCCAAAAGAGACGGCGACCTTTCCCGCCATAATCTTGACCTGTCCTGCGTTGATACTCTGATCACTGAAAAAACTGCGGTAAATTACTTCCTCTCTGTCGACGAGGTTAAGCAGATTTTTTACGTCAATCGCAAGAGGAAGAATTATATTCGCCACATTTCCTTTTTGTGTAAAAGCAAAATCCAATGTTATAAATATCTTAACCAACAACTCCATCTGGACATTCAACACAGGGGTAAGTTTTTTCAGCGGCATGGTTGAAAGAGGAATCGTGTCTGCCGGTTGTGAAGTAGAATTGGATTTAAAAGCCTGATATGCTGTTTTTATCCTGCGTTCGATATTTTTTACGATTCGTTGATAATGTTTTATATATTCATCTTTTTTTTTGCCGTCTTTTGCATGTGCCGTCAGAACCTGAAATGACTGTTTTGCTTTTTTCAGTTCTTCGATAAAATAGACAATTCTTTTAATTTCACCGGCTTTTACGGTGTTCTTATCATTATGGGACAGCATATTTATTTCATTTATTATGGAGACCAACGATGTGTCTTTTTCATTCCGCGGTTTATCCTGAGTGGCTGTCAGGTTCTCATCAGTATTACTGATTCTGCCCAAACTGATAAGCCGCTGCACATACACCGATAGAAGAAGCCCTCTGATCACCTTCCGCTGCCCGGAGAATATTTTCTCATGCGGTCTGGCCTGCCTGCTGTTTTTAATAAAGGTGAGCAGGGAATCAAAAATCGATCGTTTTAAATACAGGATCCCCTGTTCTCCGGCCAGGTTGAGTTCGGCCATGGTTTCATCGATTATTTCCCGGGTAGGATGTAACAGACCCTTAATACTTTCAAAATCATTGTATCCCTGCTTTAACTTTTCCTGCATGTCCTTTATTGCTTTTCCCAGTTCTTCCATGGCCTTGTGTTTTAAAGTATATGGGCGTGCTAAAAAAAAGCAAGTGGAATGTTTCAGATCATCTGTGGGCAGCAAATGTTATCCGGATCGGCTTTTCTTTAAGATATAAAAAATGGAGGCAAACTCTTCCGGATTTTGCCTGAAACGGTCCACTTCATATGCTTCTTTTTCCAATAGTTCAAGAATATTTTTATCATCCGCATATTTCTGTTTCAATTGGGTGATGCGCCGGTCAAGCGGTTGAAAATATTCTCTCATCCATATCGAAGCGGAAATCATAAAATATTCCTTCAAGTGGTATCCGGATTCCGGGATCAGACCAAGTTTGTGTTGATATGCTTTAATCTCATCATGGATCACCATATATCCGCCTTGCTTTAAGAATCGCCGCCAAAGTCGTAAACCATTCTCAAATCCTATTGCCGCCACCGCGCCTTCGCACCAGACAATATCAAAGAACTCATTTTTATATTTTAAATGTCGAAAATCCTGTTTTTTTATGAAAATGTGCTTTTTCAAATCCAGAGCCCTGACCTTTGCCCGTAACGTTTCCAGGGCGGCTCTATCCTTATCCACGGCCGATATCAGGCCCCGGCTGAGTACGGCTATTTCGATGGTCGGGATTCCTGTACCGCATCCCAGGTCAAGGATACGCGGTTCTTTCAGCTCCGGGAGACTGTGATATGCCTGCCACGTAAAACGACAGAGATTATGCCGTAAAGACTCCTTGTTTATTTCTCTGGCAATTCTTTCTTTATTCATTGGTGTGGATAACTGCAGACGGCCTAGGCCCCGCCGCCGTAGCCGGGAAAATTATGATGTGTTCGCAATCCCCGTATAACGGTAAAAAGTCCGCGGTGGTAATTTTTATTTTTATCGATCGTGTCGGACGAAAAAACATCATTAAACGCCGACTCCGGCATGGTCTCAACCATACCGTCTGCAGAGGCGATGACAAGGATGTTCCCGGCCACATGCTGGATATCATAACCCGGAGCTTTCCTGGTAATGTCGTATATTTTAACCTTTCCTTCCCAGGGATTCAGGTATCCAAGGTACATATCGTCCGCGCTGTTGGAAAATATTGTATACGGATAATATTTACTTTTAATTTGATCCGGCAGTTCGTATTCCTTTAATAGAGTACGGCCGGTAATATCGTATATATAGATGATATCACCGCGCAGATAAAGTATGGTTTCTCCCTTCACCCCAAAATGCGCGGCCGCAATATGATCATACCCCTTTCCGGCGTGTTTAACTGTTTCCCGGGTCTCCCAATCCGTGGTATTCCATAGTGTCATGTCATAGCCGTCAGTTGTCAGTAATAGTTTGCCGTCCGGGCTGAAATCAATTATATATCTTGAATCAGTTTCAATTATTTTAATGCGCCGTCCGCTCTCCGCCTGCCAGAGCGCGACATAATTATATCCCGCGGATGCCAGTACCCTTGAATCCGGACTGAAAGCCAAAGAAAAAACACCCACTTCATATTCTTCTTTATACGGGTGCGCCAACTCATGTATAAGTTTACCGGTTTTTATATCCCATATTCTGGCAAAGCCGTCTTCACTTGCCGATACCAACAGCCTGCCGTCCGGGCTGAAATCAAGAAAAAGAATATGGTTATATTTCTTATATTTAAGATATTTTTTGTCTATCGCATAGGTGTGTAAAAGAACGCCTGAATGAAAATCAAACAGCTTGATCGTTCCGTCAAAAAAACCCATGGCGTAATAATTCCCTGCCGCATCAAACGATAGTGCTTCGATTTTTTCCTTCTGAGCTGTTAGCTCGGGTAGTTTTTCCGAAGTTTGAACGGATTTTCCGGTATTTACCGGTCCTTCTGTTTTACAACTGACTCCCATGAACAGGAATAATGAAGTGATAATTATACCGATTTGTCGCAACATAGTACGCTTCATTTTTAGATCTCTAAATTATAATTGAAAATAAACAAATGGTCAATAAATCGACCAAGGAAGAGCTGTTACCGAATCACAATTTGATCAATCCATGATTTTGAATCGGTACCGTAATTATATAGGTCCATCCAATGTAGTAATGATGTTCGACTTAATTTACCGTCACCGAATAATCGGCAAACTCAGTGCTTCCGCTTCCTTCCACCACTTCATTGCCGAGCTCAATACTGGAACAATATTCAGTATCCGCAATGTATCCGTTCGAAACCAGATAATCAAAGAAAAGATCTATTTTTGTATCCCCACTGTATTCCGCCGTCTGCTTGACAAAGGCAATATACGTCCAAGATCCGGTATTTACGTCACCCATATAGAAGGCATAGGCTTCGCTGTTTATAGTAACCGTGTCGATATAATTTCCCGCCGGGACCATCCCCTCGTGGTCAAGCCAGATCATAATTTCCCGGGTGATACTGCCGGAGTCCGGCGGATTTTTACTGTTCAGCCAGATATCGAACGCAAGATTATAACTACCTGTGGCTGTCTGGTTGATGTCATAAGCCGCGGTAATCCCGGATATTGCTAAAAGCTGTATGGGGAGTGCGGGTGTGGTTGAAGAGCTGTTCCACGGTTTATAACCGAAAATAATTTCCGGGTAGGCCTTTACTCCTCCCGGAGGTTCGGGCCAGGTCCAATGCCAGCCGAAAGGAAAATCCGTTGCCTGACTTTGCTTATAAATGCACTGTTCATAATATGTTATATCCTGTTTGTTCCATACATTATTTTGCACAATATATTCACCTACGGTTATCTCAGCCCAATCCGCGCAATCCCCCGCATGACTATAATTTGTTCCGCTTTCGCAGGAAACAACAAAAAGAGAAAAAACCAGAAATATATAAGACATCGTTTTTTTCACTATTCAATCCTTATTGAAAATATACACATGTGGTATAAAATTATTATTTTCAAAATAGAAAAGGGATCATTCTCTGTGTCTGCGGTGCGCGGTTTTACCGGCTCCACCACCGCCGCCGAAGAAAATCATTATCCCGAGAATAAACCCGAAATTATACCACCCTCCGTTATTATGAACCTCATAAATGGATACCTTGTCGGTGAATAACGAGATGATAAATGTAAAAAAGGAGATAAATCCATGCCAAAGGCCAAGCCAAAAGCCCGCCAGCCGTCCCTCTTTGTTCTCCGAGTTTGCCAGATCATTAGGACCGGCCGCGCAGGAGCTGAAAGCGAACAGTAGAAAAATCAGCAATAATCCCATCCATATTTTCCGTGTACTTTTTTTCATTTGCTCCTCCCCTGATTTTTTTATAGTGTATTACAAACCATCTACAATATCAATTGCTATTTTTTTGATTATTTCTGCGCCAGAATGTGCAGGATATCGCCGTCCTGTACGGGATATTCCTTTTTTTCCGTACGAAGCAGGCCACGCCGGGACGCTTCCTGTTCCGAACCACATTCTATGAGGTTTTGATAAGAAATGACTTCAGCCCGGACAAAGTTGTTCATCAGGTCATTGTGAATTGCGGCCGCCGCTTCACGGCAGGGACATGCCTTTCGTACGGTCCAAGCCCGGACCTCATCCTCACCAACGGTGAAGAAACTGATCAGTCCGGCCGTGCGGTACGCCTGGCGAACAAACTCCTCTCTGCCGTTTAAGGGAAAGTTGTATTCACCGGCAAAGGCCGCGCGATCATCGGGCGACAGTTCCTGAAGGTCCTTTTCCAGTTTGGCATGCAGGCATACCAGATCGACCTCTCGTTCTGCAAGCCATTGTTTAAATTCGAATAAAACTTCGGGAAGGAGGGCATTCTCTTCTTCTCCACAGTTAAGGACACAAAACAGCGGTTTGCGTGTCAGGAAACTGAAAGACGACAGTTCCTTCCATACGGCTAAAGACAGTGCGACATTATGTAAACCTGAATGTGACTCTAATGCACCCTTCAGTTTCTGAAATACCTCACGTTCTGGAATCCCCGCTATTTGTGTAATTTTATTGCTTTTCCCAAGCCGTTCCAGTTTCCGCTCCACCTGTTCCAGGTCCGAAAAGATCAGTTCCAGGATACAAAACTCAAATTCCCGTTTCAGTACTTCTAATGAGCGCTCCGGTAAAAATCCATTAATCACCAGAGCCAGTGCGTCCATCAGCTTTAAATGCTGAAGTGCTTTATTATTGTTTTCACGCTCACCGGCTGTCAAACGATTAATATCGGTAAACGAGATTTTTGCATATGTTGTTTTTTGCGGCCGGTACAGTGCGCTTAAACGATCTATCCGCTCATCCGGAACATCTACGGTGGCGGTGTTTGCTTTGTCCGGAGACAAATACGCACCGGTTGTATTGCTTAATAATTCAAACAATGTGGTTTTACCGCATCCGGCCGCTCCCACAAGGCCAACCTGCATGAGTACCTCCTTTTTACTATTACCGTATATCTAGATTTCTTTGCTGTAAAACGGCGCATAGTGTAACAGGAAACACGCTGTATGTCAAAAGGTTTGTTACTTAAACCCGACTGTGACAAATTTAGAATTGTCATATGGCAGCTAGTGAAAGAGATTCTTCATTTTTAACCCCAGTATATCGCCCTGCTCGGAAAATATTTCTTCCTGTGCCTTTTCCTTTTCATGAGGCTTAAAGATATTCGCCTTATACAGCACCTTACTGTAGAGTTTATCGGTGGCCATTATCGCCGTTGTCTGTGAATCTACCAGCAAAAAATCAATTACCGACTCGATCTCATACTCGGTTTCTATTATGACGGTCCATTTGAAAAGCGTCCTTGCGTCCAGATATAAGACAAGTACGTACTCACTGAGTGTGCGGATTCCCAGCTCCTGTATTTTGGCAAAATTGATTTTTTGCGGTACAAGAAAATCCGGGATGGGGATGACCCGGGCTATCTTCTCGTTTTTCTTCAGTGCTTCCACCACGCTGCTTATCAAAATCTTTTCCTGATCCGGTTCAATATAGCCGCTGCGAATCAGAATAAGCGAGATATCAAGCGGATAATTTGATGACAGCCTTGTTCTCCTGATGGCCTCGATCTGCGGAGCCGTGAGCCCCCCCTCCTGTAACGCGATGGAACTCGTGGTATATTCGCTTTCCCGTGCCTGAAAGGTGTCATATCCGCGGTGTGTCGCGCATCCCAGTGTTATGACAACCAGTAATGCAATGATTGTTGTTTTTTTCATATTCTCCTCCAAAGATATCATGTATTACCGCCTATATACGATTGAAACCTTTGTAGGTAACATGTAATCCAAAATAATTATATTTCTCTACCTGTAAAGTATTAAAAAAATCAATCAAAAGGTTTAGGGTTTTAATCCTAAAAGATTATTTTTCGGTATTTCAATATGATACCTTTATTTAATTGGCATAATTCATCATTAATAAAGGAGGAAAATTATGAACAAAGTGTTAAAGCTTTCAGTGGTGATGTTGTTTTCCCTGATTATCATCATCGCCTGTTCAATGCCGAAATCTAATGAATCCGGGGGAACAGTTCCCGGTGAAAGCCGGGCCGCGGCGGACCCTGCCATTGATATGGCCATAGGGTTCTTCCATTTTAATTACTGCGGTACCGGTCAAACAGTGTCATGGCGTGGTGACTGTCATATGAATGATGCTGTGGTTGGCGGTTACCATGATGCCGGAGACCATGTCAAGTTCGGACTTCCCGCCGCCTTTTCCGCTACAATGCTGGCCTGGGCGGATTATGAGTATGATATCTCCGCCGGTCCTGAAATCAAACGTTTTATGGATTACTTCATGCAACTGGGAACAACCAATTTCATCTATCAGATAGGGGACCCGGGAGCGGACCATGCCTATTGGGGGTCGCCGGAAGATGATCCGAATGCTCGTCCGGTATACCGCAGCAGCCAGGCTTCCTGTGTTCAGGCCGGAACAGCAGCGGCCCTGGCCGCCGGCTATATAACCGGTAACGGCGGGAACCTGGACCGGGCGATCGCGCTTTTTAACGCGGCGGAAGCGGCCAAGAGTGACGCCGGGTATACCGCTGCCAATGGGTTCTATACGTCCAACAGCGGGTTCTATGACGAACTTGCCTGGGCGGCGATCTGGATATACCTGGCAACCGATGATAAAACGTATCTGGACAAGGCTGAGACCTACATCGCCCAGACCGACTGGGATGATTACAAATGGACCTACTGCTGGGATGATGCCAAAACCGCGGCCATCATGAAACTTGCCATGATTACCGGGAAAAGCAAATATATCACCCAGGTGGAACGGCAGCTGGACTGGTGGCTTCCGGGCGGCGGTATCACTTACACCCCCGGCGGTCTACCATGGCTTGACCAATGGGGTGTTCTGCGTTACGCCTCGGCCCAGGCATTTCTGGCCAAACTCTGGGCAGACTATCCGCTCGGAGACGAATCGAAGAAATCAGCCTACAGGGATTTCTCTTCCAATATCATCAGTTATATCAAAGGCAATAATCCGCGTAACGGAAGTTACATTATCGGTTACGGCAGCAACTGGCCGCAATGCCCGCATCACCGGGCCGCATCGCCCGACAAAACCTGTCCGGCACCGCATGAGCTGACCGGTGCGCTTGTGGGCGGACCTGACCAGAGTGACAACTACAACGACAGTACGGATAATTACACCCAGTCCGAGGTGGCACTCGATTATAATGCCTGCCTTGTGGCAGCCCTGGTCTCGGTGAACAGCCCACGTGTCTCGCCGACATACCCGCTGCCCACTCCACCCCCGTCTGGCGGACCCGGAAACGGAAACGGTTTAAGCGGAGAGTATTATGATAATATAAGCTTATCGGGAACTCCGGTGCTCACCAGAACCGATGCCGAGGTCGATTTCAACTGGGGAGGAGGATCACCCTCTTCTTCGATTCCCGCGGACAGCTTTTCCGTCAGGTGGACGGGAAAGATTGAGGCGCAAATGTCGGAAACCTATACCTTTTACACCCTGACCGACGACGGCGCACGGCTGTGGGTAAACGGTCAACTGGTTATCGATGATTGGAACGACCATGCCGCAACCACGGAATACGAAGCGTCCGGCAGTATTGTATTACAAATGGGACAGCAATACGACATTGTCATGGAATATTTTGAAAACGGCGGAGATTCATCCGCACAACTCTTCTGGTCCAACCCTTGGCAGGAAAAACAGATTATTCCGCAAACCCAATTATATGCGGAAGGCGGCACAACACCTACTCCAACCCCAACGGCAACACCGACCCCCACGCCGACCGCAACACCTACGCCTACTCCCACTGCCACACCGACAACAACACCGACACCGACCCCTACTCCGACCGCGACACCTACGCCTACTCCCACTGCCACACCCACACCGACCGTGACTCCCACCGGTGATTATACCTCGATCACCCTTCCCTTAACGTATGACGGCGCGGGTGAGTTTTACTGGAAGACCGGTGACTTTTCCA
>CAZWKE010000013.1:25324-77266 GCA_964634205.1 uncultured Spirochaetaceae bacterium
CCCTTAACGTATGACGGCGCGGGTGAGTTTTACTGGAAGACCGGTGACTTTTCCACCAGTCAGAGTGACTGGAGTAGATTCATAAACTCCTGGAACTGCGATCTGTTGGAGATCAATGGAGTGGATTGCACCAACTCATGGACCGCGGAACATCAGATCCCTCCGGCGGACGACGGTTATTGGTATATCCATTATAAAGCCAGTTTCGGCTGGAGTCATCTTGAAATTAAATAGACGCTGCGGACTTGTGTCGTGACAACAGGTCAGATAAAACCAACCAAGGCCCCGGTATTCCGCCGGGGCCTTTTTTATGTCCGCTTTTCTTCATTTAATAGAATGGATAAGGCAAGGAAAACATCACCCGGAATAATTTGGATAAACGAATCATTATTCACGCAAATAATCAAACTTTAAACCACTTGCCCCTTCTCCTCTTCCCGGGCTGACAAGAAAATATTTCCAGGTTTTGGTTGATCCATCAATCCAGCGCGCACGCGCAGTTTTGACTTTTATGGAAATTGCTGCACGGCTTAGTGTCTCTTCATTAACCGTATGTTCGGGCCCAATACGTTGAAGAAATTGCGTTTTTGGATACATTTCTTCGATACCATTGTCTTCAACATGAAACATCCGTCCCTGTCGGTACATAATCTCACGGTATGAATTGGGGATATGTGCGGGAAGATAGGGGATCCAATGTGCCGGAACAGAAGAGGCGAGTCTGAATTCGGGCATGGCCCGGGAACCTGTTTCTTCCAAAGAAAGTGCTTCGAGTGCCTCAACCGCCAGACGTACTCTTTCCTGTGCAGCCAGAACTGCTTCAGAAAGTGCTTCGGGTGTACCCGCGTCAATTGCATCTTGAATTGCCGCTTCAAGCTCAGTATTTGCAGCAGCTAATTCCTGCTGGACAGCTTCAAGCTGAGCGAGCCGATCGGCATCTTTTTTTTCTTTTAAACGCCGTGTCTGGTCCCGGTAGTCTTCATATCCGGAGAACGATTTCCCCAAACCATTACAAATGGTATGCTCAACCGCCCAAGCCATATTGGCACGGTCATCACGAATAAAGCGGACTTCTTCGATTTCTGTCGACTCTTCCTTCTTTGTTGTGGTCGGCGGAAGAAAAAACCAGGGTGCATTTCGAAATACAATCCTGGATTCAAAATCATTTGAGACAATATTATTATCAGACATGCTCATACCAAACATATTCCAACTTTTTCGCCAGTCTTCTTCCGGTTCACTGCCGGCTTGGTGTATTTCATGTTCTTCTCCGAATACGTCCGTGACAGTTAAAGACTTCACCCGACAAAGAGACCCAATCTCCAGTGGTACAGGAATTGTAAACCAGTCATTTGCATAGAGTAACGCAAACTCCATGGCAAACACTGTCCCCAAATCGGTTTTTTGCACAGCTAACGAATCCGTAAATACACGCCGGTCTTCTATTTCATACCACCGAGTTTTCGGACTCCCACGGAAAAAGATGTTGGTAGGAATTATCTCAATTGATTTTTCTTTTTGCACAACAGAACGGTCCTCTCCGGCAAGTTGTTCCTGCCCAAGAAATGAATCTTGCCTGCTGTCTACAATAAAAGAATACCAGTCTAGATCACCGCCGGTGTGTTCATCACAGAGCAGAACAACATCTTTATCTCCATTCGATGGATCCGGTGCCTGCAATGCCGATTCATATTCAAAACTCTCCGATTTGAAGGCGGAGTCTGCATCCTGTATTGTTGTGAGAGGCCCGAACATTTTTTCGTAGGTATCTACAAATTGTTCAATAACCGGACGAATCTTATTTATTGCTTCTTCACTTAATCCGGGTATTATGGAAAAGTCAAAATCCGATTTTAAAATATGTGCTTCGATAAGTTTCTGTCCGTCAAGTACCTTCCCTGCCATTGATTTAATAAAACGTTTTGTTTCGTCATCAACCGTTGTCTCTTCTTCATGAGTAAGCATCGGAAACATATACTTACTGCGTAAGTAATTTAAAAATGGTTCTGCATCTGCGATATTCGATACACTCTGCTCACAAAGTTGACCAATTTTTATCCTCTCTGTTACACTCAAAGCAAAAGAGACTTTTTCAATTTCCTGTTCAAGCGGACGAGCATCCGTATAAAGTTTTACGAGGTGTGCGGTACCCGGAAATCCACGGGAAAAACGGGTAATTCGGGAGGTTTTCAGCGAAACTCGTGTGCGGATGGGGGAGCCGGCATCCTCACCGATGAATTCACCGGTAAGCCATTGAAATGCAAGCATACCAAGAGGATCTTTTACGCGGGCTTTCAAACCAGGCATTTGATCGCCGCGGGACCGGGGTTCAATCCGTTTCCATGCCCTTTCCCAGGATTGTATATTCATTGGGACCATGGCGGCATATGGGTCACCTGTTGTTATGTCAACGTCACTCATTGTTTTCTCCATTCACATTTTGTTCAATAAACAACGCCGGAAGAAACATCCCGACTCTTTTTAATGCATCCAAATCAATACTCCGCACTTTTACCAGTTCGATTGTCTCGGTGACAATTTTTGAAAGTGTATCCCAGCTCCAGGTCCCCCCTTCATTTTCAATGACAGGAGAGACAGCAAGAAGCAGTGCATTCGGCGGTTCTGAATTCGGTTTGTTATAATGATACGCAATTGCGGTTGTCTCTTTTGTTTTTGGAACAAATTCATCCCAGTCATCGATTACTAGACCGGCATATGTTTGATCCGCATCATTATGAAACCCTGTCGGGATTGCAGAGATAAAAGCCAGTCTCCCCTGGGGGTATTCTGCCTCTGTCCCGGGAAGTCCGGCCCACCGGTCGTCTTCCTGATATGGCAGTTGTCCTATGTATAACTCCATTGTTTTTGAAAAAGCACGGTCGGTCATAAGCATTCGGTCAAATGCAGCGATACGGGGATGTGTATAAGCACATTGACTGAGCCATAATACCGGATACACAGGGAGCTCATCATCGAGAAGATCATTGTTATGAGCGAGTGCAATGGTTAATTCGTCCCGATTGTCCGGTGTAAAACGTGGTAAGATCACCATGGCTCCTCCAAAAAGCGTTTTTCCTGCCTGACTAAGTGTCCCAATTGCGTCTTCTCCGGGATTTGCGATCTGTTTTTCTGCTATGGTTACCCGTTTCATGGCCTCTTTGAGGGCGGCCCGCGCTTGGGTATACAATTGATCAAATTTCATCCAGGTATTTGCTGTACATATATTAATGCTTCCATCGTGTAAAAAAATAAAAAAAACATTATGCTTCTCAGTATCTTCAATCCGCCAGATAATACCTGATTGAACCACGCTGCATGTGCAGTGCATTGAAAGCACATCATCATCCGGAAAAATGTCTCTCACCGCCTGTGGAATAGTACTTTGATCGAGTTCATCACGTAATGCCGGATTATTAATCGAATAGAGAATTTCAAAATCATCAGATAGAGAAACTGGTATGGATCCTGGTATATTAAATCCAATTAATTCAACAAGATCTTTGCGCACATCATCAAACGAGCATTCCCAGAGATTGTTGAGTTTATCGTCAGTAAATAGATCACCGTATAAATTCATACTGATATTCTTGAGTTGATTGCATGATTCGCTAATTCGTGTTTTGAACTCGGCAATATCTTCAAGAGTAAATGCTGTTTGATCTTTTTTTGCTTCATCAGACTCTTCCGCGAGCATCACATCCCCGGGATGTAAAATACGTCCCTGTGCAATGAAATCAATAAGACAAACAGCTAGCTGTTGAATTTCCGGAATCGAATAAAAATCTTCATCATCTTCCTTTTCGAATTTTATTTTCACTTTACTTTCAACATCATAATCAGGATAGGTTGACCGTACATAATAGGCGATTCTTTCTTCAACTTCTGTAGCCTCTTTGCTCACCGGCTTGGAAAGCATATAAATCAAATCAAGCGGGCCGATTTTTACATTATTTTCTTTTAGGTCGTCAATTGAAACAGAAATATATTCATCAGCATCCGGATTTTCTTTTATCCCAAATTTAATATTCTCCGGTGATCCAAGTAATTTCGCAGCCCACCTATTCAGAAGCGGTTCGATGAAACCGCGGGGTGTTTCCGGCCACGCTGGGATTTCTTCATTTTTAAAATCGCCGGTGAAAAGGAGTAGCGCGCGAAACTTGCTGTTTAAACTGCCGCGTGGTGTTCTAATAACGTCCGTACCGGAGAATGTCGCTTTTCCCGAAAGTACATTAAGCGGCGCTCCGGCCCGTTCAAAATTGCCTCCCACTGCCTGATACACACTCTCAGAGAGAAGGAGATCAGAGGCCGCATCATATAACTCAGCAAGTTTTTCCAACTCGTAACAAATAGCTTTTTGCTCGTGACTCCCCGCACCCGGAAGACAAAGCTCATTGCCTTCCTCGACACGTTCGCCAAACGGGATTTCATTTTCCCTGTATGCTTCCAGCAGTGCTTTCCCGTCAACCACATTTCTGGGCGCTGTCGCTTCTTTTGCTTCACCTTCGACTGTATTTTCTTCTATTGGTATTTTGATGGGATAAAGTTTTCTGAATAGATAAATATATTGATGGAGCTCAAGCCTGTTTCCGTTATTGTCTTTATATTCATTTCCCAGTTTATGTTCAAACCGGTATCCGAGTAAGGTACCCAATGTTTGCCCTTGACGCAATCCTTCCAGCAGCCAGAGTGCCCGCTTTACCCTGTCCGAAGAGAGATGCACCGCATATGCTTCCGCATTCTCTTGATCCGGTTGAGAAATATATTTATGGCGTAAAATCGCCGCTGTCGCAGCATGTTGAAGCGAAGGTGAATGGATATATCCCCCTTTTATTGCCTCCTTTTGTTTCGGTTTCAGGTCTAAAAGCCATCCGAATGCACCAATCCCAAGTTTCCGGGAATCAGTATCTTCATGAGATCGTAAACCCCAAAGCCTTTTTAAAGGGAACGAATTGATCCACGAATCCAGTCTATTTGTAGAGAGTGAAAACACATCATTTTGATATCGCTCTGCATCTTTAACAGGGAATGTGGCGGGGAGATTTTTCAAATATCCTTTTGCACTTCCCTCATCAGCTCTTCCGTTCTCCAATAGTATCGATGCCCTTAATAATTGAAAAAAAAGTGCCCGGGAAAAAGGAGGTTTTTCTTCACTGGAACAGTTGAGTATGTCCTCATTACTTACTCCATCATCTGCGAGCCATGTTACGTATGTTTTTTTTTCTAAAGAAGTGTCTACTTCTACAAGTACATTATCAGGCGATATTCCCTCATCCTGTACCAAGGGAATGTCTACCGGATAGCCGTTCCCCCATGCCACGAGCTGAGAAACAAAAGGAGTAATGTGCCGGGCATTTTGCGCAGAGACACCAAGGGATACCAACAATTCGCGGAAAAAAGTCATCCCATTATCCTGAGCTGTCTGCAGGGTTTCAATACAACCCTGAATCAACGTGCTGCTTGAACCATATGCCGGTCCGCTCGATGCACCCATTAGCGCAGAAACGGGGTTTTGGTTGGCAAGCTGACCACTTATATAAGTAAGAAGCGAAGACATGTACTGAGATGTAGAAAAATGGCGGAAGCGATTGGATACAACAGAAGAATCCATTCCGAGAATTTTTAGAAAGTCACCTTCCGGATCAGAAGAGTTCCCGTCGATACGTGGGATGAGGGAAGTATTTTCTGCGAGGGTTTCCCAATGGCTTTTAAGGAATGTTAAAACTTTTAAAAGCCATTCACTCATGATGTAGTCTTTTTCTTTATCATCGTCGTCATCTATCCATTCCGTATCTGTATTGCTCTGCCGCCATTCCGACAAAGAGCTGACCGGTAGAATCCCATAAGGCATGTTTCCTGTCCGAAAGATGGGAAGCGGACCACTTGCCCGTACAAACTTGACATAATGTTCTTTTAGGTACGGAAGGTATTCCTGTATTCCCTGGAGTCCCTTATCGACCATAAGATACTTCAGAAAATATCCCCAGGTAACCGGCCAGAGTGCACCCTGTATACTCCCTGCATAATAATAGTCCTTTCTTGAGCTGTTATCGATACGTTCTAAACAAGCATGATCAATACACAGAAGATTAGCAAAATGAACACCATCTGTATCCTCATCCAACGGAACGGCATCATGGTATTCCAGGCGGTATGTCATCTCTGCGTCATCTTCCCGGCCCTCACAGATATTTTCTGAAGTATTGTTTGTTTCAAATTCAGGCTTCAGGAAGGCGAATCCTTCCGTAAAACGGTGGTTATTAATTAATTCTTCTATATAGGATTGGGCGATTGGAGTTTCTTCCGCCGCTTCTGTTTCTATTGCTGTCTTTACTCCCAGAGCAATTACTTTGGAAAATCCAAGTTCAAGCATGTCAGAAAAAGCGTCATCCGCCATATCCGCAAAATCGACTATTACCGCCATGCCGACATCTACTGCTGCAGGAAAATCCATAATCCATTTTGAATCTTCATCAAAGAGAGTACTACGAAGATATACTTCGACTTCAGTATCACTTCTTTTTATCATGAACTCGAGCTCATTAAAAAAATCTTCTATTTTATAGAGTGCGTCTTCCTCAACAACAGAAATTATTGCTGACTCTGTCAGCACATAGCCGCATTCAACAATAAGATTTTCAATTTCCCGGGGCACACTCTTCTCTGAACTGTCGAACGCATTGGAGAGTGCATCATCTATTGGGAATGTATCCAGAAGATTTCCCAGTTCATGAGGAGAAAACGGTGCAGGCCCTACCGGAAGGGGTTGGGGAATAATGTTTCCCCACGTTTCTTTTACAAGAGTATCTCCCTGGTAAAGGCGGACAGCAAAACGGTCGGGGAGAACCTTTGACACAGGAGCATGGCTCCATGAATCCGGTTTTAATTCAATGTCATCCAATGATTTAGGGACACTGGTTGTGAGTTTTACCAGGTCTTCTCCGAATTCAATAACAAAATAACGGTTTTGAGTATCATCCTGCAGTACCCATAAAGCACTTTTTACAATTGTACTCACCGTATGCTTCTCTGAAAGTCCTTCCACTTCCCAGTCCTCAGGAAACTCTCCGTGATCAAGTTGGTCTGTTTGTCCCTCTGTACAGTCAAACACTTCTGATTTTTCTTCCCATAAATTATTCTCCTTTATGGTTTTATATATCCATGCAGCACGATATGCTCCGAATAATCCGGAAAACTCCCGCCACGTTTCTTTTTTTACTTTTTCAAGATTCTTTGAGCCTTCATCATCTACTTCATAAGTGCAGGACAACAAATACTGCATTCGGCACCCATGAATATATTCTTCCTCGGTAAGCGAGGGTTCATGCGTTTCGATCATCACGTCATCGGGAATGATCCGAATCCACAATTGCTTAAGTGCAGTCCGAAATTTTGCTTCCAGACGTACAGGAAAAAGCAGTATCGGTGTTTTATCACTGACCTGTTCAATTGCTGACTGCGGATCAGGTTCTTGTTCAAGGAGTTGTTTCACAATGATAAGATTTTTTGAGTTACTACGAAGGAGATTATTTTTACGGTTGATCTCCCGGACGATATCATTTCTTGTTTCCTCTAAATCCGTAACTGAAGAATTCCCGCTTCTTTTTTCCTTTGCAATCTTGGCTTCGATCCTTTTCAACCGGCCGTGGTGCTCAATTATTTCTTTATTAAGTCTTTCAATTTCTTTTGTGTACTCAATAAGTTGTGCATAGTCTGAACCAGGCATTATGCTTCTCCTTCTTCTTCCGGCAGCATATCATCCGCATGTATCGCGATCCGCACGGGTTTCTGCATCGTTATCCAGGCAACACACGCTGCGTTGGCTGCCCATATAATATTACGCGGCTCTGTAATTTCCATAACCGGATCGCCGTTTCCATCCAACACCTGATTTCCGTCATCATCATAGACATAGCGCTCTATTCTTTTACCGGAGGCAACTAATGTTGATAAGTCTGACAGATACTCTGCCTCACTCAGAGAATCTTCAAAATGAATCCAGTTTGCGTCTTCCCAGGTTGTTAATTGCACTTCTTCTCCTTCCGGAGGAGGAACATCAAATCCCATCGTCGCCTCGGAAACCGGTTCTTCCAGAACAAAAAACCATCCGGGGTTCCCATCCGCTTTATCGGGTTTTCCACGTGCCTCTTCCAAAGTAAGATCAAAACCGAAAAAAGTAATATCCGGATCAAGTTTGCCGCTGAATATGAAGGTGCGGGTATTTTCATCGGAAAAATCAAAAATCGGCCGTCGAACAAATATGTCCTCTCCGTTATCCTCCTCGTCATTTTCTTCTACTATCCACTTTGCTCTGGCAGCGTAGACGATTGTATTGGGAAATCTTCGCAGCAGATTTCCCCGGATCAGAAGCACGAGTTTTTCGTCTTCGAAACTGACCGCATCACAATTTCTTTGCCATACATGAATGGGAATAATATCCTTAAGCCTCTCCTTAAACCGTTTATCAATTTCATTTTCCTTTTCTTTTTCATCAAGTGTATCCCAGTCTTGGCCGAGTGCTTCAACAGCGTCTTCCGTAATCTCTTCTTTTTCCTCAGCTTTCAGCACGACACCGTTTTTATCCCAAAAATAGGAAAAATAGGTCCCGCGTAAATCTGTCGGGAATTCCGCGTCACGAAGCGATTCGGCAAAGCGGTCGTTGATGGAAAGCATATATGAAAGTAAAAACCGCGTATTTGTTTTCAAAAGGCCGATTGTATTTTCGGGGATATACTCCAGTCCCGGAATGATTTCTTCTTGCCCCAGAAACTGGTACATGGGCTGATTGATCTTCGGATATACCATCACCGGGTTAAGGGTATCCAACACTTTCCCCGGAAACTGAATCCGCTTTCGGAGAGCCGCCAAAATGGTTTTCCCGGGATTGAGTTCTGATGATAGAGTGTTATACGCTTCGTCCAAATCTATTTTTTGGGGAAAACGATGTTCCTCCGGATGAAACTGTAAGAACTCCTGTAGGCGCAGCGCTTTTTGATTAAACACATCCGGATCTATTCCTGTTTTTTCCCTAAAATCCTCCGGAGGATGGGCACTATCCAGGAGTTCAACCGTCAGACTATTTTCATCTATACGATCTGCGAAATACGCACGCGCAAAAAATCTGCGGACAAGAAAAGCGGCCAAAGCGCAGATAATTGCAGGCAAAGAACGGAGGATATGATTACCCGGGAGCGTTACACCAAAAAGAGGAAGAACAACTGCAAGGACACCCAGAATAACGGCGATCACAATCAGAATGAAGGGAATAAACCTCACTATTTTCCACAATAATCCCCTGGCCCAGCCGGGTCTGTATTGGTCTACAATATCACCCCATCGGATCGAACCGTCAGGCAGGGGAGCTGTTCCGGCGGCTGCGATATCACCATCATTCAACCGATCTATAATGTCTTTGGGATGAACGGTGTCTCCCATCCTTTTTTTTATCGGTCCTCCCGCTCTTGTAAGCCTGCGGAAGGATGGCTGGAAAACGGCACCGGGGACAGGGCTTTGTGCAAAAATCCGCTGAACAGTCAGTTTTTTTACACTTGATTGGTCTCTGTGACGCATCAACACCCGTGAATAAAGAGGTGAAAAGAGACGCAGAACATCCCCCTTTGAAAGTTTTTCGATCCGGTTTTTCATAATATTTAGGGAAAGTGCTTGCCCGAGGCCGGCTTCTGCAATCGCCCTGTTTGCGTCTTCCACTTCACCAGCCTGACGCCAGGCAGACTCCAAAAGCTGCTGCTCATTGTCCTGAACTACTTTCCCTCCGAATCCTGCAACGGCTCTCCACCGTGGATCAAGATTAAAACGATCCATCCAATGCGAAGTTGTGGGCGACACCCGGTGTCGGCCGATATACCATTGTCCGTAAATAGGCGGTCCAACCAGAGGAATTTGCCCCCTTGTATCGGTTAAAGATTCTGCCACATGGTTGAGTACATGTGTAGACAGTGTTTCCTGAAATTCATCGAAGGCATTTGCGGGCCATTTTGTTGATGCGGTAGTAACCGCACGTAATGCTCCTTCAAGCTTAAGCACCGCCTGATTTTCCGGATCATTTTCCGCGACAACCAGGGGAGGTAGTCCATAGCCCGCATTTCCCACATTCATATTCCGTAATCCGACCCGCTTGTCAATCTTCCGCGGTTCAAGAAGCCGTACCAGCGATTCGAAATCACCTTTCATCCCTGTATGGAAGCGGAGGTGGTAATATACGGGAAGTTCGACATCGGTATCTTCTGTGGCCCAGGCCGGATCAAACAAATCTGCGCCATCTATGGCCTCCTGTGTATTCCCCAATCCGGCAAGCACACCGCGCTTGAACGACGGAACAATGAACAGGTGATACAGGGTCCCCGCCTCCAACCGTCGCGGACACAGAAGACGGGAAATAACCCGTTCCGGTTCATTTGCCAGCAGCGATTCAATCGTATCACGCGCTTCATCCATTTTCTCTTTGGCAATAATTCCCCCCTCCTGAATATCGTTAATATCAAGGATGGGATCCGTCACCTGAACATGTGCCCAAGCCCAGTTTTCCACACAATCAGGAAGGCTGGAAGCTGCGGATGCGACGGTAATGGTGGGGAGCGGGCGGTCGGAACTCTTATATTTCATGCTAAATTCATCTTCGCGAAGCACTACCAAGGATATCCACGTTTTCAGTCGGTCCGGATTTTCCGGATTGGCCTTAAAGGGAGTGAGCATCCATGGAAAGTCAGCAAGATCGAATTCCACAAAAGGGAAAAGGTGTGGTGGGAAATCTCCCACATCTTCTTTGGGAAACGTACGGACAATAACCCGTGCATCAAATCCCAAAACATCTCCCGGTCCATACAGTTCAACTTTGCGCTGCGAATTTCCCTGATCATCCTCCATACCGTCGCAGTGAATCATTGCAGTATTGACTCCCAGAATAAGCGGAACCGTAGCCCGCTTTGCCGTGACGGCCGTATCGCCCTCTTTAATATCAATATAATTTGCAATGCCGCGCCTAAACCATGGAATAAAGGTGTATTGTTCTATTGCATTATTCATCCCGCCACCTCGCATTCAGCGACTACCTGGTACAATCGGCGTTGTTCCGGATGCTCTGATATATAATGCCGAAGTAATTGCTCTGCCTCTGTCTGAGTCAACGAACCGTCATTCAGATTGTCGGTATCAGTAAATCGTGACAAATCTTCTGTTGATACAATCGTAAAACCTTCCTCCCGCATACTTACCTTCTGACTGTTTTCTTTCTGTCTGAATTTGAGCCTTCCGGAGCGCACAAGCGGACTGTTTGCCGCAGCGGCTTTGGAAAGAAACGCCTTTCCAAAATTCCGCGGTAGCCGTGTGTATTGTTTCGCTTTAATTCCGGCTTTTTGTTCATCAATACAGATCGTCTCGTATTCAAGTATATAGGGGAGTGGCTTGTTAAAATCCAGACTTTTCTCTTTAAGTAGAATTCCGGCATTCAGTTTTTCAAATGAAGCTTTGGTCAGTTTATCACCCTCCGACATATTCACAAATTGTCCCCGGGCGAAATATTCTTTGACATCTTTTGTATCCAATATAATATTAGGCTCGTCTTCTTCTCCTTCCGCTATTTCTTCTTTTGGAGTAAACAATGTAAGATCGTAACGGGTACCGCCTGCTATCGGCGCATTTCCGAACTTGTCCAGGTCAAGTCCCAGCGGCAGCACCCGCTGCCTGATCTCCAAAAATCCCAAAGGATGCAAAAGGACCAGATCGGCTGTATCAGTATCATCGAGTTCCCGAAGCAAAATGCAGGACTCTTCTTCACCGGGAAGTACTCCACCCCAGTTACCGGGATCTTTCAGCGCCGTAATCAGCTGGGCGGAAGGATTGATCGCCTCAAGGGTTACCTGTCTGTCAGAACCCCACGTCTTGTCAAACCGTACTTTCACCTTGATGAACCATATCTTTAAACTGGCCTTCCCCCGTGCATTCCACGGTCGCGGACCTGATAATCCCAGGTCCAGATTAATAGAGGCAATAGTATTTGAACCAACCTTCAAAGCCAGACCGGCCCCCATATCGATTGAAAAGGAAAACGGAGAGAAAATAAAAATCGTATCAAAACCAAGATATCCCTCGACACTGAACTTCCCCGCTTTGGCATACAGTTCCAGTAGAGCACCGAACTGCACGGAATTGGAGGTGACCGCCTGATAGGCTTCAAGAGAGATGCGTGGGTTATTGCCCGATCCAAGACTGAGTGTGAGTCGGCGGAGAATCGGGAAGCCTGCCGGTGCTTTGAAACGAGGATGAAATCCGCCGATGGAAAGGGCAAAGACCGGATTGTCACCCCAGTTTAGCCGCATCGCCGCATCACCGGATAAGGTGAAGTTCACGATCCGTGAATCATACAGACTTGCATCGAAAGCGAATTCTTTTTTTTCAAAATCGATCACGCCCAGCATATCAAGGTGGATTTCAACCAGCGCCTTTTCTTTTTTTGGGAGGACCGCCGCGATCTGACCGAGGATGACAATTCGCACCGGATCAGGTATTTCGATAAAAATACCGATATCGCCGGTAATTACCGGCGGGCTGTTCCAGCCGAACTTTGCCATGGGGCCGAATACATAGCGTCCCTCGGTCGGGGGAAAAACAGCACGTAAATCGCTGATAATACGTGCTGCATTGGCAATTGGATCCTCAGGAAACAGGATAGAATTGAGTGTACCGTTCTTGATTCCCCGGCGCAGGACCTCGATAATCATTGAGCGGTGTATTCCTACCAGGCCTCCAACCGCCAGCAGTTTGAAATTGTACGGAAGAGAAATCGCGGGGCTGAAGCTTACGTTGATACAAATGAGAATCGAAAATCCTTTTGAGCCGTCCGGCATGCGGGTGGTGATGAGAGCAACGGCAAACAGTCCGATATCCTGAAACTTCAGTTGGAGCATGCCGGCATACCGTTTGTTGTCGTTGTCGAATTCAAGAAATCCGCCGCCGGTGACGGTTTCGGTGTCGACGGCAAATCCGACACCGTTCGGTGGTTTGAAGCAGGGTCTTGAAATATCCAAAAACCCCAGGTTTCCATTGTTATTCGAAGTAAACTTGAACGGCAGTGTTATTCCAATTTTACTGACCGCGGCAATAACAGGACCGATCTCAGCACCGGCAGAGATAGCAAGCGTGAGTGACGGATTTTCATCGAACTTTATAATAAGGCAGATAGAATCCAGACTGATGGGGCCGAGTTGTTTATGAATGGGAATGGTGATTTCAAGGGCACCGCTTCCGGTAAAGTAGAAACCATTTTGTAAAGAGAAGCCGCACGTAATGTCAAAGTTTCCTTCTATCGGCTCTTCAGGTAATATTTTCTGAAGGAATCCGTCACCTTCTGATTTCCGGATGATTACTCCAAGGTTTTTTAACCTGATTTCAAAGGCGAGGTCTTTCCCCGCACCGGAGAATAACAGTTTTAATGCAGCGGTCAGACTCTCATACTCTAAACGCGAAGCGTCTGAATCGCCGAATAAAATAAATTTATCTTCAGCACCATGATGTGACAGTGCAAGTTCGAATTCACCCTCAAACGGCACTCCCGTCCCGTATATATCTTCAACAACGTCGACCGTGTCCGGAAAAACCCGTATTGCGATGCCGCTTCTTAGTCCACCGGAAAGAATAAGTGAAAGATTGTCGGTAATTTCGAAATCAAGCTCCGCCTCACCCATGATAAAAGGACAGACTGCAAACCCCTGTATTTTTTTATCCGGGCCCTCTGTTTTGGGAACAGGAGTAAGAGAAAACCCTGCCTGCGAGTACCCGGATTCATAATCCGAGAATTGAAAAAACGGTATACGCAGTTCACGGATAACAGCATAGACCTCCGGCGGGATTTCTGCCTCGCCATAGAAGAGTTTTTTTGCCTTTTCATATTCGGGAGTATAAATCCCGCAGGGAAATCCAAGCGCAACAAACATATCATTCAGCTGATCCAATAAAAGATCACTTTGAAAGTCATTTCCGGGATCATCCCAGTGGAATTTGGAACGCAGCAGTTCCTTGAGGTCCGTAAAAATATCGGGGAATTTGTCCCAGTAAATCTCATAGGATGTATACGCCGAAAGCTGTTCGGTAAACGCTTCTTCCGTACTCCTGATTATGCCGAGTAGTCTGAGTCCATGAAAGAGACCGGTTACATGTTCTTCCAGATACGTACAGATCAGAAAATCCAGGATACGTTTTCCAACAGTCGCGGAAAAATCAGCAGGGAGAGAGTCGGGCAGATCATCGGGGAAATCATCAATTATATTAACTATTGCTGTAATAACCGCCTGGATTTTCTGAAACAGGGTTGCATATTCATCGATCTGGTCTTCAAAAGGCAGTGAGAAGTCTATCGCCTCAATTGCGCCTTCCAGTTCCGTTATCTTCCCACCGAGTGTACTGAAACTGACACCCGTATCCTCCGGCCAGGCATAGCCGATATCGGCAAGAAAAAGCCGGAACCCTTCCTCAGAAATATACTCTTTCAACGGTTCGATCAGTTTTATAAGCTCACAAAATAATGTCTTCAGCGCAGATTTTGCCATAGTGTTCTCTCTTTTCTTTATTTATTTCCATTTCACAGTATCCGTTCTCCCTCTCGATTATCTATGAGTTCCCGTATAACGGTTCGTACATCGCGTACACAATCGGCCAAATATTCCCCTGCTGCGGATGCTGCCAGGTGCGTTCAGACTCGGGCTTCTCCATTTCAGCGGTAAATAATCGCCATTTCTTTAATTCATTTTGAACATGATGTATTAATATTTCATTTACCTGCAGCCAGTTACCCGGGACAATGGGAAAGCGTGTCATATCCGCAAACCCGGAAACCGCAAAGCCCTGCCATCCGAATTGCGGATGTACTTTTTCCTCCAGTTGATACAAACTGTTTATGCAATCTTCATGACTTCCCGGGGTTACCCATCCGGCGGCGATCGGTCGGTACTCCCAAAAATGGGCTTTTATGTCGCTCAGCGTCCCGATAAATCCTTTTTCCAAAAATATTGTTTCATCCCCCGACATATTCTTCAGGGGTATATCTTTTTCTTCTCCGTTATGCCTGCAGGTCCAGCGTGAACTGTCATCCATGTTGTTATAGAATTGATAAAATGACGGATCGATAATCAGATTTTTATATTTAAGGTAGGCATGATTATCGCCAATACAAATCCGCAAATTATTAATAATTTTTGCTGTCCCGCTGCACCGTTGGATCAAGGCGGCAATTCTGGATGAGGCAGTTCCGCAGTGCCGGTGTATGGTTATGGGCTGTACAGCGCCGGTCGTAAAATCAACATTTCTTTCAAGAGAAAGGACCAGTTTCTCCATCATGCGGTGTGTTTCCCAATATTTTTTTACCTCTTTAATCGGTATATCATGGGGTGAAGAGTTTGCATCGCCAAGTATCTTTTCCTTGATATGGGTGGAACACACCCTGCAAAAATCCGCGTATTCATAGACACCCGGAGTGATCTCGCCGGCGGAATACGATGGGGAACGGAGGGTAATTCTGGATTGTCTCATGAGACATTCCTGACTGCTTTTAAAAATACCGGAGCGATACTGCATCGCCCCTTCAACCATGGTAACGGCATTTTTCCTGTAACGGGGATAACTTTCCTGATCCGCCCCTTCCGGTACCGGATCCGGTTTCCTGATGATATATTGCGGATCTTCGTCGGTTACACCGTCCATTTCTTTGGACGTCATCAGGTGAAACCATTTCAGTTTTCCCAGATCAATCATTCCCTCGTCCTCAATCTGCTCCTTTGCAGTGATGTTCGGATTATCCGGTTCATTTCCCGAATAGCGTTCGTATGCCGCACCGTTCAGCTCGTATTCATCCTCGAGATTCAGGGCATGGCCGAATTCATGCGCGAGTGACCTGGCCAGCCAGGGGGGATCTACTATTGACGGGTCTCCAATACAGAATGAGAGGAAGGGCATTGACTCATATATCCATCTATACGGCGCAGCCAGCGCCGGTTTGAATCCGGCCGCCATACCGGCTTCCTTACTGTTTATGGCGATCCCCACCAGTCCGTATGAACGGGAATGCGGAGAACACCAGACATCCTCTCCGGTAACCGGTCCCGGGAAATATGAAACCGGCAATTCCAGTTCTTTTACCAGATTGAACAGTCGTTCCTGATCACCTACGGATATATTCGGATGTCCGTTCCCGTCGATGAGCATGCGAAAGAAGGTATCCTTTGGCGTACCGATCCCTATTCCCCGTTCGTTCGACGGAAGAAAAAGGGCCAGAAAATTGATATGTTGTTTGCACAAATTCAAGGGCGGGATTTTCAAAAATTCTCTTTTCAAATCAAAACAGAGGTTTGAAAACTCGGTAATATCCTCATACATGAAGCCTTCGGGCAGCAGCAGAAAATAAATCTGTTCGGGCTCTGTGGCTTCATGTATGTACACCAACCGATCGTCCATCAATTTTACCCTTAAATTGGTTTTTTCAAATCAATCGCTTCCCATTTTGCAGTATTTCCTCCAGTGCTTTTCACATACTGGTTCCAGCCGATAATCTCCTGATGAATAGCCGTCATGGCAGCGGGGGGAATAACACCGTAGGCCGGAGGAATGAATATCTTATCCGCAGCGGCAAGGGTATTAGGGAGAATGCACTTATATTCAGGAACTTGTATATATCTGTTTCCTACCAACATATAGATTTGTTCATGAGTATAAGAACTCCAAGCATCCGGACGGTTCTCGATCATATAATCCTGCAGTTCCGGAAGAGTACCGACAAAGCCTTTCTCCAGATAGATATCGCCTGAGGTTGCGGAATTTGTTTCCGGGATGGTTATGCCCGTGCCATTTTTTTTACAGGTATATACTCCCATTGGGTTACGATAATTCGAGAAAAACGACGGATCTATGATAAGTGTATTGTATTTAATGAATATATGATCAGCAAAACGGCAAAACCGTATTTTTCTTTCCAGCATAAAACCGTCGGTATACAACTGCCGAAGGAGTATTGCGAACAGGGCCGCCGCTGGCGCGGAGCTCTCAAATATCTTTCCGGGTGGAGTATTCGCTTTCATAGCCGCGACAACGCGTTCCATCATTTTTTTTTGCTGTATCAGGGTACGCAAATCACGGTCACTCGGTTCCAGTTCAAGAGTCGCCCAATCTCCCTTGATAATCCGCCGCAGGTGGAATTGGCAGACCCGGCAGAAAGCGGAAATCTTGTCCATAATGATATTGTTGGTACCTTGAATCACGGGTATAGCATCCATGGTGCAGAGAAGTTTTGAGTGATAAATGCCCTTATCATAGATACGAAGACCTCCCTCCA
The DNA here is from genome assembly GCA_964634205.1 of uncultured Spirochaetaceae bacterium. Taxonomy (GTDB): domain Bacteria; phylum Spirochaetota; class Spirochaetia; order SZUA-6; family RPPD01; genus JAFGGG01. The sequence goes on from CAZWKE010000013.1 coordinate 42,657, forward strand.
CAAGTTGGATAATATCTTCCCCTTTGTTTTGTACCAATTGAAGATGTCCCAATGCATCGTATTGTTGCTGGCTGAAAAAATAAACACCTGCATTTTTTCCTCTGTTTGCCAAGGCATTCAATTCCGTTTTTTTCATCAGATGGCGCCATTTCAAAGAATCGGTATCGATTTTGTTTCCGCTATTGAGAAAGGTAACTGTACTCGTCAGATTAGGTATAGCCGGTTCCGAATTGGCGGGATACGATTGTGGTGTGGGATCGCTTACATATTCATCTCCAAGCCGTTGTATTTGTGATGAAAGACTGCCATCTGCCATAAGGAAATAATTTCCAATAGAATGGGCGAGTTCATGAACAAATACATGTTCGGAAATATCAAAGTCGGGATCCTTATAACCGGCAAGAGTAAATAAAAAACAAAGAGGAGTACTGCTCGTGATAAATTGTCCGCTAAAAAAAGTCTTTGTTGTCGTATCATTCATATTATTACAGGCAATACCGATAGCACCGTAAGACTTTGAATTCGTATCCCGCCATACATCCGGGAATCGTTCAATGTTCTGTACCCTGCCCTTATATTTTTTCATTACGACCGGAGTGATATTATCCAATATTTCTGTGGAAATTTTCTGTTTTCCCTCGTTAGTAATTTCAGGTGTTTCATTATAAAAAAAAGTCTTAAAAAAAGTTTTCATTCCGGTTACAGTAGCCGGTAAGGGGGAATCGGTTGTCAGTATGGGGATTTTTTCATCTACCGAGGCGGTAAAACAGGCAAAAATGTTGATATAATCCTGAAGACTCGTGAAAGTAGGTTTGTTTATGAATAACCGGTTTTTTATATGCTTGCAGTATTCAATAAAATCTGTTTTACGCTTGAATCCGTCCCCCAATAAAAGAATATTGAGGCAGTCATATTCTTTGCCTTGGTGGATCAATTCAAGAGATATAGACATAGAGTATCCTATATTTTATATGCTTTGTTTTAAAGGATTCGGTCATTTTTTATATCATGATATTGTTATATAGACTATATTATTGTTTATTTACATTATGTGTGCAAGAAAAAAAATAAATTAATGATAAATCCTCTGCATGATGGCGATTATTCCCCATGATGAATACGTATAATTCAACTTGAAAGGCCGTTTAAGAATAGTTATAATGACAGTATGGTTTGTGTCATGCGGAAATCTTTTATAATGTAAAACATGGAAGAGTATGACCGTATAATTACTTCAATTAAAAAAGGAACAAATCATGTCAACAACAACACTTTTTGTCGAAATCCTTATTATCGGTTTTGAATCTTTGGTCTGGATCGGATTGTTGCTCAGTATTATCTGGAATCCTCACGATGCACTCGTACAGGCCAAAGCGTATTCCGAATATGCCCTACTTTGGACCACGCTTTTATTCGCATTGGCATATGTCATTGGGATTATCATCGACAGGGTGGCCGACAGTGTTTACAAATTATTCCGCTATACTCCCCGTACGGCTCCACCTGCCGCATACAGGGAAATGCGCTTCCGTATTCTTGATGAAAGCGAAGGGATCGGAAAGTTTTGTGAATACCAACGCAGCAGGCTCCGTATCAGCAGAGCGACGTTCCTGAACCTGATTATCCTGACTGCGGTTTTTCCCGTCTGGCTGATTATTAATAATCAGACACACTTACTCACGATTGCCGGTTCAATAATTGCGGGCGCAAGCCTTGTGGGGTTGTCCTATTATACTACCTACCGCATCGACAAGGCCCAGACAGAAGCACTCGAACAGGCATATAAAATAATAACCGTTGATTCGGAGAAAAGAAAAAAAACCGAAGGTGTTGTTGCCGCTGTCTGCTACCGGCATAAAAACAAAGGTATTGAATTCCTGCTGGTCAAAACAAAAAAGGGGAAATACCGCACCTTTCCCAAAGGTCACATTGAAACCTGCAATGGTAAAAAGGAATCCCCTCGGGAAGCCGCAAAGCGTGAGGCCTTGGAAGAAGCGGGAGTAGTCGGAACGATCGAAACAGAGCCGTTTACCCGTTATGTATACCGTAAAGGATCCAAAGGCAGTGAATATACGGTTACCGCATATTTACTGCGCGTTGAATCACAACAGAAACCGATAGAACGGTACCGGCATCCGCATTGGTATCTTTTTGACAAGGCCTTGGAAAAACTCTCCCATGGCCGCCGTGAGCAAAAATACAAAGATGAACATGTACGGGTTATTAACGAGGCGCTTGCCCGCCTGCAAAGTAAAGATCATACAATGGAATAGAAGAATTTCTCACGGTGTTTCTTTAAGGTTTGGCGTAATTGAAAAGATAAACAATTCCGGCCGAGCATTCATTGTAAATATTTCCGCGATAACTCCTGCAAAAGCGTAAGGATCTCTTCATGCCTGCCGCGGCCGATTACCTTGTCCTCAAATTGTTCGAATTCCGCTTCCAGTTGTACGTCTACATCTTTACTGAGAGCCTTTTCAGCCAGGAGAAAAAGTACATTATTCTCTTTTTCAATATGCGCGCGCAACAACGAAATATAGTTCAGTGCAGCAACGGAAATTTCATTGGGTATTGCTTCCATACCGTTCCATGCTTCTACTGCCGCGGCCATTTGTTTCAAATAGGACCTTCCGACACTGTGCTCATCAAGCATTACTTTTACAGGACCGCCGGTTGCCGGATACCCGGCCTTTTCCAATTCCTTAAAAAGATACTGTTCTTCCTTTCCGTGATGGCATTTATCCGCGAATATCCTGAAGAAGTCAATCAGTCCCCGCATATCATCCAACCTGCTTTTTATGTCTTTCCGCGGGCCACTGATCATTCTTTCCAAAATTGTTAACGCCTGCTTAATGCCCTCATGCTCTGATTTTAAATCATCAATTGCCTTGGCCATATACCGCCTCCGTTTAAATCGGTTTTAAAAGCATTTTCTCTGCTTTTCTTTCATACATTCATCAGAATCACACTTATAACAAATCTCATTTTTTAAATAGGTGTCGGCAAAATAATCCTTTATATTCTGTAAGGTCGTATGCGCAATATTATGCAGTGCCTCGCCGGTGAAAAAACCCTGGTGTGAGGTAATCAAAACATTGGAAAAGGTCAGCAATCTTGCCAGGGTATCGTCTGAAATGATTGAATAGGAAAAATCCTCAAAAAAATACTCACTTTCTTCCTCATACACATCCAACCCGGCCGATCCGATCATGCCGGATTTCAAAGCAGCCAGTAATGCCTTGGTATCCACCAATCCCCCCCGGCTGGTATTAATAATCATGACTCCCGGTTTCATTTTTCCGATCGATGCGGGATTTACCAGATGTCGCGTTTCCCTGGTGAGGGGACAATGGAGCGAGATGATATCGGACCGGGCATAGAGAGTATCCAAATCAGTGTAGGTTACCTGAAATCGTGTCTCCAGTTGTTTATCAGGGTGAAGATCATAGGCCAGGATATTCATATTAAAACCGTTCATGATCGAAATCATAATACGTCCGATCCGGCCGGTACCAATGATTCCGACGGTTTTTCCATGCATATCAAAACCCATCAATCCGTTGATATTAAAATTATTATCCCGGGTACGGTAAAATGCTTTATGGGTCTTTCGGTTCAGTGTCAGCATCAGGGCCACCGCGTGTTCGGCCACTGCAAAAGGGGAATATTCGGGAACTCGTACCACATGGATTTTTTTGTAAGCCGCCGCCAGGTCAATGTTATTGTATCCCGCACAGCGCATTGCAATCAGTTTGATATTATTATTATAGAGGTGTTCCAGCACATTCTGCTGCAGCCTGTCGTTTACAAAGGCACAGACCACATCGAACTCATTGCACAGGGCCACGGTATCGACTGAAAGCTTAAGATCAAAATACTTGATATCAAAACCGAATTGTTTGTTTTCCCCGGCAAAAAACGTTTTGTCATACGGCTTGGTATCAAAAAAAGCTATTTTTACCGTGCTCATACCATCCTCCACCTTTATCAGTATTTTAGTATTATAATACTTAATTACTGATTAAAAGTAAAGGATTTTTTCCGGTTTTCTCAGCATATAATCCGTCATCTTCAATGTTACTGCCTTGCGCCCGGAGGTATCGGGAAACAAGCTTGACTAACAGGTATTTCGGTATTAATATACCTATTAGGAGTTATCATGTCTCGGATTATAAACTTAAGTGAATCCACCCTTATCGCCTTTCACAGCCTTATCCTTATGGCACAAACCAGTTCCATACAGCTTTCAACCAAATTAATTTCTCAAAAGATCGGGGCATCGGAAAACACGATCTCGAAAGTATTACAGCGGTTGGTAAAAGACGGATTCATCACCTCCAATCGGGGACCTGCCGGTGGTTTTTCCTTGGCCAGGACACCGCAATCCGTCTCGCTTCTGGATATTTACCAGGCCATCGAGGGCAGACTGCAAACGGGCGGTTGTCCCTTCAATAATCCACACTGTACATTCGGCGAATGTATTTTTGAAGATTCCCTTTCCGAAATCTCACGGGAAGTGGTCCGCTACCTGAAAGGCAAAACGCTGGCGCATTATATAAACAAAACATGATTTCCGAACTCAGGTATTCACTATATAGCCCTCAATTATATTATTGTGATTTTTCAGTTGATATATTATGTTAATAGTAACAGTTAATCGGTTGTACAGGATGAAAGGAAGGAAAATAATGAAAGCCTCCGTTATCGGTCTATTGCTTGTTGGGGTGTTGTTTATTATAACAATCGCCTGCTCGGTAGATCCGGATAAGTACTCAAAAATCAATGACCCGACATGGAAACCGGTATGGTCGGATGAGTTTGATTATACGGGAAAACCCGATCCCGCAAAATGGAAGTATGATATCGGCGGGCACGGCTGGGGAAACGTGGAACAACAGTACTATACCGATCGCCCGGAAAACTCCACCGTAAAAGACGGCAAGCTGGTAATTACCGCACGCAGTGAGGAGTATGAAAACCGGTACTACACATCGGCCAGGTTGAAGACCCACGGACTTGCCCAATGGCTTTACGGCAGGTTTGAAATATATGCCAAACTGCCGCAGGGAAAAGGGATCTGGAGTGCAGTATGGCTTCTTCCCGCGGATTATTATAAACACCCGGACTGGCCGAAATGCGGAGAGATCGATGTGATGGAAAATGTGGGCAAGGGACCAGGCGTTATCTACGGTACGGTCCATACCAATAAGTATAATCATATGCGCGGAACACAGAAGTCCGCGACCACTACGGTAGATGACTGTTATTCCGCCTTCCACCTATACGCGATCGAATGGTCGCCCACACGCATTACCTGGTATGTCGACGACAAGGAATATTACCATTTTGATAAGGAATCGGACGATGTCGACGTCTGGCCTTTTACCGTTCCGTTTTCTTTAATAATGAACATATCGGTGGGCGGTGGATTCGGCGGTCAGGTGGATGATGATATCTTTCCCACCAGTCTTGTAATAGACTACGTGCGCGTGTTTCAGCGTTCATCGGGGACACAATAACAAAAAAAGGGCCGTGCACCCAATAGGTCCACGGCCCGCATATCTTTTTTTTTTAAAACCTCAACTATTTTGTATTACGCAATACGGCCTGTGCCGCAGCCAGGCGGGCAATCGGCACGCGATAGGGAGAACAGGATACGTAGTTCATTCCTACCTTGTAACAGAATTCAATAGAAGAAGGTTCGCCGCCGTGCTCACCACAGATACCGACCTTAAGGTCCGTCTTGGTTTTGCGGCCCAGTTTAATACCCAAATCCACCAGTTGTCCCACACCCTTTTGGTCCAGTACCTGGAAGGGGTCTTTTTCCAAAACACCCTTTTCCACATATTCAGGGAGAAACACACCGGCATCGTCACGTGAATACCCGAAAGTCATTTGGGTTAAATCATTCGTACCGAATGAGAAGAAATCCGCGTATTCGGCAACCTTATCCGCGGTAATGGCGGCACGCGGGATTTCGATCATGGTGCCGATGGTATAGTTGATCTTGGCGTTTTTCTTGGCCAACACCATGTCGATTACCTTTTGGGCGTTTCCCCTTAAGATACGCAGTTCCTCTTCCGTACCGACAAGGGGAATCATAATCTCCGGGTGCACCTTTACCCCTTTGGCCGCTACTTCACAGGCGGCGGTCATAATCGCCTCCACCTGCATGTCGTATATTTCCGGGTAGGTAATACCCAGGCGGCAGCCGCGATGGCCGAGCATGGGATTGAGTTCATGCAGGGAATCGATCTTACTTTTAAGTTTATTTAACGGTACGCCGATCTTTGCGGCAAGGGTTTTTGCGTCCTTATCTGTTTTGGGGACAAACTCATGCAGCGGCGGATCCAAAAGGCGTACGGTTACGGGAAGCCCGTCCATGGCCTTGAATATTCCCACAAAGTCTTTTTTCTGCAGAGGCATCAAGCGCTTTAATACTTTTTTGCGTGTGTCAAGGTCCTCGGCCACGATCATCTCCTGAAAAATCAGAAGTTTGCTTTCCTCGAAAAACATGTGTTCCGTGCGACACAGGCCGATTCCTTCGGCACCGAACTCACGCGCTACCTGGGCGTCCTTGGGTTGGTCGGCATTGGTCCTGACCAGAAAGCCCTTCTGCTTTAATTCCTTACGTACGGCCTTATGCCTGATATCGTCGGCCCAACTCAAAAAAGTCTCGAGTTCACCGCTTATTTTCGTTTTGATCAGTTTCATCTCGCCTTCGAACACCTCTCCGGTGGTACCGTCAATCGTAAGCCAAGCCCCTTCTTTAAAGGTTTTGCCCTGTACCTTAGCGATTTTACCGGAAATGACAAAGTCCTTACAACCGGCGACACAGGGAATACCCATTCCCCTGGCCACAACCGCCGCGTGAGAGGTCATTCCACCGGTGGAGGTAAGGATTCCTTCCGATACGTTCATTCCCCCGATATCTTCGGGCGAGGTTTCTTTCCGTACCAACAGGACCTTGGTCCCTTTTTTGGCCAGCTCTTCGGCCTCTTCCGCCGTGAACACAATCTGACCGGAGGCCGCACCGGGACTGGCGTTCAAACCCTTGGCTAATGCCTTAAGGGTCTTTTTGTGTTTGGGATCGATCATGGGGTGAAGCAGTTGGTCAAGCTGTGACGGTGTCACCCTTAAGATTGCCTCTTCTTTGGAGATCACTTTTTCACCCACCATGTCCACCGCGGTCTTTACGGCGGCCAGACCGGTACGCTTTCCGGTTCGCGTCTGCAATAAATACAGTGTTCCCTGCTGGATGGTAAACTCAATATCCTGCATATCCTTATAATGCTTCTCCAGTTTGGCCCTGATTTTTACCAGTTGATCGTAAATCTTGGAATTGGTCTTCTGTAATTTTTTCAACTCCTGCGGGGTCCTGATACCGGCCACAACGTCTTCACCCTGGGCGTTCATCAAATATTCACCATAGAACACGTTCTGTCCTGTGGAAGGATCACGGGTAAAACAAACACCGGTACCTGAATCATCACCAAAATTACCGAACACCATGCTTTGTACGTTTACCGCCGTTCCCAGAAGACCTTTAATCTCGTTGATCTTCCGGTATTTAATGGCCCGCGGATTGTTCCATGACCCAAAGACCGCGTCGATGGCAGCCCAGAGCTGCTGCTGCGGGTCCTGGGGAAACGCTTCCTTGGTGTGTTTCTTATAGACATTTTTATAGCGTGTTACCACTTCTTTCAGATCATCAGCATCCAGTTCCGTATCCAGCTCCACGCCTTTTTTCTTTTTTACGGCGTCAAGCTCATGCTCAAAAGCCTCATGGGGGACACCTTTTACCACATCACCGAACATATTGATAAACCGGCGGTAGGCATCCCAGGCAAAACGCGGATTTCCTGTTATGGCGATAATCCCTTCCAACGCCTTGTCATTCAGGCCCAAGTTCAGGACGGTATCCATCATACCCGGCATAGAGATTGCCGCGCCGGATCTGACCGATACCAGCAGGGGATCGTTTGCGTCACCCAATGTTTTGCCCATCAGCTTTTCCAGTTTGGCCAGATTGACCGCCACCTCGTCCCTGACGGCTTTGGTATAGGTTTTGTTGTTTTCATAATACGATTCACAGACAAGGGTAGAGATGGTAAAACCAGGGGGTACGGGAATCCCGATATTGGTCATCTCGGCCAGGTTTGCGCCCTTTCCGCCGAGATACTCTTTCATCTTTGCCGTACCGTCTGCTTTTCCTCCTCCGAAAAAATAGACGTACTTTGTATTCGCCATTATATATTACCTCCAAATAATATTTGTTTATTGATTTTTGCATAATGTAAATGAAAAGTACATACTTGTCAATTGTATCAGCTGCTTACATTTATAAAATAAAAAAATCCCGGCGCCGAATACCGGTACCGGGATTTACTCATGACAAAGACACTCTAATTGGTAATATACGATTTCAGATACTGACTGCGAATAGGATGCTGCAGTCGTTTCAGGGCCTTCTTCTCTATCTGCCTGATTCGCTCTTTTGTCAGCATGTATTTGTCGCCTATTTCCTTAAGAGACATCGGGCGTCTGCCGTTTAATCCAAAGCGATATTGAAGAATTTCCGATTCCTTCTTGGTAAGAGTCTGTAAAATGCTGTTTATGTCTTCCTTCAGTGATTTTTCAATGATTACATCATCAGGGGACATATAATCCGAGTTCTCAATAAAATCTCCCACCATACTCGAATCCTTATCCTGGTTTACGGGAGCTTCAAGAGAAATCAAATCCCGTGAAATATTTATCAGATCAGCCACATGGCTTTTATCCATATCAAGGATGTCGGCAATATCCTTTATTTCAGGATCGGTCCCCTGCTCACTCTGCAATGCCTTGCGGGCTTTTTCGATCTGTACAAGTTCATTTGCCCGGTTTAACGGTATCCTGATCATCCTCGATTTCTCACAGATTGCCTTAAGGATTGCCTGCCTGATCCACCATACAGCGTACGAAATAAAATGATAGCCCCTGTTTACATCATAGCGCTCAATGGCATTCATCAACCCGATATTACCCTCACTGATCAGATCTGAAATGGGTAATCCCTGGTTCTGATACTTCTTGGCCACGTTAACCACAAAACGAAGATTCGCCCGAATCAGTTTTTCCTTGGCCGTTACATCACCTTTTGCAGCCGCACGGGCACTCTCATCTTCCTCTTCTCTGGTGAGGAGCGGTATTCTGTTTATCTCTTTAAGATAGATCGATAAAATGTTCTCATCTTCTTTGCTTGATCCGGTTATTTTTTCTTTTCTTTTTTTAGCTACTGCTGCCATAAACGCCTCCATCATTAATATATAATGCAATTAGCATGCCAAGACAAAATTAAAGTGGTCTTTTAATTCCTTACATTATAAGCATTTAAAATTACAGGTTTTTGGTCTTTTCGGTGTTTTTAGTCAATTGTGTCAAAATACTACATATTTAAATTTTATCATTCAAATGTGTGTCAAAATATCCCAGTTGCTATTTCTTCAAGACTGGGAGACCGGCCGCAACAGATACAATGCGGCAGCCCGCTTCCACATGAACAGCGGTCTTCCTCTTTAATTTTTGTACCGTTCGGGAAATTTACGTTAATAATAGTATCTCCAAGCAGTTTTGTAAAGACCATAAACGGAAAAACTATGTTCACCCGTCTGAATATACCGCTCTTCTCTTCTATTTTCTTGTCTTTCAGTATACCGCTTCCGCGGAGTATTTTCCAGGTATCCTCAAGCAGGTCCATAATCATGTCCACTTCCGCCTGGGTGCTGAATTTTCCGGTACCTTTTTTTTCCAGGTAGCGCGATATCTGTATTGAAAAGAAGGCCTTCTTATCTTCAAGTTCATTATACTCTTCTTTTTTCAAACCGTACGCGTTTGCGTAGCGTTCCAGCATCCGTTTGGCAAACCGGTTTTTATGTATGCGGTAAGACGCAATCCAAAACCTGATTGCGCTGTTCGAATGCCCCATCTTATTGAGAGCTATCCCGACATAATAAAGCATATACCCGATATCGTGACGGTTGCACGAGGGGCATTTTGCTATTGCTTCGGACAGATCCCTCAGTGCGCGGTCCGGTTTATGCCCCGATAAAAATCGCTTTGCTGATTTCAGTGCGGAATTATAGGTACACATAAGATAGTATTAACATACTCATTCTGTTTTTTTTTGACAACTTAAATATATTTTTCTTGACGTAGAACAGACTATAATTGTAAATTAAGGAAAAACCAAATAAAGCTAATTTAAATCATTCGAGGAGGATGTTTACTATGAAAATCAAACCACTGGCTGACAGGATCCTGGTCAAAGTGGAAGTAGAAGATGAAAAAACAAGCGGCGGTATTTATATACCCCAAACTGCCCAGGAAAAAACGCAACAGGGAAAAGTACTCGCAATCGGAGATTCTGAAGATATCAAAGTGAAGGTAAATGATAAAATTATTTACGATAAATACGCGGGTACAACAATCAAAGTGGATAGTGAAGAACAACTTATCCTTAAAATGTCGGATATTCTGGCTGTCATAGAATAACATCATTTTTTGGACAAAGGCAAAAAGGAGCACCTCTACTTGGTGCTCCTTTTTTTTGGGCTAAAACATAAAATTCTCAATATTCAGTAGCAATGTATTCTTTGAAACCACCGTCCGGGCGGTTTCCGGTAACGATTCCATAAAGGCACTGCCGTAATATTTGCGGACAATCCGTGAATCAAGGATCAACACCACTCCCTTGTCTCTCTTGGACCGCATCAGTCGGCCGAATCCCTGTCGAAAACGCATAATTGCTTCAGGTAAGGAAAGTTCCAAAAAAGGATCTCCTCCCTTCTCCCGAATATGCGCCATGCGGGCGAGGGTTACCGGTTCGGTAGGAACACGAAAGGGAAGACGGCAGATGATGACTACGGACAAGGTCTCGCCGGGGCTGTCCACCCCCTCCCAAAATGAATCGGTGGCAAACAAGGCACTTTCCGTGACCGTAACAAAGCTTTTCAACAGTCTGGCGCGGTCGGTATCCCCTTGTTTGAGGATGGCGATGTCCTTGTCGGTCAGATTTTCCTTTATGTATTCATAGGTTGTATTGAGCATGGCATACGAGGTAAAAAGCACAAGTGCCTTACCCCTGAACAACTCAATCGTATGCAGGATCATGTCCTGGGCAAACTGCTGATATCCGGCCTCGGCGGGCATGGGCGCGTCATGCGGTACACCTAACAATACCTGTTCTTTAAAATTAAACGGCGACTGCAGATATAATTCGTTAATCTCCCGGTTGGAAACCGACTCCAACCCCACCCTGGTTTTCCAATAGCGAAAATCTTTGGCAATGGTAAGGGTGGCGGAGGTAAATACCAACGATTCATACTGCTCATACACCGCCTCCCGCATTACATGGGTGATATCCAGGGGGGTGATAACAAAGCGCACAATCCGTTCTCCCCTGAAACTGGTAAAGCTTTCCAGCCAGAAAATCATCTCCGCCTTGGCTTTATAATCCTGAAACTGCCTGCATACTTCCGCAATACGCAGCAGACGCCTTCTCTGTATCTTTAGTTCAATAAACAGAATATCATCATCCTGTATCTCGGACGGAACATCCTCCAGCAGGTCGTGCAGCGTATTGGAAAAATCCGTAATAAGAACGTTCAGTTCTTTAAGGGGATCACAAAGCAAACGTGTGATATCATCCGGTACGGCTTCGTTGATATAGAGGCTTTTTTCCTTTTTCAGCAGTTCCACTGCCAGATTGTTGGCAAGATCCGCCTTGCCGATCAGTTCGCCGACCATCCGTTTCAGCTTGGTTATTGTGCTCTCATGCAAATTCCGCTTTGCCAGCCCCACAAGCAGACCGAACTCCCTGCCCGCCTTCTTGCGGTAAAGCCGTGACGCGCTTTTTTGCACGGCAAACCTGCTGAACTGTTCGGAAAAAAAAGACGTCGCGCTTTTTTCGATATTATGCGCCTCGTCAAAGATGATCCGCTGAAAGGGCGGTAGTACGGCGCTGGTCTTGAATCCCGTACCGGCCAACCTGATGGAGAGGTCGGAAAACAGCAGGTGGTTGTTCACCACCAGAATCTGGGCATTGGCCGCCTGCTTACGGGCTTTGATGACAAAGCAGTCATCCCGCATGCGGCAGCGCAGTCCCAGACAGGCGTCGGCTTCGGAACAGACCAGGGACCATACCTCATTGGAGGGGTAGACCGAAAGGTCGTCTCGACTGCCGCTCTGGGTGGAGAGCGACCATTCATAAATCGCTTCCAGTTCCGTATCCGTATCGTGGAAGAGATCATGCTCTTCCCGTGCCTCGGTCAGGCGGAAACGGCAGAGATAGTTGCCGCGGCCCTTCACCAGCGCTACCTTGGGCCGCTGCTCCAGTATTTTCATTACCAGCGGGATGTCCTTCTCAATCAACTGCTGCTGTAGATTTATGGTGGCCGTTGAAATGACCACACGTTCCCGGTTTTTAACCACCCAGTCCAACGCAGGAATAAGATAGGCCAGTGACTTTCCCACTCCCGTACCCGCTTCCACCAAAGCAATCGTAGAGTTGTTGAAACCGGCACAAACCGCTTCGAGCATCTCCACCTGGGCGTCGCGTTCCTCATAGCCGGGATAGATCTGTGACAGCCTGCCTGCCGGCAGCAGCAGTTTTGCCAGAACACTTTCATCAAGCAGTACGATCTCCTCTTCGGCAATGGGCTCTGCCACCGCGTTTAATGAGTTCACCTCGTTATCAATGATGAAAAATCCGATCCCGTCGTTTCCCAGGGCGGAGGCAACCGCCAGATCGGGCCCGGAAGGGGTCAGGTCTCCCGAAGGATGATTATGAATGACGACCTCGCCGCGTTCAACGAAAGGTCGCAGCACCGGAACCATGTTTTGATTACCGCGTGCCGCGATCTCAATCTCACCCACCTTTCCCTCATGGTTGAACTTTCCGACGGCGAACAGTTCATACCCATTGTTTTCCCGGATCTCCCGGCGCAAAACCTCCGCGACGGCAGTGGTAAGGCGGTCTTCAACGGTCATTTTGCTGTGTATCCAAACAGGTCAATATGTTTTTTATAATCGCCTGCAGCTTTCCTGTCATATTCTTGCTTACTGCCAATACGTTTTCATGACGAACGGGACGCGAGGTTACGCCCGCGGCATAATTGGTGATGCACGAGAAGCCGATTACCTCCATCCCCAGAAAACGCGCGGCAATCACCTCAGGGACGGTGGACATTCCCACCATATCGCCCCCCAGCTTTCGGAGCATCTTTGCTTCCATGGGTGTCTCGTACTGGGGACCGGGCGTGAACACATACACTCCCCGCCTGCGGACCCGTGGGCACAATCTCCCCACCACACCGGCAAGACACGCCGAATAGGCATTTTCCATACTGATAAAGCGCGGCCCTAATGAGCCCAACTCCAATCCTTTGAAGGGTGAAATGCCGAATATATTAAGATGGTCCCGAATAAGGACGATCGTTCCCGGCTTCAAATCCTTTCGCAGCGAACCCGCGGCATTGGTAATGATCAAGCGCTTTACCCCCAGTTTATGTAATACAAAAACCGGCAGCATTACCTGTTGCATCGTATGGCCCTCATAAAAATGAAATCTGCCGAGTAAAAAGGCCGTTCCGGCACTTATTTTTAAGATTCCCGCATGGCCTTCCACCCGCACCCCGGGGAAACCTTTTATGTCGGAAAAAGGAATGGACACCATCCCGTTCTCCGACGATGCGCCCCCGGCGGCTTCTCCCAATCCCGAGCCCAGGATAACGGCGTTGCGGATCTCTCCCCGATATCGCTTTCTCACCGATCGTGCCGCTTGTTCTACGGTATGTAAAAAATCCTGGTTCATATCCTGTTCTCCCCGGTAAACTCCATAAATAGTTTTAAGCCAAATCCATGTTTTTGGCAATGGCCCCATTTCAAGAATTACCGTGAATACCACTTTCCATTTTAAGCAAACCCTGTTACTATGTGGCCTGGAGAAAAATAGCTATGTCTGAATTTTCGATGCTGCGCAACATTGGGATAATGGCCCACATAGATGCCGGGAAAACAACAACTACGGAGCGGATTCTCTATTATACGGGGAAAAGCCACAGAATCGGCGAGGTGGATAACGGAGAAGCCACCATGGACTGGATGACCCAGGAACAGGAACGGGGCATTACCATCACCTCCGCTGCGACCACCTGCTTCTGGCAGGAATACCAGATAAATATCATCGATACACCGGGTCACGTAGACTTTACGGCGGAGGTGGAAAGGGCACTCCGTGTGCTTGACGGGGGTATCTGCATTTTTTGTGCCGTCGGAGGAGTGGAACCGCAATCGGAAACCGTATGGCACCAGGCGGAAAATTATCATATTCCCCGCCTGGCTTATATCAACAAAATGGACCGGATCGGGGCCGATTTTTTCCAGGTATTGAACGAGATGCAAAAAAAACTGAAGACGGAACCATTGGTCCTGCAGCTTCCCATAGGCAGCGAATCTGCTTTCGAGGGAGTGATTGATCTTCTCACCATGCAGGAAATTCGATGGGACCAAAATGATATGGGCACAAGTTTGGTTTTTTCATCCATCGATCCAAAACGTACGGAAGAGGCCGTATCGTATAGAGAACAACTGATCGAAACGGTTTCGGCATTATCGGATGAAATAGCAGAGCTCTACCTTGAGGGGAAGGAAATACCGCTCTCCATACTAAAGAACGTTATCCGGCAAGGCGCAATCGCCCAAACCTTTACCCCGGTCCTCTGCGGCGCATCGCTGAAAAATATCGGCATCCAACCGTTACTTGACGCGGTCATCAGTTATTTACCCGCCCCGGACGAACTTCCCCCGATTCAGGGCGTGCAGATAAAAAACGATCAGCCGGTTACGGTTGAATGTAACAGTGACACACCGCCGCTGGCACTTGTTTTCAAAATCCAGACCGAAAGGGAAGCCGGCATGTTGAGTTATATCCGGATGTACTCCGGGGTGTTAAAGCGGGGTGACGCGGTATACAATTTCAATAAAAAGAAGCGGGAACGAATTCATCGGCTGTTGCGCATGCACTCAAACCGCTATGCCCAGATCAATGAGATCAAGGCCGGTGATATCGCCGTAGTCATCGGATTCAAACTGGCGCAGACCGGTGATACCATCGGCAGCGAAGGGTTTCAGATTGCGCTTGAGCGCATTACCTTCCCGGAGCCGGTTATTTCGGTGGCCATTGAGCCGAAAACACTTTCTGAAAGCAAAAAACTCAAAGACTCACTCGATCTCCTGGCCAAAGAGGATCCCACCTTTACCGTGAAGGAAAACGAGGATACCGGGCAGCTGATTATCTCCGGTATGGGAGAGCTGCACCTGGATGTTCTGGTGACACGCCTGCTGGAGGATTTTAAAATTCAGGCCAAGGTCGGCAAGCCCCAGGTTTCCTACCACGAATCGATTGCCAAAGCCGTGGAATATACCGAGAAATATCACCGCGTTATGGCCGGTAAGGAAAATGCGGCCGAGATTACCCTGAAGGTTTTCCCGCGCGAACGCGGCCAGGGCAACCATTTTCAGAGCCGCATCGGGTCGGAGAAACTGCCCAAGGATTTCATCGACGCGGTTGAACGCGGAGTGAAGAACTCGATGGAAGCCGGAACCAGTTTCGGCTATCCCACAATCGATATCGGCGTGGAGCTGACGGACGCGGTGTACAATCAGGTCACGGCTTCCATACTGGCGTTTGAGGCGGCCGGGGCTATCGGATTTGACAATGCCTGCAGTAAGGCCGGACCCATCCTGCTGGAACCGATTATGACGGTCGATGTTTTCACCCCGAAAGAGTTCATTGGAGATGTAATCGGCAACCTCAACTCCAGGGGTGGAAACATTATCAGTATTACCAGCAAAACAACCATCGAGCACGTTCAGGCCTCGGTCGCGTTGAATAAAATGTTCGGTTACTCCACCTCAATACGAAGCATTACCCAAGGGAGAGCCACGTTCGCCATGGAGTTTTCACATTTCGCAAAAAAAACCTCCTAAACGGTTCTCTTTTTTGCTGAAATATGAGTATATTAGATATACACAAACACAGCAGTAATAACAGAACATAAGGAGCCGTATATTTGTCAATAACGGAAAGAATCGGACATTTTTGCGGGGTTGCGGGTATTACCGCGGCACGTGAAATTAATATACCGGAAAAACTGTTTTATCCGCTTTTTTCCCTGCAGCACCGCGGGCAGGAAAGCGCCGGCATCGCCTATAACAACAAAGGGCAGCTGATCTTCTATAAAGACCTGGGTATGGTTTCGAATGTACTGACCCATTACCTGCACGAAGACCATCCCTCCCGGGTGGGCATCGGACATGTACGCTATTCCACCCAGGGATCCAACAAACTGGAAAACGCACAGCCTGTGGCCATTACCTGTAACAAAGGACAGATCGCCCTGGCACATAACGGAAATATCTGTAACTCGGTAGAGCTGCGCGCGGAGCTTTTTAAACAGGGTTCAATTTTCCAGAGCACCTCGGACACCGAGCTTATTCTCCATCTGATTGCGCGCTCCGGGCAGCCTGATTTTAAAAGCGCGCTTATAGAAACACTGAACCGCCTGCAGGGGGCTTACTCCATGCTTTTTATCCATGAAGATACGTTGTACGCAGTACGCGATCCCCTGGGGTTCCGGCCCCTGGTGATCGGCGGCAACGATGAGATGACCCTGATCGCGTCCGAAAGCTGTGCCCTGGATACATCCCGCATCCCTTCATATGAAGAGATCGCCCCCGGGGAGATGATCATTGCGCGGGAGAACAGGTTTACCAGAGAACGGTTTGCCCCTTCCCCTAAAAAGAGCGCGTGCATCTTCGAGCTTATCTATTTTTCCCGTCCCGACTCATCGGTGTTTGACTATTCCGTGCACCTGCTGCGAAAAAAAATGGGCCGGGCCCTGGCCCGGATAGAGACCCATACCACGGACATGGTGATCGCGGTCCCGGATTCGGGCAACAGCGCCGCCCTGGGATACGCAGATGAGTCCAAAATTCCATTGGAGCACGGCCTTACCCGTAACCACTATTATGGTCGCACCTTTATCCAGCCGACCAAGGAGATGCGCGAGTTCGGGGTAAGAATGAAACTCCACCCCATAAAAAAGGCCATTGCGGGAAAACGCATTACCCTGATCGATGATTCGATCGTGCGGGGAACCACAAGCAACATCCTGGTACGCCTGCTGCGCGAAGCGGGGGCCAAAGAGGTCCACCTGCGGCTTTCTTCTCCTGAAATAAAACATCCCTGCTTCTTCGGCATCGACATCCCCACACACGAGGAACTGATTTCCAACAATATGACCCCCGAACAGATTGCGCAGCATATCGGCGCGGACACGGTCTCGTTTCTGCCCCTGGCCGAACTGCGTCAATGCGTGAACAATCCCGATGAGTTTTGTTACGCCTGTTTCAGCGGTCAGTATCCGGTCAAGGTAACCGACCCCGCGATTAGGAGAAAAGACTGATGCCCGGACAGGAGAAAAAACCTCTTTCCTATGCCCAGGCCGGTGTGGATATTGAAAAAGGGGACCGCTTTGTCGAGATGATAAAATCCATCAAATCAAGCGCCGTCCCGGCTGACCTGGGAAGCTTTTCCGGCGGTATACCGCTGGACCTACATCGCTGGAAACAGCCGGTTCTGCTTTCCACCACCGACGGTGTGGGCACAAAAATATTGGTTGCCGCCAAACTGAATGATTTTTCCAGCATCGGTATTGACCTGGTTGCCATGTGCGTGAATGACCTGATTGTCTGCGGGGCAACTCCCCTGGTATTTCTGGATTATATTGCCTGCGGCACGCTTGACCTCACTGTAATGAATACGGTGATGGGCGGTATCGTGGACGGCTGCGAGCAGGCGGGCTGTAGACTGGCCGGCGGCGAAACGGCTGAAATGCCTGATATGTACAAAAAAAATGATTTTGATCTGGCGGGTTTCGCGGTAGGAGTGGCCGATCAAAACAAGCTTTTACCGCGAAAGGATAAGATCGGTGCCGGAGATACGATTATCGGGCTTCCGTCCACCGGCGTACACTCAAACGGATTCTCTCTGGCCCGAAAACTGGTCCCCGAAAATGATCCGACACTCTGGAAAACACTCCTTACCCCCACCAAGATATATGTGAAAGAAGTAGGGCTGCTGTTAAAAACAGGGCATATTACGGCCGCGGCGCACATTACCGGCGGCGGTATTATCGGGAACCTGAAACGCGTTATTCCGCCGCAGCTTGAGCCGATCCTGAATCATAAATGGCCCGTTCCGGATATTTTTTCCCGTTTGCAAAATTTCGGTTCGATCACCGAGGAGGAAATGTTCAAGGTGTTTAACATGGGAATCGGCATTGCGCTGGTGGTAAAAAAGGCACACGTGAACGAACTGCTGGAAACCGCGCAGGCAAACAATATTCCGGCATTGGTAATCGGGGAGCTTGCCTGATGGCCAGACTGGCTGTTTTTGCTTCCGGCAACGGCTCGAATTTCCAGGCAATCGCCGAAGCCGTGCGGAAGACCGGGCATTCCCTTGAATTTCTGTTATGTAATAAACAAAGCGCTTATGTGATCGAGCGGGCCCGGCTGCTTGATATACCGGTCTATCTGGTCAGCTACCGTGACAAAACACGCGAGGAAGTGGAGCGCGAAATTCTTGGTTATACGCGGCGGCACCACATCGATCTGATAGCACTTGCCGGGTATATGAAGCTTTTGACGCCCTTTTTCCTCTCCTCTTTTACCGGTGACATTTTAAATGTCCACCCTTCCCTGCTGCCCAAATACGCGGGGGTAAACGCCATCGAACGCAGTTACCGCGGAGGAGATCCGGAGCTGGGAATATCCGTGATAAAGATAGACAACGGCGTGGATACGGGGCCGGTGCTTTTTCAGACCTCATTCAAACGTGAGCCCGCCGCCACCCTGGAACAGGTGGAAGCAAAGATACATGAGCTTGAACACACACATTTTCCGGCGGTAATTATCCGGGAGCTTGATAATAGAGATAAAAGAAACAGATAAAAAAGGAGGATACTTGTGAAGGTACTGGTAATCGGCAGCGGTGCACGGGAGCACGCGCTTTGTTGGGTGTTGGCACAAAGTAAATATATTTCCCAGGTGTATGCCGCTCCCGGCAATGCGGGTATTTCCGACATCGGTCAAAGCCTTCCCGCCACGGACCCGCTGGACGGCAGGTCGGTGGCGAAAGCCGCGGAATCCTGCGGAGCCGACTTTATATTTATGGGACCGGAAGCCCCCTGCGCCCGGGGTGTGGTTGACGCACTGCTTGAACGGGACATTCCGGTCATCGGACCGCCCCAAGAATCGGCCCGCCTTGAATCAAGCAAAACCTTTTCCAAAGAATTCCTTTTTCGCCATAACATCCCTACCGCACAGGCCAGTATGTTTTCTTCATTCGCTGAGTTTGAGGCACACATCAAAAACAACGCCGGTAAAAAACTGGTGGTGAAACAGAGTGGACTGGCTGCCGGCAAGGGAGTACTGGAGTCCGACAAGACGGCTGAACTGCTTGCCTTCGGGAACAATATTCTGAAGTCTGATTCGCTTTTGGTGGAAGAGTACCTGACCGGCTGGGAGGTCTCGGTTTTTGCCCTCTCCGACGGCAGGGATTACAAACTCCTTGCCCCGTGCACGGATTTCAAAAAGGCCCACGACAACGATACCGGGCCCAATACCGGCGGAATGGGCTCCATCTGCCCGGTCCCCACCGTGGACGACACACTGTGGGAAATGATTAAAAAGCGGGTTGTTTCCCCCACCTTTGAGGGGCTCTCCAGCGACGGGCTTAATTATCGGGGGGTACTCTACTTCGGGCTGATGATCACCGCGGACGGCCCCAAGGTGTTGGAATACAACATCCGCTGGGGTGATCCCGAAGCCCAGGTACTGCTGCCCATGATCGATACGGATTTCGGCCTGATCTGTAAGTCTCTTTTGGACCAGGAGTTGGACCGCACCGATATCCGTATGAAATCCGGCGCCGCACTGGGTGTTGTGGTGGCCGCCGCAGGCTACCCCGGTTCTTATACAAAGGGAATCCCCATAACCGGATTGCCAACCGACAATAATGACCGGCTGCTTGTTTTTCACGCGTCCACCGGCCGGAATGCGGACGGAACGGTTCGCACCGGCGGGGGAAGATGTTTTACCGTTGTCGGCCGGGGACCTGATTTGCGGCAGGCATCAGAGCTTGCCTACAGCTATGCAGACCAGATCCGGTTTGAGGGAGCGTGGTATCGCTCCGACATCGGAAAAAAATTTATTTCGGGAGACAGCACACTATGAAGGATATCTTATTTATACTCGGTTCCAAATCCGATTACGAACAGGTTGAGCCGGGCTTAAGCCTGGTAAAAGAAAAGAATCTGAGTTATGACGTAAAAATCTATTCGGCACACCGAAACCTTGATGAACTGCTGAAATTCTTAAGCGAACAGGAAAAATCATTCCGTGTCATTATCGCCGCCGCCGGACTGTCGGCAGCCCTGCCCGGGGTGGTGGCCGCCAAGGTAAGCCTGCCGGTTATCGGGGTACCGCTGGTTTCAGGTCCCTTAAACGGGGTTGATGCCCTGCTCTCCATCCTGCAGCTGCCTAAGGATGTTCCCGTAGCCACCATGGGATTGGGGAAACAGGGGGTACTGAATGCGGTACACCTTGCCGAGCGCATCATTGGGGCAGGCCGGGCGGAAAGCAACTAAAACCAGCCCTGCTGCCGCCGTATCTCATAAAGAATAATGCCCGCGGAAACGGACACGTTAAAAGAATCGATATGTCCCCTGGCCGGAATCGCTATCAACGCATCACTCTCATGCTTTAACAGCTCCCGCATTCCACCGCCTTCGCTGCCGAGCACAAGGGCGACCCTCCCCTTTAGGTTGACACGGTGTATCGGGCTGCCGGTCATGTGTGCTCCATAAATCCAGAACCCCTCATTTTTCAGGGTTTCGAAAACATTACGCAGGTTGGACACGGTCACGAACTTTACAAAATTGCTGGCCCCCGCCGAGGTCTTTACTACGGTTTGTGTTTCCCGCGCCGCTTTTCTTTTGGGAGCAATAACAAGATCAACGCCAAACTGGTCACAACTGCGTAAGACTGCTCCCAGGTTATGGGGGTCCGTTATACCGTCCAACAGCACTACCAGCGCATCCTCGCTTTGAATACCCTGCAATACCAGTTTTACATCATGACTGTACTCTTCCGGAAGGCTTTCCATGACAAGGAGCATACCACGATGATCGTGCGTCCCACTGATGCGGTACAGTTCTTCCGCGGTTACCTGACGTACTTCCACCCCGTTCCCCTCGGCAAGCCGAAATAATTCCTCGGCCCTCTTATTCCGCTTACTATACAGCAGCGTGCCCCGTACGGCTCCGTTGATCAACAGCTCATGTATGGCATGGAATCCATGAATGGGTATCGGCATTTATTTTTTTCCGAACTCCTTTACCTTGTCCATTACCCCGTCAAAATCGGTATCCTGTTCATATTTGGAAACCCTGTTTCCCTCCACCAGATGTATACGGATGTCGATCTTTCCGTCAAAGTTCGTATCCAACTCTTCGGTGATCAGCTTCCCCTCATCATAGTGATAGATATCATCCATTTTCCCGTCGAAATTCATGTCGAACTCTTCCAGTTTTTTTCTGCCCGTTCTGTCGAACTCGGCCTTGTAATCCACTTTCCCGTCAAAATTGGCATCCAGCTGCTCGGTTATTACTTTGCCGTCTTCATAATCATACCATTGGTCAGGTTTGCCGTCCTCATTTTTATCGAAGGTATATTGGGTAGCCGTCAGACTGGCGACATCCACCGAGATGAAAAAAAGCAGACAAAACAGCAGTTTACTCATTTTTTGTTTACTCCTTTTTAAAAACAAGAATGTTCTGATGTATCATCGACGGAATATATGTATATTGATAACCGTATAAATGTAGTTTTTTGGATACATCATACCAGATTAGGTTCGCCTTCCAGCGTAAGCCCGGTATTTTACCCAGTTCCCGAGCCAGGTCATGAGACAGACAGTGATACTCGTTATCGTAATACATGTCCCCGATAAAGGTAATGATATATCCGCCCGTTTTCAGATAAAGGGTTGCCTCTGAGAATATGCTATACATCTTCTCCAGCCAATCCTGTTTGGAGTGATAACGAACCTCATTAAACGTACCGAGTTTTGATTCCAAGGGAGGTTTGGCAGCCTCGCCGTATTTTTTATATTTTCCCTTGGAACGACGGGCCCTATCCATTTTCCAGTAGGGAACATCCGTAAACACCAGATCAAATACCCCGTGATTCAGCTTGGGCAGCAGAGAACACGCATCTCCTTCTATTGTCTCCAGCTCAGGCAGTGCTTCCAGTCGGCATACCTTCTTATAAATCGCGATCCATTCGGGATTAATTTCCATTCCCAGCGCACGTCTGCGACAGAGGGCCGCACCAAGCAAGACACCGCCCACTCCCATAAAAGGATCCAAAACAAACTGACCTTCCTTGGTAAATATCCTGATTATGTCGGCACATAAATCCGGTGGTTTCTGCCCGCCGTGCGCACTGCGAAGCGCATGCTGCATATTCGGCGGATACACACGGGAGATAACGGAACGCGTCCAGTAAAGCCACTCTTTCCCCGTAAGATCATTCAACCGATTGCGGGACGAATAAAAACCGCGAGACCGCCCCTGTTCATCAAACAGCTCGATTTTTTCCGGCAGATTGTTCATTACGGGCTTGGACTTCCTGCGGCAAAGTAGTGTACGGCCAGCTTTTCCGCGCCAAGGACGGAGGTCTTGTCCGCTTTGGGAGCGAAAAATCCAATCCCGTTCATCTCGGGGGCGTTTGCTTTTATCCATTTCATCTGTAAATCCAGGTACCGTTTTTGCGCCTCCCAGCTCTCTGCGCTGATTTCCAAACCGAATATTGTTTTATCGATGATGTGTCCCTTTCGTGCCCTCTGCGTATTTACCGAAAACAACAACCATCCCAAGGGGTTGTCGGTGAAATAATCCTCCAAAATAACAAGATCAACATATTTTGCATAGGCGCTAATCAACGGCTCGGTCAACACTCCTCCATGCCATACGGCCAGGTAAAGCGTGGGGTATTCCCGGCGGATCATCTCCAATGCCTTCACCATCTTTGCCGTTACCATGGGAGACTGGGGCATATATTCATCAATCTGCAGGGCACGTGCACCCTTCCTTATTTTTTTTCTCCAACGTTCTACAAACTTGTCCAGACTCTCATCGATATAGCACACGCCGCCCGCCCACACCAGCGGGGTAACACCTTTAGCCATCCAGGTATCCTGGTGGTTAAGCATGTTCCCGTCCGGATGTTTACGTGGATCTCCTGCCCATACTCCTTTTGCGATATGGGTCATATGCGTAAGGCCCTCCACGTTCCTGGTCCAAAACAGGATGATGGGTTTGTTTATGGTCTTTTCACGGACCGCATGCCCGGCACAAGAGAAAAGAATAGCGCAAATGACAATCCATAAAAATGAAATCCGCAGTATTGTTAATGGCTTCACACTTCTAAGTATAATTGAACTGCAACCCGTCGTCAATGCGGGCACCAGGCCTAAACAACAAGCCGTCCGCCTGATCAATTTTCTTTCTGTAGATGCAGCAGGTACTCGGTGACGAGTCGTTTTTTGGCCACACCCGCGCCTTTTCCGAATACCGAATACGGCAACTCCCAGATGCCGGCGGTACCATATCCGGAGCACAGTTCCATTAAGCGGTTTCGCGCTATGATTCCTTCCGAATTATACGAAAGGAAAATATGTTGCGAGCGGGAGTGCCGTAAAAGCGTACCCAACGATTTTTCCGCGTTTCGACGCTGCGAGAAGGGACTTTTCAGATGATTACGATCAAATTTTTTTGTTTTTCCATACAGTACGGGCTTTTCCCAGCGGGCCAGGTTTTCCAACACATGGTAATTATCACAATACTGCCGTGTGTTATACGGCGGATCAAAATAAGCGGTATGACAGCTGATGGTTTTTATGCATTCAAGGATATTCATATTATAAACAGAAAGACCGGGGGCTGTTATAAGCTCCAGCGGCCGCAGCATAAAGTCACTGTATACTCTGTTATCTATCACATGTTTACCGGACACAAAGCTGTTTTTCCCGATATGCTTTAAATAAGCGTCATACTGTCCGACGGTATTGGCAATCCTGTCCGCACCAAGTAAAAAACTTGCCAGGAGGTAATTATACCGGGCAGCATTCAGTGTTCCGGTCCGAAACCGTTCTTCAAGCGCACTGCGCACTGCATCCATCCGCATACAGTTCTTCCTGGTAAAATACGTGGCAGCAAACTGCCGGGTGATATAACCTTGTGTCGGTGGCAGATTATTAAAATAATCCAGGTCCGTTTCTATGTTTTTTACCTGATCCGGCCCTGTGGTAAATCCTTTCAAAATTACAATGTTATGATAGAGGGTATCAACGGCATATATTTTTTTTACCCCATTTTCTGCCAAGGAAGCGGAAATGACACCCGTTCCCGCAAACCCGTCAAGAAACGTTTCCGGTTTACCCGCCGTGTTTAATACCTTTTGGATTATTTCCTGACACAGCGCGCGTTTTGAGCCGATATATTTCCGGTTAAAAATCTTATATGGGGTCAAATAATTCTTATCACACTCTATTTGCCGGTGTTCTCCAGCTTTTTTATCAACTGGTTCACAAGCTCGGCCAGGGACTTCAGTTTATCCTTCTTTCTCAAGTTGATCCGTACGTTCTTTTCTCCGTCCAGCACCCGCTTGATATCGGTTTCGATACGGTACATGGGGCCGGCAATACGGTGAGAGTAAAAGATCCCTACCACAATTATGATCAACATAATCAGCAGATTATTGATCAGAAGCGGCGGTAAAACAATGTCCTGCCTTTTTAAGCCGATCACTTCCTTCTGATAATTCAGCGGTTCCAAATTTGTATTGCTCAACGTAATGTCAAGTTTCGGACTGAACACCGCGTTTAGAAGCAGGAGATTCAGTTTATACATTTCCGCGCTCTGCGGATCGAGTTTCATGGCGAGCCTGTCCTCTATTTGCGGAGAGAGGCTTACATTTTGGAAGCGTTCGGGCTTATAGAACGGCTTTCTTTGCACAATCAACGTTCGCAGGAATGCATTCAAATTCTCCGTGAGTATTGCCGTTATATCGTTCTGTCCGCTATTTTCCTGGATACCATCCAGTTTGACCAGTCCTGAAGGAGGAAGATTATCGCGGATAAATTTTACCGGCGCTTTATCTTCATTATTTTTACTAAGGCTTGCAAGCAGGCCGTATGGGTCTTTGATATCACCATCCCGGATTGGTTGTACCTGTATGGTTATCTGTTGTGAAAGCGAAAGAAATTCCTTATATACCCTGTCACCGGCCATATAAGCAATCCAATAATAGATAAAAAATCCGGCGGAAAAAATTACCAGCGAAATAATGATGATAAACTGGAATGTGGCAATAAATCCGTATTGAAATTCTTTGTTGATAATATATGTTTTTCGTTTATACATAATTCTCCCCTATCTATCAGGAATAAATAGTTATTAATATTTTCCGATACAATTAATAAAAAAGCAAGTACTTTATCCCGGCATTTTTTTAATTTTGTCTAGCTCAATGGAAAAATAAAGGTGAACCGGCTGCCGTCTTTTATCGGTTCATAGATCAACTGCACCCCAAGCTGTTCCGCCATCATTTTTGTCAGGTAGAGCCCCATTCCCGTGCTTTTTCCGGAACGAAAATGAGGTTCGAAAATGTTACAGGCAATTTCCGACGGGATTCCTCCGGCATTATCAGAAAGGGAGAGCATTCCTTTATCAAAATCTGAACTGATCTCTATCTTGATTGTTTTGTCCTTCTTTTGCGGGAAGGCATTCAAGGCCTGTGCCGCGTTCCGGATTATATTCAGCATTGCCTGTTCCAGCTCAGCCTTGCGTACCGACAGATCAAAATCCTTGTGGACCTGACAAACAACATCTATCCCGGCACCCCGGTAATTTGCCCTGATCACTTTCAATATCTCAAAACAAAATGTCTCCATTGAAAGCTGTTCCGCTGTGAGCGTATTCTTTTCTTTTATTTTTTCCAGCAGGCCGATTACCGACTCCAGTCCGTGCCTGGTATGTTCCTCTATAAGCGATAAACTCTGCCGTAAACGTTCCGGATCGTTATGCACGCTGCCGTACTGGGTACAACTTAAAATAAGCCCCAATATATTCTTGAACTCATGGATCAGTCCGGCGGACAGCAGTCCAAGTGAAATAAACCGGTCTTTCACCACCAGGGTCTGCTCCGTATAAACCAGCTTCGAGGAGAGTTGACGGAGCTGCCTTTCCTGCAGAGAAAGACGGGAATACAGGCTGTGCATTTCGGAACTCAAAAGGTATCCCTGTTGGGTAAGGAGATACCCGACCCCCAAAAAAATAAGCAGAAAAATCCACATGGTAATTCCGATAAAAGGAAGCCGGTAGATTGCCGCAACATATTCATACCCCCCGCCAAGCATCGCGCCGGCACTGGTGATGGTGAAAAAAAGGATTGTGCCGTTCTTTGTACGGGAATAGTATCTGATGAAAGAGATAAACGGATAGAAAAAGAGAAAGCAAACGGTAAAAAGATAAAAATAAGCGAACAGCGTATGGTTTTTAAATCCCAAAAGGATTAATACGACAAAAACGCCAATAGCACTGAAAACCGCGACATTCCAGAGATCCTTTTTGTTATCTTCCAGAATAATGCTGATATAATTGCCCAAAGCCCAGATAACCAAATAGGTGGATATCTCGGTCAGATATGCCACATCCGGAAAAATTATTTTAAAACCCAAGTAGGCCAAAATCAGTGAAAATGAAATAAGTTCTTTTTTGTTGTAACAGGTAAAAAAGCGAAAAACCAACAGTGTCAGTTCAAACCCTAAAAGAGTGAGCGCACATATTCTTCCATATAACAGGACATCATCCATTAGGTTTATTCTTAGCGATACATACTCCGAATCCGGGGCGGAGATTGCTTACATCAGATCCGAAATCTTTTTCGGTTTCGGATTCGACTCCTCACCCATTATATCGGAAAATTCTTTCAGTAATGAGCGCGCCTTTGTGTTCAGGCGTTCGGGTATTTCAACCAGGATTTCAATATACATATCACCCCGACGGTGGGAGTTGTGTATATAGGGGACCCCTTCATTTTTCAGACGTAAGACCTTTCCGGTTTGTGTGCCGGACGGTATTTTAACCCTTACCTTTTTTTTATCGATCGTAGGAACCAGTATTTCAGCGCCCAGGGAAGCCTGGGTGATTGATATGGGAATGACACAATAGATATCGTTTCCCTGCCGTTTAAAACACTCATGTGATCTCACATGGATATAGACATACAGGTCGCCGGGCGGTCCCCCGTTTAGTCCGCCGTCACCCTGGTTGGGAATATGGATTCTTCTTCCGTTTTCGATACCCTGCGGAATGGTTACCTTGATGACACGTTTTTTCTTGACCAAACCGTTGCCGTTACAAACCCGGCAGGGATTTTTGATAATATATCCTTCGCCCCTGCAGGAAGGGCAGGTACTGGCAATTGAGAAAAAACCAGAACTTCTGCGTACCTGGCCGGATCCACCGCAGGAAGGACACATGGTTTTTCCGGATCCTCCTTCGGCACCCGAACCGTTACAGGAGGAACAGGTATCATTTCGTTGATAGGATATTTCCTTGGTTGTACCGAAAACGGCTTCCTGAAAATCGATCTCCAAATCAAAACGCAGGTCCGCACCGCGCATTCTGTTGCTGCGCGATGAACTGCGCCGTCTTGTACCACCGCCAAAGAATGAATCGAATATTCCGGAAAAATCACCGAAAATGTCCTCAAAATCTCTGAATACGGATGAGAAATCATGCGCTCCGCTGCCCATGCCTTCAATACCGGCAAACCCAAACTGGTCATAGGTCTGCCGTTTTTTATCATCCGCTAAAATCTCGTACGCTTCGGTTGCTTCCTTAAACTTTTCTTCAGCATCCTTATTCCCCGGGTTCCTGTCCGGATGATACTGGATGGCAAGCTTACGGTACGCTTTTTTTATTTCATCTTTGGTTGCAGTACGTTGTACACCCAATACTTCATAGTAATCACGTTTGGCCAAGGCTCTTCTCTTCTCTTCTGTAATATATTACTGGAATATTATTGCTATTTCTTTTCCTCATCCTCATCAACAACTTCGTAATCAACATCTTCCGCCGTACCCTTGGTTCCTTTGGTCTCAGACGAACCATCATCAGCGGAGGGGTTGTCTCCCTGTGGAGTATCCGCCGCCTGACCTCCCGCAGCGTTGCTTCCGGCCTGACGGTATATCTCTTCCGCCAGCTTATAGGATGCCTGCCGCAGGGCCTCGACCTTTGTTTTTATTACCGCGTTGTCCCCGCCTTTTAAAGCGGTACGCAGTTCTTCCATACCGGCTTCAATCTTCTGTTTGTCTTCCGCCGTTACCTTGTCACCGAATTCCTTTAATGACTTTTCGGTGGAATACAGCAGGTTGTCCGCTTCGTTGAGAGTTTCGGCCTTTTCGCGCTCTTTTTTATCCTCTTCCGCATGCATCTCCGCATCCTTGACCATCTTTTTAATCTCATCTTCCGACAGTCCGGAGGAAGATTCGATACGGATCTTCTGCTCTTTTCCTGTTCCCAGGTCTTTGGCGGAAACATGAACAATACCGTTGGCGTCGATATCAAAGGTAACCTCAATCTGCGGTACACCACGGGGCGCGGGCGGAATTCCCACAAGATCAAACCTGCCTAACGTGCGGTTCTGACTGGCCATATCGCGTTCGCCCTGAAGGACATGGATTGAAACCGCGGTCTGATTATCGGCGGCAGTGGAAAAAATCTGGCTTTTGCGTGTCGGAATAGTGGTGTTTCTTTCGATTAAACGGGTAAATACCCCGCCTAAAGTCTCGATCCCCAGAGAGAGTGGGGTGACATCCAACAACAGGACATCTTTTACATCACCGCCCAAAATACCGCCCTGGATTGCGGCACCCATGGCCACCACCTCGTCGGGATTAACCCCTTTATGCGGTTCACGCTGAAAAAGTTCCTTTACCTCTTTTTGGACCGCGGGAATCCTGGTGGACCCACCCACAAGAATCACCTCGTCGATTTCCGACGCGGAAAGCCCGGCGTCCTTTAAGGCCTGGATACAGGGGTTCTTGGTTTTCTGAATAAGATCATCAATCATCTGCTCGAATTTCGCCCTGGTTAAGGTATACTGAAGGTGTTTGGGTCCCGATGAATCCGCGGTAATGAACGGAAGGTTAATATCGGTAGACTGTGTGCCGGAAAGTTCAATCTTGGCTTTTTCCGCGGCTTCCTTCAGTCTTTGCAGTGCCATCCGGTCCTTGGACAGGTCTATACCGTAATCCTTTTTAAAATTTTCCACCAGCCAGTCTATTACCCGCTGGTCAAAGTTATCGCCGCCCAGATGCGTATCGCCATTAGTGGATTTTACCTCGAACACCCCGTCACCCAACTCAAGGATGGATATATCAAAGGTCCCGCCGCCAAGATCGTATACGGCGATTTTTTCATCTTTGCCGTCCTTGCCCAGACCATAGGCCAGCGCTGCTGCCGTGGGCTCATTCACAATCCTTTTCACATTCAGCCCGGAAATTCTTCCCGCGTCCTTGGTGGCCTGCCGCTGGGCATCGTTAAAATATGCGGGTACCGTGACCACCGCGTCATTGACGGTTTCACCCAGGTAGTCTTCGGCGGTTTTTTTCATCTTTTGCAAAATAAGCGCCGAAATCTCGGGAGGAGAATTGAGTTTTCCGTTGATTTCAATCCGTGCGTCATTCCCGGAGTCAACCACCTTATATGGTACCATTGAGATTTCCTCAGGGACCTCTCCGAACCTTCTGCCCATAAATCTTTTAATGGAATATATTGTATTTTCAGGATTAGTGATCATTTGGTTTTTTGCCGCCTGACCTACCAGTTTTTCTCCCTTGGCGGTAAAGGCAACAATGGAAGGCGTGGTCCGTTGTCCTTCCGAATTTTGAATGACAACCGGTTCTCCCCCTTCCATGACTGCTACACAAGAGTTTGTTGTACCAAGATCAATTCCTATTATCTTCCCCATATTCTTCTCCTTTTATACTCTCTTATAATAATATATAAAAAATTTCTTTTAGTTTGTATCATCAGTTTCATTGTTTCCCGTTGACGGTTGCGCCACCTTTACTTTGGCGGGCCGTAATATCCTTTCATTCAACAGGTAACCGCGCTGAAAATCCTCTACCACCGTCGGTGCGTTGACGGCTTCGGATTCTTCAGCCATTATTGCTTCATGTTTATCGGGATCAAAAACATCTCCCTGAGAATCGAACCTCTTCAGTCCCCACTTGTTTTCCAGCATCTGGGTAAGTCTTTTTTCAATCAACGCCACTCCGGAATGAAACGAGGTAAAATCATCCGAATCCTTGGCGGACTGTATTGCGCGTTCAAAATCATCAATGATGTTCGTAAGGTCCAGCAGCAGCATGGCATTGGCGTACTTTATGGACTCTTCCTTTTCCCTTTGCAGGCGTTTCCTGAAATTTTCAAACTCGGCCTGCTTGCGTAACAACAGGTCCTTCAATTCGGCCTTTTCCTTTTCAAGTTCACCAAGCCTGTCTTCCGGCCCCTTTTGCGCTTGTTCCTTCACAGCGGTCCCGGCATTTTCCTGCCGAGCCGCTTTTTCAGTTTGAGGTTTATCCGTACCCCCGGCGTCCGTTTTCATCTGTTCTTCATGATGAGCATGGTTCTTGTCATCGAGTTTCTTTTCTTTTTGCATCTCTCTCTCTTTTTTTCTGTTTTATATTTAAGAGTTACTCTATTTTCTTTTGCAATAAAGATAATAAAGCGCTTTGTTACTAGTCAAGCATTTTTCTTAAATAAAAACGTCACGTTCTGCTACGATCTTCCCCAGAAACCGTAAAAAAGCGTGCCCAGCGGGGGTACTTTTACCGAAACGGCACCCGTAGGGCACATTTCCTGACAACAATAACAGCGGATACAATGGTCATAATTATAAGCGGGTATCCCTTTTTTTCCGGCTGCGAGTGCTTTCGGACGTACCGGGCATATTTTTATGCATACCCCGCAGGCCGTACAGGTATGTTTGTTGATCACCGGCCGGGGAATCAGGAACTTTTTTCCCAGTGACTGCAGGAATGGAAACCGGTGGTCCCAAACAAACGACGGAGACAGCTTATAGGGCTTTCCCTTACAATCTGCAAGCGCCATCCCGCGAATACTGATGCGTGACTCCCGTATGTTTCCCAATCCCGTCTTCTCCGCATGAGTGAGGAAAAAAATTTCCTGCGGATCTATCCCCATAATTCTGCAGGCCGTGGCGTCTACAGCCACCGGATCGGTGGAGAACAACAACAGCCCGGTATGTACCGGATCGCCGTGTGTCGGCCCGTTTCCTTCCATACCATAGACCGCGTCCATTATCGTTAATACCGGGGTAATAAACCGGTTCAGATCGATGATCATGCGCGCAAAAGCCTTGGGATCGGCCAGCCGAGCGTGGAAAGCGGCTTTGCGCAGGCCGGGAATCACTCCGAACATATTTTTCA
This sequence comes from uncultured Spirochaetaceae bacterium, assembly GCA_964634205.1. Taxonomy (GTDB): domain Bacteria; phylum Spirochaetota; class Spirochaetia; order SZUA-6; family RPPD01; genus JAFGGG01. Next base: position 74,347 of record CAZWKE010000013.1, read on the forward strand.
GGGCCCCCGTCATGGTGGTGAGGCTGTGGGTTTTCATTTTGGGAAGATTTACCAGGTTTTCGCTGTCCAGTACCCCTTGGGCAATGTAGAAGAGTTTGTTCTGTACACCACCGCCGAATTTGACCTCCTTCCCCTTTTCAAACTCCGCCAGGGGGATTCCGAGCCGCTTTGCCTGCGCCCCTATCCCGCATTTTTTACTTACTGTTTCGGTCCTGCCGAAACCGGGATTATCGCCGTAAGACAGGGAATAACCATTTTTCTGAAAGAACTCGGCAACCGCTGCAAAAACGGCCGGATGCGTTGTGGCTCCGTTCTCCGGGGAAATACCCAGCAGCATGTTGGGTTTTAATAGCAGCCGCCTGCCGCCGTTAAATATGGACGCCGGTCCGCCGAGAAGCTCCATTCCGTATGTAACCGCCTTTGCCAGTTCCGGTCCGTCATAAGAAAGACAACGTACAATTGCTACTACAGAAACTTTGGACATAAGTATTTCATACCTTTTTTTGGGCTGATTAATCAACACTCCGGCAACACTATTGATCCTGTAACTGTGAAAGATAAAGGCAAACGGATGTTTGTTTGTTTTCCACACTGCGGACTTCAATCCGGCCCCAGTTCTTTTCAGCAAGCAGCTTGCAAAAATAAAGTCCCAATCCATCATGCCCTCTTTTCCTGGTAAAAAAGGGATCGAATATTTTATTGATTATTTTTTCACTGATGCCGATTCCATGATCGATGATTTCAATACGTACCTGTTCCGGAGTGGCGTCGGTTGCCACCGTAATGACTCCATTTTTATTTCGTAATGCTTCATAGGCGTTCTCAAAAAGTAAAACCAATGAAAATATTATCTCTTCCGGGTAACAGAACAGTTTAACCTCGGTGTGAGGTAATATTTTCAGGTTGATATCCGGGATGCGTACTCTTATCTGTTCACACGCGCTGGAAATGATTGTTTCCAGGTCCATGCTGATGGGAATTGCGGATTCCTGGCCCATAAATAACATGAATTTCTTCACAAAATCATGTATGGACATCGTACCCTGCCGGACCTTGCCCACCGCTTCTTGAATAATCGTTTCCAGGCTTTTTTCACGCCCGGTGCCGTACCATTGGGTATTATCGCAAACCTTTCGCGCGTCCCGGGTGAGTGTAATCAGCGAATTGTTGATTCCTCTTAAATTTTGCGAAAGCCGCAGCCAGACTCCTTTCCACAGAGAACGCAGCTCGGTTATTTTTTCTTTTTGCAGCGGAATTGTGTATTTTAAATCGATCGGTTCATCGGTCTCAATAATATTTATCGCGGCTTCCGGGTTTGTTGGCTCCTGACGACGGTTAAAAAACCGTTCCACCAGCCAGAGTAAGAAGGTGTACAATAGAAAGAATGTTACAAACAAAGACAGGGCCACCATGAATCCGGCAACATCCGCGGACATTCCATAGCTTTGCACAAAGATATTCTTAAACGGTTCAAAAAGTATGGCAAACGCCGCCAAAAAAATCAAGGTAAACAGGAGAGAGATTATTGAACGCCGGTTTAATACCTGCAAATCGATTTTATGAGATTTTATCAGCCCGATAATATAAAACAGGGGGAGAAAGGCCAGAAAAAAATTGGCAAAACTCCCCATCCCCATTCTTTGCCCCGGTGTTTCCCCCAGGATAAAGGGGAGTTGATCAAAAAAAACATAGGTCGGCAGGGTAATGAAGGCCCCGGCTGCCAGCCACTCAAGATGTTTTCTTATTTTTGCGCCGGTGGATTTAATATACGTATGAAAAATAAATCCGAAAAACAAGATATACGCAAATAGGTCGGAGATGTTCTGCATCTGCCCCAGTGAAACCACGGCAGCAAAATATCTATCATCATGATACTGAATCCATTGCATGAACGCTTTGGTACGGAAAAAAAAGTATATCAGGTAAAGGGCTGCGATAGTTGCAAGCAGCCCCCTGCGAAAGATTTTATTGAATTTCGGTCTGGGAAAGTAAAGAGCGAACACCACCAACAACCAGGATACGGTTTCTCCCAAGTAAATAAGCGCCAACGTAAAGACATTATCATAATAAAATGGTTGGGCGCAGATAAAAAGCATGAAAAAAAGCCCGGCCGTTACCGCAATAATATTATAGGTTTCATGACGATGATTTAAAACAAGGTAATACACCATAAAACCAAGCACAAAAAGAAAAAACAGGGTGGCAATCCAGTCGACACGAAGTAAATTCAATTCCGGGGTAATATAGATTGTTATTTCTTTTTTTCCGTCACGCAACACCTGAACGGGAAAAGATTTGAAACTCCAGATCCTGGAATTTTCCTCCAATACATCTCTGACCGTCTTAATGGTATGATTGTTTATTGCGCGTATTGCGTCTTTGTTCGGAATAAGGCCGGCCGCAACGGCGGGGGAAAACGGGGTGCGCGGTGAAAAAATAATTGCGCCATTGTCATCAACCACTTCCATGTAGTTCATAACCAGACCGGTAGTTGGTTTTACCAGATAACGGATAAAATAAATGCCCGCGACACCGGTTACCAGCAGGGCAAAGCTAAGGAGTAGGATAAACTTCAGGTGTAATTTAAATTTTACCAGCAGAGAATACTTTTTCATCCGGGTCGATTCACAAAATACATATAATTTGTTAAACTATACCGTCAATAAGGTTCTATTGCAATAAACTTAGCGAATAGAAGTTGACATATTAATCGATTATTGGTAATCTTCTTTTTCTATGGCGGTGTAGCTCAGATGGTAGAGCAAGCGGCTCATATCCGCTGGGTCAGGGGTTCAAGTCCCTTCGCCGCTATTTTTTTATGCAATAAAAAAGGCTGTCTGGAAAAATATTCTCAGACAGCCTTTTTTTTAGCAGGGGCAGGACTCGAACCTGCGACCTCCGGGTTATGAGCCCGACGAGC
>CAZWKE010000014.1:0-20988 GCA_964634205.1 uncultured Spirochaetaceae bacterium
GCCTGTGCCTGGGAAAGGCAAAGTAATAATGCATATACAAGTGCTAAAAAATAATAATGTCTTTTCATGTGTTCAAATATACCTCGATTTCTAATAATTTCCAAAACACTAATTTAACTATTTACGCTCTTTCTGTCCAGAGTAGTAATCCTGTCTGGTAAGCGAAAATTGGAGCATGTCGATGTATGTGTCTTTGTACAGAACCGCCCCCCGGGCTCTGCCTTCCTCTGTAAACCCGTTTTTTAAGGCTACTGTTTGTGAGGCTCTATTATCCGGGTGGGTTCTGATTTCCAGCCTGTTAATGCCGAAGGCCCTGAATAGATAGCCGATAAAGAGACCTACCGCCTCGGTCATTATCCCCTTACCGTGTGCGTCCTTTTTAAACAGCCGGTAACCGATCTCGTAGGAGCTGAAGTAGGAGACGCTTTTAAAGTAATTTATGTACCCCAGCATTATATCTTGTTTATTTACGATTAACATCCTTCCGAAATCATGGTTCCAATACCCGGTCTCATGATAATTCCTGTTGATAACCGATTCCGGTTCCAATCCCATATAATAATAGTCACCGCGGTTCCCGATATCATTATAAAGTCTATGGTATTCTTCCAAATCCTTTTCCGCGACAAGACGTAAATTGATATTTTTCCCTTTAATCATCAATCTTCTCCTTATATAAAATCTTAGTTATTATATCTGTAATTAATACAAGATAAGAAGCTGCTTTTATTAATTATTGTTCTTTTTCGTTTTTTTAATTCTATACATCTCCTCATCCGCCCGGCGTAAAAGTACGTCGGTGGAGCAGGGGTTCGTCGGGTCATAAAAAGCCTTGCCGATACTGACCGCAAGCGGATAAGCGCGCTTTTGTTCGTTATTAAAGCGTAAAATCGAGTTGTTTATCCTTTCCAAAAGAAGATCGCAGATCCGGTGGTCGGCATCAATTGGAAAAACGGAAAATTCATCACCCCCGATCCTGGCGATAACATCACTTTCACGGAAACAGGTTGTCAAAATATAAGCAAAGTCCTGTAAAGCCTTGTCTCCGGTTATATGTCCCCAGGTATCATTAATTGCCTTTAGACCGTCGATATCGGCAAACAATAAAAAGAATTTTGTTCCATTTCTATTAGAAAGCCTGATTTGCCGTTCAAGCATGTCAAAAAAACCGCGTCGATTATATAAATCGGTAAGTTCATCAAAATATGAAAAGTGCTTTAATTTTTCCCTTAACGCAACAGTCTGGGTGGCATCGCGTAACGTAACCAGAAACATTGTTCTGTTATCCTTTCGTATACGAACACTTCTGGTTTCAACGATTAATTTTTTTTCTCCGGACCTTCTTACCTCTATCTCCGCGTTTTTTTCTTTTAGTTTGAGAAACTCTTGTCCCTGTTTTCCCTTAATTTCTTTAAGGTTCTCTCCCCACAATCTTTCCGCGGCGGGATTCTTATATTGAATATTGCCCTTGTCATCAAAGAGAAGAATTCCGTCGGCAATCTGCTCAATCAATTCCTTGAACTGCATTCCGTCTTTTATAAGCGGTATTCCGTTTGTCCTTGCTTCCGTGGCTTTTGAGGAAAGCATAACAAAATATCCTTTTGGAGTGAATTCGAATTGGTTTGATTCTATCATATTCAAACGATCAGTGCAAATATATCTATGCGGATAACAAGGCGAAAAAATGTATTATTGTTTTCGGTGCCGAGGCCGGCACTGCAATTATAAATGTAAACATTTATAATTGCACTTTTTATGATTTCTGTGCTTACGATTCTAAATTTTTCCAATTATATGGCATATTTAAAGGTTTTTGTTCATTTAATATGATACAAATGGTTCAAATTTAGAATCGCTGAGCCGGCACAATCAACTTGAGTGCCGGCTCATACAAAAACTCATTTTTTCAAGAGGCATTGTTTCTACTGAGAATCGTTATTCCATCCGCCATACTGTAAATGGTCAGCAAGTTCGCATTTTTTGAGAGGTACAACGTACTTCCTTCGGATATGGTAATGGGAATCTGCGAATTATCCCAGGTCTTTCCGCCGTCCGTGGTGCTTAGTTCGATGAGGTGAGTGGTTTCCCCGTCCGGTGCTTCGGTAATAATTATTCCACGTTCTTTGTCGATAAACCGCATTACCGTAGAGGGGGCCCGGGTTATTTTTTTATTCAGGTTCAAGCCGTCAACCGGAATTTGCCCATTTTGCCAGGTTTTCCCACCGTCAAAGGTAAAATATACCTTGTAGGCGTTGTCCAGCAGACATCCTTCCGTCGTGGACCAAAGTGTAATCGCTTTGATACCGCCTATGCCCTTGGGTAACGTGAGTTCATTCCAGGTTTGGCCGCCGTCGTTTGTAAACCCAAGCTGCTGCGCCGAAGCAATCCAGCCGTGATCCTTGTCGATAAAACTCAAATAACGGCATTGGTGGGGTTCCATTTCACCGAAGTTCGTTAAACGCTGCCAGGTTTTCCCCCCATCCGTGGTCATGGCTACATCTCCGCCGTTTCCGCAGTGAATCGCGGTGTCGGCATCGATTATCTCCAGGCCAAACCGGCACATTGTGTGGTTGACACCGGCGTTCCAATCTTTGCCCCCGTCTTCGCTGTAAAAAACCTGCCCCGCGTAGCCCACGGTGATGCCGTGTGTTGTATCATAGAATCCGGCCAGGGTTACATCATGATTGACCGGGGTTTGGGATGAAACACTCCATTCCGAACAACCGGTAAATAAAATACACAAAGAAATTCCTGTTATTATTACATACGCCAAATACATATGTCTCATATGGTACCTCCTAAATATGATAAAATACCATAAAATACTACATGCGGGGCAGGTTACATTAAAGGGATAAAATGCAAATAAATTAGCACAATGTGCAAAGCATTTGTTAGTAAACTACACTGTACGGTTCCGGGGCGGCCCGGCGGAATTCGGTCGGAGAGCAGCCGGTTTTCTTTTTCATAGCACGACCAAAATAGGAAATATCCTCCATTCCAATACGGTCGGCTATCTCCTGCACGGACAGCATGGTATTAACAAGCAAGCTTGAGGCTATTTCAAGGCGTAGATGATTTAGGTAGGAGATGGCGCTCATCCCGCATACATCGTGAAAAAACCGGTTTAAGGTTGTCCGGTTTGTGGCAAACCGGGTGCACAGTCCCTGAAGGGTAATCTTTTCATCATAATGCGTATGCAGGAATATTAATACTTCATCGATTTTTGTACCGGTCTCGGGTATAAAAAGCCCTTTTTGTTCTTCGGACAGATAATAGGACCGTTCAATGAGGACCAGTATTTCCAGCAGGTAGGAACGGCTGAGACAGGGCCATGCCTTCGGAACGATCTGAAGGTTCAAATATGAATCCAGTTTATGAAACAGCGCCGAAAATTTCATACTGTACTCCGGGGGAAATACACGGCAGCTGTAACCCCTGGAAGGCAGGCTGCGAAACGGTTTCAAAAAGAAGAAATCGGAACCGAGGGACCATTCGGCTTTATGATAGTAATTGGTATTAAGCGCGTCCGGGGTAAAAACAATATTGTGGCAGTGTGCGGCCCGGCCGGAAAGTTTTTCCAGTTTGTTTTTATCGTTGAGAAGCAGTATCAGGGGAGCGCTAAACTGGCTGCTGTGTTCCGCCTCTTTGATAATAAGCTCTCCCTGTTCCAGGAATACAAGCTGGCACAGGTTGGGGTGGAACTCCGCCAGAAACACATTTTTCCGATACACAAGAGGCAGAAAAAAATCATTATATTCACCGTTACCGCCGGTTTCGTAGGTTGCCATGATCCTCTCTTATATCGTACAAAAAAAGCATGGGGCTTACAAGCCGGGGATCATAAATATTTACATAAAGCACAAATCTCTCCCCGCTAAATCGGGATTGATATTTCAGTAAGATAATGCTGTGGCTTACCTTTAAACACCGGCCCGGGATTTGATCTCTTTTTCACCTTTGGGCAGGACGGCGTTGGGAAGCTCTCTGAAACGTCCGCCTTGCTCAAACCGGATAATGCTTTCCAGGGTAACACGCGCGATTTCGGAGAGGGCTTCTTTGGTCAAAAACGCCTGATGGCCGGTAATAATGACATTGTTGAAGGTCATAAGCCTGGCCAGTGTATCATCGGTAATGATTTTGTCGGACAGGTCCTCAAAAAAGTATTCCTCTTCTTCTTCATAGACATCAAGACCGGCGGCCCCGATTTTTCCGGATTTAAGGCCGTTAATCAGTGCCGAAGTGTCGATAAGCGCTCCACGGCTGGTATTTACCAGGATGACACCCGGCTTCATTTTTTGTATGGAATCCTTGTTTATGATATGGTAGGTTTCCGGCAGTAGCGGCGCGTGCAGACTGATTACATCCGCCGCGGCGAACAATTCGTTCAACGATACATAGGCAAGCTTATGCTGCTCGGCAAACTCCCCGTCCTGGAACTTATCATATCCCAGTATGTTCATGCCGAATCCGCTCAGTATCTGTACCAGGCATTTACCGATTTTTCCGATTCCGATAACCCCTGCGGTTTTTTGATAAAGCTCCGAACCCACCAGACCGGTTAAGGAAAAATTACCCTCACGAACACGGTTGTATGCCCGGTAGATCTTGCGGTTTAATGCCAGGGTCAAAGCAATGGCATGTTCCGCGACCGCATTCGGGGAGTACGCCGGTACACGGGTGATACTGATTCCCAGTTTGTGCGCGGCGTCTATATCCACATTATTGTATCCCGCACAGCGCATAGCTACCAGTTTTACCCCGTTTTGTTTCAGCTGCTCAAGTACCCGTGCGCTTAAGTCGTCGTTTACAAACGCACATACTACCTGAAATCCCGCACTTAGAGATACGGTATCCACATTCAAGCGCGGTTCAAAAAAATGCAGGGAAAAGTGTTCTTTGTTATTTTGGGTAAACACGGATTTGGTATATGGCTTGGAATCAAAGAACGCGATTTTCATCCGTTTGTCCACGTCTCCCGAGAGCAGTTTGGCTACGGTATAGGTTTCCGCCCGCAGCTGCCTGCTTAGATGGGCAAGCAGTTTGTTGGCCATCTCAACATTACGCTTAAGAATCTCCTGAAACGTGTCCTTGTCCAGTACAAGCAGCTCGAGTGTTTCGGCGGCCTGCAGCGTCGCCGAGCGTACATCCTTTTCGAAAATACTCATCACCCCGGCTACCTCTCCGGGCCCCAGGGTTGTAATCTTTATATCTGAATCATCATTTCCCTTTTTCAGAACGCTGATTTCACCACCGACAATGACAAACATACGATCACCTGTTTCGCCTTCGTTACAAATGATATCGTCCTTTTTGTAGCGGACAAGCTTCATTCTCTGTGCAATCAACTCTATCGATCGGGTATCCAGATTTGCAAAGATATCAATATTGGCCAGTAGTTTAGCGGGGGAAACTTTTTTTTCCATAGGAGGTAACCTCCTTAAGTAGAAAATAAGACCAAAAATCAGCAAAGACAAGATAATTGGCGCTAAAAACACGCTTCGGCAAGCAGATTTAAAATTGCTGAACAGATTGCTGAAGGAATTATTTTTTATCAGGATTTTTTTCGGAAAGTGATTTTAATAATTTCAATATGCCGTTTTTTACCGATACTTTTTTTATTGCCCTGAAATAGCTGACCAGCTTTTTTTCTTCCGGAGTTACCTTCAGAGAGTGATTCTTGTCGGAAAAATAATTTGTGGATGGTTCGGCTGTTGTTTGGTTAAGAAGCTTGTCGAAAAGCAGGCAAGGGTCTATCTCCAGGGCGTTGGCTATCTCCAGAAAGCGGGAGATACTCAACTGTGATTCACCTTTTTCGTATTTTTGAATCTGTTGGTAGGATATATTGATTTTTTCGGCAAGTTGACTCTGGGTCAGTCCCATCTGCATACGAAGTTGTTTTATTTTTTTGCCGACGTCATAAAGATTCATAATTCTCTATATAGTAATTTCCTTTTTACTATGAATTATATAAAACATCTACCAACTATTAATTGTATAAAAATTTAATTGACCACAACCGAAAATAGTATTATAAGAAAAGAATCGGAAAGGGGGGAGCATGGTATGCAAGAAAAGATATTGGTTATAGACGATGATGAAGTAATATGCTCGCTTTTAAAACGAAAATTGCATTTCGAAAACTGCCGGGTTGATGCAACCGATACCGGAAGTAAAGCAAAGGAGCTGATTAAAGTAAACAGTTACGCGGTTATTATCACGGACTTCCATATTCCGGATATAAAAGAAACACAGCTTATAAAGGAATTGAAAGAACTTTGTCCGCACGTCCCCCTGATTGTGATGTCGGGAGGCTTTGCCGGCCATGAAAATAAATTCGCACATCTTGGGGTATATCGGTTTTTTGAAAAACCGCTTGATTTAAAAAAATTGAGAAAAACGGTTGAGGAGATTTTACTGAAAAAATAAAGGAAAATCCTTGACGAGAATATAAATCTCAATATATACTATACAAATGTATAGATATACGACAAAATTGAAATCTGTACCAATAAATCGGATACGGCCCGGGGACCGCCCGCGGGAAAAATTAAAGGAAATGGGTCCGGCATTTCTTTCCGATAAGGAACTCATTGCGGTATTACTCGGAAGCGGTGTCAGGGGGAAAGATGTGTTCAGAGTGGCCGAAGATATCGAGCATAAGATCCGCGGTGACATCGGTAATGCCAAAAAAATAAGGGAACTGCAGCAGATACACGGAATCGGCCCGGCAAAAGCCGCGCAAATCAGTGCGGCTTTTGAATTGTCGCAGAGATATCTTGTCAGGGAGAAGAAATCGATTATCCGACCGGAGGATATTCTGCCCTTTGTGGAGGAGTTATGCACAAAGAAGCAGGAATATTTTATTACTGTTACCGTTGACGGTGCTTCATGTGTGATTAAAAAAAGAGTTGTCTTTATCGGTACACTGAATCAGACGCTTGTGCATCCCCGGGAGGTTTTTGCGGATGTCATTACGGACAGGGCCAAGGGGGTTTTTTTAATCCACAATCATCCTTCCGGAAACTGCAGGCCGAGTGCTGAAGATATCGATGTCACCGGGCGTCTTGTACGTGTCGGAGAGATTATCGGTATTGAGATAATTGACCACTTGATTGTGGGAAAAAATGAATATTTCAGTTTTATTGAAAATAAACTGTTGTGAAAAAATAACAAAAAAATTTCCATTTCGCGGTGAATCCTACTATAATTGATACCAGAATTCATACCGGAAAAGGTTTTTGGTGATGAAAAAAACTGGTTCACTTTCTGTTTTTACAGATCTGTCGCTGCCGCGGAATAAAATAGTCATTCATCCGAATGACGGTTTTGATCTGGGTCTGACCAATAAAAGCAAATCCTGTGCCCTCTATCTGAACACGCAGGAAAAAGGTGTTGTTGAAAGTAACGATTATGTGCCGGGCTCAATTATATTGGATAATAACTGTAACCTGGGAACGGTGAACATCAATGCGAAAATCTGGAAAACCCTGGGAAAACCGCAAAAAGCAGTACTGGTATGCAAGGGAAACAGCATATTTTTCGTTACGACCGCATAATTTATTGTCACTTCGGGCAAAGAGTAACTAAACTGAACGGTCTTCTCCGCATGGTGTCCGAAAAAATCTTGAATTCAAATTTCATATCAGTTAGGCTTTATAAGTGAAGAACTTATTGAAAACTTCCACATCACTACTCTCTGTTATCCCTGCCGCATTTCTTATTACCACATTGCTTTTGTTTTCATGTATGTTTTTTATCCCCGGTTTGGGGAATGTATTCTTTAAAATCGGCATATTGATCATTAATACCCTGCTTTGGGGTGCTATTATGTTTTTGCATCAAAAGTACCTGATTCGTCCGCGTTGTAAAAAAAAGCAAATAGAAGAAAAACTTGAGGATATTTCTTCGGCCCTGGCCGCTTTCGGTGCCGGTAATCTGGCGGTATACGTCGACCCCCTTACCGGTGAGCGGGATAAGACCGGTGATAATAATCTGCAGGCCCTGGCAAACAGTATTGTCGCTGAAATCAATGATATTACCGCGGTTCCCTCCCAGCGTCTTTGTTTTACCGGTAACAACAGTTACCAGGAAGGCCAGATAATGGGAAAGCAGATCGGGAAGCTGTTAAACGGCAAGGGGGAGATATTGGTGATCATCACTTTGTTCTCCCAGACCAATCATGTGCTGCGCTGCAAGGGTTGTCAGAACACGCTCCGTGATTATTTTCCGGATATACATGTGCTTGAAATAGTGGAAGGTCACGGCGACAGGGAAAAGGTGAAACAGCTTATCCCTGAGCTGGTACGGAATTATCCTCAGGCGGATCTTGTCTACATGACGGACGGCTTTACCCCGGTGACAGCCTGCAAAGAGTTGGGAAAATTGGGGATTAAATCCAAATTCAAAATTGTGACCCACGATATTCATAAAGAAAACATATCATGTCTGAAAAGAGGATTTATCAAAGCAATAATCGGTCAGAATGCCATCGCCCAGACATATAATTCACTTGTCCATCTCTATAATAAGATTGAGAGCGGTTGGAAACCGATCAGTCATAAACTCAATCTGACTCCCATTGTCTGCACCGGTGAGAATTACCGGGAGTACTGGGATGAAATTACCCAAGAGAGAAAATTGACCGAACACGAGCGCAGTGAGTTCGCGGTCCCGGTTCCGCGTAAAACACGGGAATTGATAAAGCTGGGACTAATTCTCCCCGGTGACCAGAATATTTTTTCCCTCAGTAAAAAGGGCGGGGAGGACGCGGCAAAAGTCCTGTCCGCCCTGAATGTTCAGGTGGATGTTGTCATCGCCTTTGAGGACAATTGGGACGAGTTCGGACAGGTTGAGTTGTTCGGGCCGTCCATTAAAAAAATGGTTTCCGAGGGATATCATGGTATCGCCACTTGTGTGTTCGACCCGAGAATCATCCCGGAAATCAATAATGCGGTGACGGCCGGTATTCCGGTTACCACCTACATTGCCGAGCCCCTGAATTTCAGAGAGCTCATCCTGAATGTCACGGACAATATTGAAACCCTTTCCAATAAAAGCCATGATCTGGCGGCGGCGGCCGAAGAATCGGCCAGGGCGAACTCACAGATTACCAACGCCATCACAAAAATACGCGACGGGATTGAAATTCAGGACAGTAAAAGTGTCGCCACCAACCGTATATTCGAACAGCTGTATAAAAGCATAATAAATGTAAATGAGATTATTAAAAAATTTACCGATTCCATCCTTACAATCACACGTGAATCTCAAAGCGGTGTGATCTCAATTTCCGAAAGCAATCAGGCGGCCGAAGCCCTTCAAGCCTCAATAGCGGAAATCAACAACTCTATTAATAAGCTGGATGAACGGCTTACCCACATAAGTACGATTATAAAAACCATCGAGGATTTTGCCGCAAATACGAACGTGCTGGCCATAAACGCCTCAATTCAGGCCGTGCGCGCCGGGACCGCGGGCAGAAGTTTCGCTGTTGTAGCCGAAGAGGTGCGGGAACTGGCCGGACAGTCTTCCTCGGCGGTGGAGAACATCAGGCTGGTCATCAATGATATCCTGAAGAGCATGAATTATGTCAAACAGGAATCTATGGGTAATCTCTCCCAGGTCAGCAACAATTTGCAGATGGCATCCTCCGCTAAAACCTCATTTGATAATATTTCCCGGTTGCTGGTCAACAGCAAAGAACAGATCGAGATTATCAAGAATTCCATGACCGAAATAAATGATACGTCACGACTGGTGAACTCGACCATGGATGAGGTGAGTGAACTGAACCGCGGGAATGTGGCCAACATCCAGGAGATTGTGGAGTCGATCAAAGAGATCGAGGTACAGGGTAAGGACCTTGCCGATACGGCCGCGGGACTGCTTGAAATGGCGAAAAACCAGGATTTGCTGTTATCGCAGCTCACACTTGAGGAACAATAATTCCTTATTTAAAGCGCAGCTGACGTAATTTCCGCGGCACAGCGCCCGTGGTAGATGGCCCGTACGATCAGTGAAGCCCCAATATCCGCGTCACCCGCCGCGAATACGCCCGGTACAGAGGTAGCGTAGTTACCGTCGGTTTTGATATTTCCACGTGTATCATAGGTTACTCCAAGGTCATGCAGGAGTTTGCTGTGTTTCACATGAAGGAATCCCATGGCAAGGATAACAAGGTCGACATCCAGTGAGAAGTCCGATCCCGCTACTTCCTTCATTGTGTATCGACCGCTTTCCGGATCACGATCCCACGTCACCTCCATACAGTGTGCCTTGGCGACCTTTACCCCACGACCGGTAAACTGCTTGGTCATCACCGACCATCTGCGCTCACACCCCTCCTCGTGGGATGAGCCCGTACGAAGAATATTGGGCCAGGCAGGCCATTCGGGATTGTTGGTCTTGTTCCAGGTTCGGGGTTTGGGCAAAATTTCAAACTGATGTACCGATGCGGCTCCCTGGCGGTTGGCCGTACCGATGCAGTCCGCTCCGGTGTCTCCCCCGCCGATGACCAGTACCTTTTTTCCCTTGGCGGAGATTATTTCATGTTCCTTCAACTCTCCCGTCAGGTACTTATTCATTTTGGTGAGGTATTCCATGGCAAAATGGATGTTTTCCAGGCCGCGGCCCGCTGCGGGCAGGTCCCGCGGTTCACCGGCGCCCATGGTCAGAAGGATAGCATCATATTTCTGCCTGATATAACGCGCGGAGAGGTCCTCCCCGATATCCGCATTGGTTTCGAAAATGATACCTTCGGCTTTCATCTGCTCTATCCGGCGATCCAGCACGGTTTTTTCCAGTTTAAAATCCGGAATACCGTACCGCAGAATACCACCGATACGCGAGTCTCTTTCAAATACAACTACCGTATGCCCCTGCCGGCGCAGCTGCTGTGCGGCCGCCAGACCGGCGGGACCCGAACCGATTACCGCTACCCGTTTTCCGGATTCAAACGGGGGCGGCATGGGAACCACCCAACCGCTGGCAAACGCCTTTTCGATAATCGCCAGCTCGATCTGTTTGATACTGACGGGCGCGGAGTTGATGGAAAGCGTACAGGAAGCTTCACAGGGCGCGGGGCAGATTCTCCCCGTAACTTCGGGCAGATTGTTGGTCAGTTCCAGCCGCTGCCAGGCCTCCCGCCATTTCCCCTTATATATCAGGTCGTTCCATTCCGGAATGAGATTGTACACCGGGCAGCCCATTGAATGGCAGAAGGGAATGCCGCAGTCCATACAGCGGGCCCCCTGCTTCTGCAGTTCCTTCTCCGGCTGCAATTCCGTAAACTCCTTAAAATCCTTCACTCTTTCCGCCGCGGGACGATAGGTGAAATTTTTTCTTGTATATTCCATAAAGCCTGTTGCTTTTCCCATTAATCAAACACCTCCTCGGTTACCGCGACCACTTCCGTCTCTTTGGACTCCTGCTTTTTCAGGCGCTCCAGGGCACGGCGATAGTCGATCGGCATTACCTTGACAAACTGCATGGCAATTTCCGTCCAGTCTCTAAGGATCCTGGCCGCGTATTCGCTTTCCGTATATTTCACATGGTTTTGAATAAGCTCATACAATCTTTTCCGTTCCGCCTGGTCTGTGATCGGCTCGATATCCACCATTTCCAGGTTGCATTTGGTATCAAACAGTTGGTCATGATCCAATACATAGGCGATTCCGCCGCTCATTCCCGCGGCAAAGTTAATGCCGGTATTCCCGAGAACCACCACAATGCCCCCGGTCATATATTCGCAGGCGTGGTCTCCCACACCTTCAACCACGGCAATCGCGCCGCTGTTGCGCACGGCAAAGCGTTCACCGGCCATCCCGTTGATGTATACCTGCCCGCTGGTCGCTCCGAACAGGTTCACGTTCCCCGTTATGATATTGTTCTGCGGCCGGAAGGTTGAACCTCTGGGCGGGTAGACGATTATTTTACCGCCCGACAGTCCCTTGCCGAAGTAGTCGTTACTGTCTCCCTCAAGCTCAAAGGTTATTCCCGGTGCCAGGAACGCACCGAAACTTTGCCCGGCAGAGCCGCTGAACTTACAATAAACGGTATCATCTTTAAGTCCCTTGGAACCGTAACGCGCGGAAACCTCGGCACTCAATGTGGCCCCCACGGTACGGTTGTTGTTCCGTATGGGCGCAAACAGTTTTACCGCGGTCTGGTTTTCAAGCGCGGCTTTGGACTGGGAAATCAGCTCCTTATCCAGGGCCAGGCTGAAATCGTGTTGCTGGGCGGCCACACAACGCAGCGCGCTGTTTTTCCCGTTTTTGGGCTTGTAAAAAATCCCGGAAAAATCCAGTCCCTTGGCTTTCCAATGCTCCAGTGCGGTGTCGGTCTCCAGCATTTCCACATGCCCGGTCATTTCATCCATGTTCTTAAAGCCAAGTTCAGCCATCCGTTCACGCACGTCGCGGGCGATGAATCGCATAAAATTAATAAGATGCTCCGGTTTCCCCTGGAAGCGCTTGCGCAGCTCCGGGTCCTGTGTGGCTACACCGACCGGACAGGTGTTGAGGTGGCATTTACGCATCATGATACACCCCATTGCAATTAATGACATGGTACCGAAACCGAACTCTTCGGCGCCAAGCAGTGAGGCGATGACCAGGTCCCTGCCGGTTTTCAGTTTTCCGTCCACCTGCACCCGGATGCGTTCCCGCAGCTTGTTGAGTACCAACGTCTGCTGGGTTTCGGCCAGGCCGATTTCCCATGGGATTCCCGCGTGTTTTATTGAGGAAAGCGGTGAGGCCCCGGTACCACCGTCATGGCCGCTGATGAGGACCATGTCCGCCTTGCCCTTGGCTACTCCGGCCGCTACGGTTCCCACACCAACCTCGGCAACAAGCTTAACGGATACTCTGGCTTTGGGATTGGCGTTTTTCAGGTCGTAGATCAGCTGTGCCAGGTCTTCGATCGAATAAATATCATGGTGCGGCGGCGGAGAGATCAACATTACTCCGGGGGTGGAGTGACGCACCTTGGCAATTATTTCATTCACCTTATGTCCGGGCAGCTGACCGCCTTCACCGGGTTTTGCTCCCTGGGCCATTTTTATCTGCAGCTCATCGGCGTGGATCAGGTAGTTGCTGGTTACCCCGAACCGGCCGGATGCCACCTGTTTTACGCGGCTCATGGCCAGATCCCCGTTTTTGTCGGGAACGAATCGCTGTTCATCCTCGCCGCCTTCACCGGAATTACTCATGGCGCCTATGCGGTTCATGGCAATGGCCATGGTTTCGTGGGCCTCCTTGCTGATTGAGCCGAAGGACATGGCCGAGGTGACAAAGCGTTTGACAATGGAATCCTCCGATTCGGTCTGTTCCAGGGGAATCGGTTTCCCTTTTTTGAACTTGAAGAGGCCGCGCAGGGTACAGAGATTCCGGCTGGAATCATCAATACATGCGGCATATTGTTTATATAATTCGTAATCATTTTCCTTTATGGCGCGTTGGATCAGGGTAACGGCCTCGGGAGTTATCACATGTTTGGCCGAGTGAGAGCGAAAATGAATGTCTCCGCCTGAATCCAGGCTGAGCTGATGGAACCGTTCCGCGGAAAAAGCCGACCGGTGGCGTTCCGCAGCTTCATGGGCTATGGTTTCCAGACCGACTCCCTCGATACGTGACGGAGTGCCGGGGAAATAAGCAGTAACAAAATCAGAGTTCAGCCCCACGGCTTCAAAAATCTGGGCGCCTTTGTAACTGCGGATGGTGGAGACACCCATTTTGGACATGATTTTTAACAGCCCCTTTTTTATGGCGGTGATATAGTTGTCGAACGCGGTTTCGGTTTTCATATCATCACCCAGGCTGCCGTTCTGGTTTAGATCGGCGATTATCTCAAATGCCAGGTAGGGATTGATGGCGCTGGCCCCGAAGCCGATCAGGGTGGCAAAGTGCATGACCTCACGCGCCTCGCCGGTTTCCACAATAATGCCGGCCAGGTGCCGTTTCCCCACCTTGATCAGGTGCTGGTGCACGGCTGAGACAACCAGAAGTGCGGGAATCGGTATCTTTTCTTCGTCTATTCCGCGATCACTGAGAATTAACAGGGAATACCCCTCATCCACTTTGGCTTCCGCCTCGGCGCACAAAGCCGTCAGTTCCGATTTTCGGTCTTTTTTCCCCGCAGCAGCGGAAAAAAACATGGAAAGCTGGGCCGCTTTAAACCCGTCTATATCACAGTTGCGCAGTTTTTCCATGTCTTCATTCGTGAGAATCGGATGAGGCAGCTTCAGTTGATGGCAGTGAAGGGGGGTTTCTTCCATCAGGTTATGTTCCCTGCCGATAAAACTCATCAGTGACATTACCAGACTTTCCCGGTAAGGATCGATCGGCGGGTTTGTGACCTGGGCGAAGAGCTGTTTGAAATAATTATACAACAGGACCGGCCGTTCGGACAGTACCGCTAACGAGACGTCGTTGCCCATGGAATTAATCGGTTCCTGGGCGTTCACCGCCATAGGAGCGATGATCATATTTACGTCTTCCAGGCTGTAACCGAACACTTTCTGTCGGGTCTTCAGTGACTGGTATTCGATTTCTACCGGTCCGGGGGCCTGAAACAGCCCTTTCAGCTCGATTTTGTACTTTTCAAGCCAGCGGCGATAGGGTTTTTGCCTCGAAATTGTGGCTTTTATTTCGTTGTCATAGATTATTCTCTCGCGGGCCGTATCAACCATGATCATTTTCCCCGGGGCAAGCCTGCCCTTTTGTAAAACGTCTTCCGGTTGAATATCCAAGACCCCCACCTCGGAAGCCAGGACGAACTTCCCGCTTTTTGTGACGATATAACGCGCCGGACGTAGGCCGTTCCTGTCTAAAATAGATCCGACCCTGGTCCCGTCGGTAAATGAAACCGCAGCCGGCCCGTCCCAGGGCTCCATCACCGCGGCGTGATACTCATAAAAGGCCCGTTTGTCCTGGCTGATATGATATTTTTGGCCGAAGGCCTCAGGAATCATCATCATCATGGAATGTTCCAATGAACGGCCGCTTTGGGAAAGCAACTCGAATACATTGTCCAGGATCCCCGAATCACTCAGGTTTGTATTGATAATGGGCAGAAGTTTCTTGATGTCGGCACCGAAGGCATCCGATTCCAACGTTGTTTCCCGGGCAACCATCTTGTTGATGTTTCCCCTAAGTGTGTTGATCTCACCATTATGTGCCAGGTAGCGAAAGGGCTGGGCCAGGGGCCAGGAAGGGAAGGTGTTGGTGCTGTAGCGTTGGTGGATAACGGCCAGGGCGCTCGTAAAATCATCATGTTCGAGGTCCAGGAAAAAATCACGCACCTGTTGACCCACAAACATTCCCTTGTAACAGATTGTTTTACAGGAAAGCGAGGCGATGTAAAACTCTTCAATAGAAAGCCGCAATGAGAGGGATTTTTTTTCTATAAGTCTGCGTAAGACGTAGAGTTTTCGTTCCAGTTCGTTGCCGGTGAATCCTTCAAACGTTATAAAAACCTGAGATATAAAAGGCATGGACTCCAGAGCCATCTCCCCCAGGCAGGAGGAATCGATGGGAACGTCGCGAAATCCCAAAACCTTACCCTTTTTAGCGGAAACGATCTTCTCGATTTCAGTTTTTATCTTGTTGTGTTTGTCTTTCTCTTGGGGTAGAAAAAGCATTCCCACACCATATTCTCCGGGGGCCGGAAGTCTGAATTTATCGAGTTCGGTCTGGCCTGAGAAGAAAAGGTGGGGAATCTGGACCAGTATTCCGGCCCCGTCACCTGTTTTCTGATCCCCGCCGATGGCGCCGCGGTGCACCAGATTTTTTAATATGGTAATACCATCCTCAACAATCTGGTGGGATTTCTGGCCTTTAATATTGACGACAAAACCGACACCGCATGCGGAATGCTCGAAATTCGGATCATATAATCCCTGCTTTTTCATACTCGCTACCTTTACCTAAAAAATATTTAGCCCTATCTGTTACCTATCTGTTTATACAAAAAAGGCAATCATATACAACTATTCAAATTTTGTACATTTTTTTATAGAAAAAAATAAATATATACTATTGAATAATCAATATATTATATAGAGGAATTTAGTAAAATGTGCGCATTTGGTCAAATGGTATGCGCGTTTGTCAGGTATTTTTCTGCAGGAAACACACCGCCTCCTGGCCCACGGCATCGGCGTGCAAAAAGAGGTGTGAATCGGGCGAAGCCTCAACCACCCTGATAACCGGAGCCCAGGACGCGCCCTGGGGCAGAAGCTCCTGCAGTCTGTTGGGGGCCTGCTCCAGGAAACCTTCATTAAACACGGAACTATTGTTCTCGGGGTGGATTGCCAGGTACAAGATGTCGGTTTCAACCAGGTCATTAAAAAAGTGCGTACCCAGAGAGACGTCCGGTACAAGACCCTCGTGCATTTTTGCCACTTCACAGAGTACGGATACCGTGTTGATATCGGAAAAACTGACAGGGACACCCAAGGCGGGGGTGGTCGTACCCCATCGTCCGGGACCGATAAGGGCGATTATTTTTTTCTCCTGTCCGTCCTGCTCTTCCAGGTGGGTAAGCCGGCCCATAATCCGGGTGAGGGCATAACATTCCTGCAGTTTCAGCTTGCTGTACTCCCCGGGGACCACATAGATGATGCGGTCTATCGTTGTGGCCAGGCTGGTACCGATCACAGGGCCGCGTGTTTTAAAAATAAGGTTCTTGGCGTCGATATTTTTGGGGGCCTCCACCACATTAGCCTCACCTTTCACCTGAAAAGGCCTGCACTGGACAAGATTAATACGATAGGTGGTGCGGTCAAGAAAATTGGCCGTAAACTCTACGTCAACCGGGTAGTTATATGCCTTTTGCAGGCAGGCCAGCATGTTTCTCATATTTTCAACAAAGTCTGTGTTCTGTAATAACTGTGCAAAATTAAGGTAAAAAGAAAAAATATCCTTGACACCGTGCGCTTTGGCTCGGCGCAGCATTTCCCTGTCCCGGGAGGCGAAGATAGCCAGCGGAATGTGCGGGCTTTCTTTCACCACCTTTTCAAAATCCATGGTTAACTGTTTGTTTGCTTTTAAATCGAGTACATCAACCCGTTTCTGGGTATATTTTTTTATATTTTCCGGATCGATTGCCGGGCTGCGGAAAGGGGCGTTCAGGGCGATCAGCCTGGTGTAATCATCGTCGATTTTTTCGACCGCCCTGGTTCCCAGACCGAAAACCAGGCGGATCATCCCGGCTTTGGGATCAATATCTTTACTCCATACAAACGGATTATAGGAAAATCCCACTCCCGCCAACTGGGGATAATAGAGCGACTGATACGTGGCGCCGGATACACGCATCACAAGCAGTGCCATCTGTTCATCCCGCTCCAGCAGCCCCCGATGGGCCCTGTAAGCCAGGGCTTCATAGGTAAGCGTACTGGCATACACCCGGCGGACGGCGGTTATCAGTGAATCCAGGCGTTCGCCCGGGGTTCCCTGGTTGGCGCAGAAGACACTTTCGTATTTGCCGGAGAAGGAGTTACCGTATGCGTCTTCCAGCAGGCTGCTTGAGCGAACGATCAACGGCGACTGCCCGAAATAGTCCAGCATTTCACGAAATTGGGCCGTTATCTCTTCCGGAAAACTGCCGTGGAGCAGCCGTTCCCGTACCTGTTCGGAGTGGTCTCGAAACGATTTTTCCTTTTTCAGTTTTCGCCTGAGCCACCAACAGCCGTTTTGAATAAGGTAGGAATAAAACACATCCGATCCGATAAAAAACGAATCGTGGGGTTCAAGTAATTCCGCCCATGCGGGATTTTCTTTTTTTAATATGGCCCGCGCCAAAAGCATACCTACCGATTTTCCCCCGATCAGCCCGGTACCTACCATTCTTTTCCCGATGGTAACCAGGTCTCCCAGGTCAAGATATACTTTGGCCAGCTTTAACAGCTCCGGCTCACGGGTAATGGCCATACGCAGCAGCTGGGTACAGAGTGTGTCTTCCTGTTCGCGGCAGTCCGCGGAATTCTTGGATTTTTGATATACCTGGGACGCCTTGGCAAAGGTGCGCGTCCAGATATCCAGCGGCTGCATTGTAAAATCCAGCCATGGTTGCGGCAAAGAGGTCATGATTTCGGCGATCACCGCGCTGCTGGAAACCGGAAGAAAGGTGTGGTCCTTCCATTCATGCAGCATGTACATGGTGGGTGAGTAGCGTTTGTATACTTTCAATGGATGAAGATATATTGTATTCTTTTTGTGGTAGACATCCACAATCACCTGGGCCGTATTATGGATGGCCTTGATCGCAATACTCATATGATGGTCACGGATAAGCGCAAAATAGGTGGCGGTCTCAAAATCATACAAATAAGGACAGGTAAGCATAAAGAAGTTGCCCAGCATACGATCGCTGTACCAATCCGCTACCAGGTCCGAAAGGCAGTCGAACACATAACAGGCACCCTTTCCGTATTTTTCTATAACATCAAAGATGGCTGAAATGAAATTCTCAAATCCTTCATTAGGGTTCAATTCATAGATATGGGCTTTAACGTCTTTGGGAATAAGCCAGTTGTGATCCGCGAAACGAAAGTAAATCAACTCCCGTTCTTCCCTAACGGCTTCCACACAGAACGGGTGAACGAATGGAATATAATCCGAGATGGAATCCACCTGAAATACGATGTTGTCCCCCGGATGAACTCCCTGGAACACTTCGTCCAGCTCTTTTAAGCCCGTACTCATGGAGGTAAAGACCTTTTTCATGAGGACGTCTCCTGAACAAATGCTGCCGGCAGTTTTTTCGGGTTCATACTACATAAATGTAGCGTATAATATAAAAATAGTATAGAGGACGGGGATTTAAGCTGATTTATTTGAAAATCCACGTTATTTTGGTGTATAATTGTTTTTATAAACAAATTTCTGGTAAGGAGGACTGCATATGCTAAAAAAAATTAGCCTGCTTTTATGTTTGTGTTTTGTTTTTTCAGGTATGGTGTTTGCACAGGATGATGGGGGTGCATCCGATAAATTTATGAAAATACAGGCAGATATCGGTTACGGCGGATGGCTTTTAGGTGCCATGGTCGATACCGGTGGAACAGGGATTGTTCCGGGAGGATTAACCTTTGCCGGACAGGTGTATTTCGGAGACGTTAATGGTATTATGGGCGGTGTTGAGATAGCGTATCTTCCGTTGATTTACGGTAAATTCGATACTGGTTCAAGTACCTTTGAAACCAGTGTTGTTTTCATTGCTGCAAGTGCCAATGTCCAATTGAATTATGGTTTTGGATTTACAGAACTTGGTATTGGGTATGGTTTTTTTGTCGGGAGTATAGATTCAACAAGCGGCAGTGAATCGATGAATGCGGAGGGCCCTATATTTGTTAAGATTGGAACGGGATTTAAATTCAATGTCACTGATGCCATGGCTATCAGCATAGCCTTACATGATTATATTCCTATCACCTCACCGTTAGCCGGTTCCGCAGTCTCTGACGTTCCCGGATTATTGTTTATGATGTGGGCCGCCAGATTAGGAGTAAGCTATTCATTTTAACAATAGGTAGGTATTATTAATTCCCAAAAGGCTGCCGGCCCCACCGGCAGCCTTCTTTTATATTTAAAAAAAGGGAATACAAACAAAAACTCCTCTGCATTAAAGGAAATATTCAAGCTCTTTAAAGGTCGATATCTTCTTATGTGTCCCCGCAAACCTAGCATACCTGTCCAGCAGCAGGGTCTGCATGCCCAGTGATTGCGGTACAACGATATCATTATGAATATCGTCCCCGATAAAGAGAATCTCCTCGGCAAAGACGCGGCTTTTTTGGATGGCCTTGTTATAGATACTCAGATGCGGCTTGCGCCTGCCGAAACTGATGGAAACCAGTACAAAGCTGAAATACGCGGCAAGGCCTTGGGTTTGCAGCAGATATTCGATCCCGCCTCTTGTCTTGAAGTTGGAAACAATCCCTAACGAATATCTGGCCGCCAGCCCCGGCAGTACAGTACGTACATCATCGTGCACAAAACAGCGGCGGTAATAGTGCAATAGGAAATTCTCACACAGTCGGGAAGCCGCCATTCGCGGTCTCATTTTTCCGGTTTTTATTCTGGGATTCTGCCCGCACATTATTGCAAAACGGTCGGAAAAACTGTCTTCACGCAGATTTCTGTGCTTACGGTTGAGCAACTCTCTGGCCCTGTTGTACTCAGCCAGAAAATCGGTGTAGTCCGGCCACAGGTGTTCCAACCCGGAGCCGCGGTATGCCCAGAGTGCGTAATCCTCAAGAGTGGGCAGCGGGTCCAGGTCGATCAGGGTTTCCATGCAGTCGAAGAAAATGTATTTGATATCGCGCATAGGTATAAGTTATATTAATGTATCTAAAAATTTAAGGGCGGGCTTCACATTAATACCGTCCTTGTTAACATAATCTTTTTTTCCTATGGCGGATAGTTGAAACGCCTCTGCATTTGGAAAACGTTGTTTTAAATAGCGTACCCCCTTGCTGACATCGGCATCGCTCCATTTTACTTCGATTAAAAGAATCGGCTTTAGGTTTTCGGTAATTATAAAATCGACTTCACGACCGTCCACATCCCTGAAATATTTTAACTCCAAATCCCGTCCTTTGGTATCCTGTTCATAACAAACCCACTTGAGCAGGTGTATCGCCATAAGATTTTCAAAACGTAGAGACTGGTCGGCAACCAGTGTCCAATCAAGGTGATAGTGTTTCTGCTCTTTTTTCACCGCCCGCAGTAAGGGTGAACCAAACGGTTTTATTCTTATTATGGCATACAGGCGCTCTAATATATTAAGCCAGTGAGAAACCGTCTTATGGCTGACCAGTAAATCGTTACGTAATGAATTGATCGAGAGTGGTGAACCTACCAGGTCGGGCAGCCGTAGTGAAAGCAGTTCCAGGTTACCCAGATCCATCACATGCTCCAGGGAGGTGATTTCTTCGCCTATCAGGCGGTTGCGGTATTCACGCGACCATCTCTTTGCTTCAAC
>CAZWKE010000014.1:21088-59643 GCA_964634205.1 uncultured Spirochaetaceae bacterium
GTACAACGGTTGATTCTATTCAAGCTTCCGCTTTTTGCCGGGCTGCGCAAAAGTTGAAATACCGGGCCGGGCTGAAGAAAAGGGATTGAGTACGGTACGGCGCTGGTGCCCCCGTTACGCCTCCCCGTCTTTAAAAATCAGGGTCTCGTGTACTTGCGGCATCAGCTCGCTGATTTTGATACCCTGCGGGCATTTTTCTTCACACAAGGCGCATTCGGTACAGGAAGAGGCGCGCTCGCTTTCTTCCGTATGCCAGTTGTAATGGGCCTTGCCCATGAACAGGTTGTTGTAGGTAATGGCCTGGTTGTACAGGTCAAAGTTGCGCGGAATGTTTACCCCGTTCGGACAGGGCATACAGTATTCGCATTTTGTGCAGGGAATGGGGCTCAGCTCGTCAAAGACCGCGAGTATACGCTCAATTACCGCCAGCTCCTCCGCACTGACGCTGTTCGCGTTTAGCGATGAGGCGATCGCAATATTCTGCGTTACCTGGTCCATGGTACTCATACCGCTTAAGACCGTGGCCACCTCGGGTTTGTTCCACAACCAGCGCAAGGCCACGTCAACCGGGTCCAGTCCGGAGGCGTCCCAGATCTCTTTCATCCGACCCTGGGGCACGGCCAGGAGACCGCCCAGGAGCGGCTCCATAATTACCACCGCCACGCCCTTTTGGTGCGCGTATTCCATGCCTTTGGTGCCGGCCTGGAACTCCTCGTTCATATAATTATATTGGATCTGGCAGAAATCCCAGTTGTAGTGATCGATTATGTCCTTAAACACGGGGAGAGTCCCGTGGAAGGAAAACCCAATATGACCGATGCGCCCGTCTTTCAGCGCATCCTGGGCCCAACCCAGAATGTCCGTCTTGAGTATATGTTCCCAGCGGGAGCTGAAAAGCCCGTGCAGCAGATAAAAATCAATATGATCGGTCTGCAGGCGCTGCAGCTGTTGGTTCAGATACGTATCACAGTCGCTTTTTTTCTCTATCAGCCAGCAGGGCTGCTTGGTGGCGATCTTCACCTTTTTGCGATATCCGTTCTGTAATGCCCTGCCCACAAAGGGTTCACTCATCTCGTTGTGGTAAGGCCAGGCCGTATCGATATAATTGACCCCGTTATCGACTGCATAATGCAGCATGCGGGTTGCTTCCTGCTCATCGATTTCGCCGTTTTTCTGAGGCAGGCGCATGGCGCCGAAACCGAGGGCAGAGACCTTGAAATCCGTTTTTCCGAACTGACGGTAATTCATTCGCTTACTCCTTTGGACATGATTTTCCTTCCTCTCAATGTAAAAAAAAAATCCGCAAATGGCTACCCGGTGTTCTATTTTCTATATAAAGCGTGGTTACAACCGGCGCGGTATAATCAGGGTAATAATGGCGTGAGGCGGAATTTCACTGTCGGCGGCCGTATTACCTTCCATACTGCCGCGCAGCCGTACTTGGAAGGGTATGGGAGTATCGCCGCGGTTTAACAGAACCATGACAATGCTTCCATCCGGATTCTCGGCCGCCGTGGCCTCCAATGTGTCATGCGAAACCTCAGTGTGTATGCGCACGGCGCCGGGCCTGATATATTTGCTGAAATGCCCCATATAATAATATGAACTTTGATAATATATTTCACCGGTGTCCTCATTTACAATGATGGGGGCGTCGCAATAATTGGCTGCGTGGTTCGGTCCTCCCTGTATATTAAGCACCATGTTCCAGTCGATCCATCCTCCCGCGCCATTGTTCAGATCATTGATAATATTATGGGCGTATATTTCCCCCCTGTCCCACAGGCCTAATTTTACCCCACCTTCAATACAGGCCTCGGTAAGCAGCAGGTGTTTATTCGGATACGCATGGTGTGTTTTGGCTACATTGGAAAACTGATCACCGGAATACCAATGGAATCCCACGCCCCAGATATAACGAGCGGCCTGGCCGTCGGAAAGAACGGTTTTCGCGCGTTCATACAGCCGGTCGCGATTATGGTCCCAGATAATTATTTTAATTTGCTCCAGTCCTTCCCGCAGCAGGCACGGCCCCAGGTAGTCCCGTACAAAATCCCGTTCCTGTTCCGCGGAATAGATACAGGAGTCCCAAACCTGTACCGCGGCGGGTTCGTTCTGGACGGTAACTCCCCAGATTGGAACCCCCTCATCTTGGTATGCCTTAATATATTTTGCGTAAAACAAGGCCCAGCTTGTTCTATATTCGGGCCTTAATGTACCGCCGTTATTCATTTGATTATTGGTCTTCATCCAGGGCGGGGGGCTCCATGGAGAAGCAAGCAGGCGGAACAGTGCTCCCTCCGTGTTAAGGGCAGACTGAATTAGGGGAAGCAGGTATTGTCTGTCCCGGTCTATTGAAAAGTGTTCCAGTTGGGTATCTCCCGCCACGTCATCATATGAATAATTTTCCAGGGAAAAGTCACAGCTGTTAATATGAGTTCGGCAGAGGGAATAGGCAATTCCCTTTTGCGGATGAAAATAGCTTTCAATTATCCCGGCCCGCTGTTCCGGCGCCAGCTTCCCCAGCACCGTAGCCGCGGCCTCGGTAAACGCTCCCCCGAATCCGTAAATCTCCTGGTCGTGGGAAGCGGGATCACAGTCGACAATAATTGTTTTTTCGCTATTTCCGGTTTCCGCTGAAAAAATAATGTCTTTTTGCGGTGTAAGACGATCCGGTGTTGCCTGTGCGGTTTGAAAGATTCTTGCCTTTTGCATAATTCGTTGTTACTCCTCTGCCAGGTTATCCTTATAGTATCCTTTTACGGCACCGGTGGTAATCCCCTTTACGATGTACCGCTGAAAAAACATCGGATGCTGTTGCGGCGGCAAGAAGCGGGGAGCGGTAAGGATTGCCTGTGTGGAAATCGGATGCCATAGGCTTCATGGTAGCGGAAAGCAATGCGGTTTTGTCGGTTATGCCTGAAAGACAGTTGCTTTATCTCTGTTTAACACTCATACACTTCATAGACACGCTGCCAGTGGGCGGTTTCTCCGGGAGCCAGGGAAAGGTTATAGAATATCTCCGGGCTGACCACGTGCTTTTTTCCCCATAAATTAATCAGATCGACCGGGAAACTGCAGGTTTCCCTGATTCCCACCTTGTGGCGCGTGTGTTCCAGCGCCCATGATCCGCCTTGAAGGGGAGCGGGATTCACCTGCCGGATAAAGAATTCCTTTGTCGGGGTGCTTTTCCATGAAATATTGTGCCCTTGAAAGGTACATACGGCGCCGTGATTCACCAGCACGGCAAACCCGGAAGGTTGCAACGCAAAGGGAAAGTGTAATAGATAATCCGGGCCGATATTTTCATTATTAATAGCCACGAAATTATGACAGTATTCAGTGGTGATAACCGGCTTGATACCGGTGTTTTTCATTTCATAATCTATGGTGAACTTATTGTGATCGAGTACGATATTTTTTGTATAAAAAGCCGCATATCCCCTTATTTCTTCGTCACGGCAGACAAAGGTGGCCGTCTGCTCACTTTGGGAGACGGAGATATGAAAGGGTTTATTATCGTAATTCTTAAAAAACCGGTAGTGTTTTTCGGCCCTTTTTAACAGCAGCCCCACACCGATTTTGGGAAACCGGTCCCCGGGTTGAGCATCGTCATACCCGATCGGCTGCTCGATCCCGAACTCATTACTTAAGCCGGTCCCGCGTTTTTTTTGCCGCCAGGGATTATGTGTTTCTCTTGAACAAAAGGTGTGCGTATCCTTGTAGGTAACCTGCCTGATCTGGCCCGTCCAGTCGAATCGGGGCCACACATATTGTGTCCCCGGTTCCTGAATATCCAACTGCAACTGTTGGTTTTTTAAAATAATTGCCATGTATACTTTTTATAGCTCATATTCTGATATTAAGTCAAATAAAAAAATTGTTTATCACAAGGCCCGGTCCATGATACATTGACAGAGCCGCAGGAAATACATACAATTTTCAAGGAAGAGGGGGGGGATGCCGGAGTATGAAAAAAGAAGATCCACATCAGTTGCTGAAAAGTTTTTTTCCGCAAAAGGATTTTTTTATCGGGATCGATTCCGACGGGTGCGCGTTCGATACCATGGAAATAAAGCATAAAAAATGTTTCGGCCCGCATGCTATTGCCTTCCTGGGGCTGAAAACCATTTCCGTATATGCCGTGGAAGCCTGGGATTTTATAAACCTCTATTCCAAAACGCGCGGCTGCAACAGGTTCCTGGGTCTGATATACATGGTCGATCTGTTGCGCGAGCATCCGGAAGTTTCGGTACGGGATGCCTTTTTACCGGATATGACCCCGCTTGCGGAATGGACCAGACAGGAGACCAGACTCAGCAATACAGCGCTTGAAAACTATGCGCAAAATGCTCCCCACCCGCTGTTGGATACCGCCCTACAATGGTCGGTAGCCGTTAATGAATCCATCAATAAAATCGTCAACAATATCCCGCCGTTTGCGTTTGTGCGGGATTCATTGGAAAAATTAATTCAAAACGCCGATGCCATGGTTGTTTCTTCGGCCCCGCTGGCGTCCCTGCAAAGGGAGTGGGGTGAAAACGGAATCGATAAATATATTCGGCTGCTGGCCGGCCAGGAAATGGGGACCAAAACCGAGCAGCTGAGGTTGGCGGCTTTCGGGAAATATGAGCCGCAAAAAATCCTGATTATCGGTGACGCGCCCGGAGACCTGAAGGCCGCCCGCGGTAATGACGCGCTTTTTTATCCCATTCTTCCCGGACGGGAAGAGGAGTCCTGGGAGCGCTTTTATAAGGAGGGTATGGACCGGTTTTTTACCGGCATGTATGCCGGAGAATACCAGGACCGGCTGCTGCAGGAGTTCGATGCCTGCTTACCATCCGTGCCGCCCTGGAAGAGGTAAATGCTTTTATTTGAAAAAGGTTCCACAAACCTGGAGTTACGCCAAAAGGACCTGGAGCAGGGTTTGCTGCAGGCATTGGCCGGGCTTGGGAAAAAGAAAAAAGTATTGATACTTCCCCCGGATTTTACCCGTTCACATTCAATGGCCGGTGAGTTGACCCGAACGGCCTATAGGCACTATCAAAAAGCGGTATCCGCCATAATGCCCGCAACGGGCACACATCCGCCCATGACCCCTGAAGAGCGGTCGATTATGTTCAAGGGCATCCCCGCCGGGCTTTTTTATCAACATGATTGGCGGAATGCTGTCGTACACCTGGGATATGTGCCTTCGGGGTATGTTGAGGAAGTGACCGGCGGCAGATTTCCGTACGCCTGGCCCGTCCAGGTAAACCGCATCCTGGCCCACGGCGGGTATGACCTTGTGCTGTCCGTCGGACAGGTTGTTCCCCATGAAGTGACCGGCATGGCCAATTATAATAAAAATGTTCTCATTGGAATCGGCGGTGCGGAAAGCATCCATGCCAGTCATTTTATGGGCGCGGTATTCGGTATGGAACGGATTATGGGGCGAATGGACACACCGGTACGCAGAGTGTTGAACTACGCGGAAAAGGAATTTTTGAAAACCATACCGCTTGTTTATGTATTAACCGTGATTGAAAACAGAGGGACCTACGGATCGGTTGTCAGGGGGCTTTATATCGGTGATGATGATGAGTGTTTTAAAAAGGCGGCCGAGTTGTCCGCCAAAGTGAATATAACCGCTTTGGACAAACCCCTCTCAACGGTTGTGGTATACCTGGATCCCAAAAAATATAAAAGTGCGTGGCTGTGCAACAAGAGCATCTATCGCAC
This sequence comes from uncultured Spirochaetaceae bacterium, assembly GCA_964634205.1. Lineage (GTDB taxonomy): Bacteria > Spirochaetota > Spirochaetia > SZUA-6 > RPPD01 > JAFGGG01. Next base: position 26,810 of record CAZWKE010000014.1, read on the forward strand.
GCGCATGGCTTTGGCGGACGAGGGCCGCCTTATTGTGTTGGCCCCCGGAATGCATTGTTTTGCCGAGGATCCGGAATTGGACACGCTTATCCGTAAGTACGGTTATAACGGCACCACGAAGATCTTACGCTACGTGGCGGAAAATCCCGACCTAAAGAATAATCTAGCGGTAGCCGCACATCTGATCCACGGATCAAGTGAAGGGCGATTTGCTATTGTTTACTGCCCCGGCTCCCTTACGCGTCATGAAGTGACAAGCGTAAATTATTCTTTCGAACGCCTGGAAAGCATGCAGGAGATGTATAATCCCGCCGCGCTGCACTATGGAATTAATATTTTACCTTCCGGGGAAGAGGTATATTATATTGATGACCCGGGAATGGGATTATGGATGTGTAAACAAAGTGACTGATCCCGTGATGATGTGTATTATTAATAGAGGGGGATAAGGAGAGTATCGCAATGAAAGACAAAGCGGATATCGGTGTTATGGGCCTGGCGGTTATGGGGGAAAACCTGATTCTGAATATGGAAAGCAGGGGGTACACTGTAGCGGTCTTCAACCGCACGGTTTCCAAGGTGGATGCCTTTGTTTCGGGCAGGGCCAAGGGGAAAAATGTGATCGGGACACATGATCTGAATGAGTTTGTGGCCGCAATTGGGGTCCCCCGTAGAATTATGCTGATGATAAAAGCGGGTAAGGCCGTGGACGATTACATTGAGAAGCTTCTGCCTTTGCTTACGCCCGGCGATATAATCATCGACGGGGGCAATTCGTATTTCGGTGACACTATCCGCCGCGCCGAATATGTTGAAGGAAAGGGAATGCGCTACATCGGTACCGGTATATCCGGAGGGGAGTTGGGTGCCCTGCACGGCCCGTCAATTATGCCCGGCGGGTCGGCCGCTGCCTGGCCGCAGGTGAAGGGTATATTTCAGGATATCGCCGCCAGGCTGGAAGACGGAACGCCCTGCTGCGAGTGGATCGGTACGGGCGGGGCCGGGCATTTTGTGAAGATGGTGCATAACGGCATTGAATATGGTGATATGCAGCTGATCGCCGAATCGTACCAGATTATGCGTACGCTGCTGGGGATGAGTCCGGATGAGATGGCGGAGGTGTTCGCGGAGTGGAACACCCGGGAACTGGAGAGTTACCTGATAGAAATAAGCGCACATATTCTGGGCTTTAAAGATACGGACGGGCTCCCGCTGATCGACAAAATACTGGACAAGGCGGCTCAGAAGGGAACCGGTAAATGGACGGCCATGGAGGCGCTGGACAGCGGCATTCCGCTGACCCTCATCGCCGAAGCGGTTTTTGCCCGCTGTCTTTCCGCTCAGAAGGATGAGAGGATGCGCGCCGGGAAACTATTTGCTACTCCGGCAGCTCGTTTTGAGGGGGATAAAAAAGCCTTTTGTGCGGATCTGGAGCAGGCGCTTTACGCGGCGAAAATCATCTCTTATACCCAGGGATATACCTTGCTGCGGGCGGCCGCGACACAGTATCACTGGAAGCTTGATTACGGCAGTATTGCCACAATCTGGAGAAACGGATGTATTATCCGCTCGGTATTCTTAAAAAAGATCAAACAGGCATACAAACGCCAGCCGGATCTTCCGAATCTCCTGCTTGATCCCTTTTTCAGGGATAAAATACTTTCCGCGCATACCGCCTGGCGCAGGGTGGTTACCACGGCCCTTTCGGCGGGTGTGGCAGTCCCTGCCTATACCGCGGCACTGTGTTACTTCGACGGGTATCGCAGTCCGAATCTGCCCGCCAATATGATTCAGGCCCAACGCGATTTTTTTGGGGCACACACCTACCGCAGGACTGACAGGCCGGAAAGCGAATCATTTCATACGGACTGGACGGGAGAGGGCGGCGGCACCGCCGCCTCGGTTTATTCTGTTTGACGGTAATGTAAAATTGAATTGTCAAAAATGACAATCGACTCCACGCCGACCCTCTGTTTGACTTTTTACAATAAACATGTTATAACCGTAGAGCATTTTACCCTATTTCCGGCGGACATATCTCCGTCCCTTTTCCGGTAGACGGTTATAAAGTAAGATATGAGGATAGGATTATGAATACTATCATCGATAAAACCACCCTGGCGGAAAATGTATGTCGGCTGACGGTCAGAGCGCCGTTAATCTCCGAAGAGAGAAAACCGGGGCAGTTTGTCATCGTGCAGACCGATAATAATTTCGCCGAGAGAATCCCTTTAACAATTGCAGATGCCGATCCGGAGCTTGGAACCATAACCCTTATTTTTCAGGTTGTGGGGAAAACCACACATAAACTTGCATTATTGGAGAAAGGGGATGCTATAGAAAATGTCCTCGGCCCCCTTGGTACACCCACCCATATCAAGAATTTCGGTACGGTAATATGCGTGGGCGGCGGTATCGGGATTGCGCCGCTGCACCCGATCGCCAAGGCCTTAAAACAGGCGGGCAACAGGGTAATTACGATTTTGGGCGCGCGGACCAGAGAACTGTTGATCCTGGAGCAGGAGATGCGGGCTATTGCGGATGAGTTTATTGTCTGCACGGATGACGGTTCCTACGGCAGAAAAGCCCTGGTAACCGAACCCCTGAAAGAGTTATGTGCGGCAACACCGGGGCCGAACAAGGTGGTGGCGATCGGTCCGGCGATTATGATGAAGTTTTGTGCCCAAACCACCCGTCCTTTCGGGGTATTCACCGTTGTGTCTCTGAACACCATTATGGTGGACGGCACGGGAATGTGCGGCGGCTGCCGGGTCAGTGTCGGCGGGGAGACCAAATTTGTCTGTGTGGACGGGCCTGAGTTTGACGGTCATCTGGTGGATTTTGATAATATGATGCTGCGGCTGCAATCGTATAAGGAGTTTGAGCATAAGGTTTTTGAGGAATGCCGTTTGCAGCAGGGTATCCGGCAGGTGCATGAGGAGGATGAATGAGTCATAGACCCACCGATGACCGTCAAACTCAGGCCCGGCAGTTATACAAAGAACTTAAAAACAAAGAATTAAGTAATAAGGAGCGGATGAACATCCCCCTACAGGAGATGCCTGCCCAGGATCCCGGGCAGCGCATCAGGAATATGCGGGAGGTAACCTACGGCTATTCACCGGAACAGGCCTGGGTTGAGGCGGCACGCTGCCTGCAATGCAAAAAAGCGCCGTGTATCGCCGGGTGTCCCGTGGGAATAAATATCCCCGCGTTTATCAAGGCCGTCACCGAGGAAGATTATGCCGAGGCGATTGGAATTATCAAACAGGACAGCCTGCTGCCGGCGATTTGCGGAAGGGTGTGCCCCCAGGAAAGTCAGTGCCAGGCCCCTTGTACTTTAGGCAAGGCACTTAAAGACGTGAACAAGGCCGTTTCCATCGGCAGGCTTGAGCGCTTTGTCGCGGACTGGGAGCGGGAACAGGCAAAGGTTGTGCTGCCTGATGTGGCCGAATCCACGGGAAAGCGGGTGGCTATTGTGGGCAGCGGTCCGGCGGGCATTACCGTGGCCGCGGATGTCAGGCGTAAGGGACATGAGGTGGTTATTTTTGAGGCGTTTCACAAGGCGGGAGGGGTCATGGTGTACGGCATTCCGGAGTTCCGCCTGCCCAAGGCCATTGTACAGGCGGAGATCGACATTCTGACCAGGATGGGAGTAACACTCCGGACTAATTTTTTGGTGGGAAGGACGCGCCGGCTGATCAAACTGCTGCAGGACGACGGCTTTGACGCGATCTTTATCGGGACCGGTGCGGGACTGCCGAAGTTTATGCATATTGAGGGGGAAAACCTTGTGGGTGTTTTTTCGGCAAACGAGTATCTTACCAGGACCAACCTGATGAAAGCATATGACAAAGAACAGGCACATACCCCTATCTTTCACTCAAGGCGGGTTGCGGTCCTGGGCGGCGGAAACGTTGCCATGGACGCCGCGCGTATGGCCAAACGAATCGGGGCGGAGGAGGTAAACATCGTCTATCGCCGCACGGAGGTGGAGATGCCGGCACGGGTGGAGGAGGTGGCCCATGCAAAAGAAGAGGGCATTAATTTCCATCTGTTAAAAAACGCACAGCGAATTTTGGGTGATGCGCGGGGCCGCGTAAAAAGTCTTGAATGCCTGAGGTATGAGTTGGGTGAGCCCGACGCCTCGGGGAGACGCAGACCGGTACCCGTTAAGGGGAGTGAAAGTTATCTTGACGTGGATACGGTGATTGTGTCCATCGGTAATGATTCCAATCCGCTTATCAAACAGACGACCGCCGAACTGGAAACCAACAAATGGGGAAATATCCTTGTGGATGCCGAGTGTAAGACCTCTCTGGACCGGGTGTATGCAGGTGGTGATATTGTTTTGGGGGCCGCCACGGTAATACTTGCCATGGGCCAGGGGAGAACCGCTGCGGGGACAATAAACAAACAGCTGGCCGGGTAACCGGTATACTAGTATTTTTTTATTCGTGTTATTGAAAATCGTGACCTGAGGTAATACAATAGATTTTAGCGGAGGAGAGAGCGTGGAAAATATAAAACAAGGAAGATTAAAAAAGGTAAGGGGCTTTATCACACTGAAAAAGAAGAGTATCAGTGTAAAACTGGAAGAGCTGAAACAGGCCATGTATTTTTCCAGGAAATTCATTTATAACTGGATGAAAATCAAGACAAACCATCCTTCGGAAATGGACCCGATCTTTGCGCTTTACCTGGTGACCAAGCGCTGTAATTTTCGCTGTACCTATTGTTATGCGGAATCAAACGACAGGATCTGCTCGGTTTCACCGGAGGACCTTAATTTTGAGCAGAATGTGGCGCTGCTGAAAATCATGCGTAAAGACGTTTCCAACATCTATTTCTCCGGGGGGGAACCCCTGCTGCGGCAGGATATGACCGATATCCTGAAAACCTGCAGGGAGTTGAACTATCACACACTGTCATTGACCACCAACGGGATTCTGCTTCCCAAAAAACCCGAGGTGGTGGATTACCTTAACTACCTGACGATCAGCCTGGATACTTTGGATGAGAAAAAAAATGATACACTCAGCGGGGTGCGGGCGGGCACTACCGCCAAAATAATCCAGATCATAAAGGATTTCGCGGCCATGCAAAAGGAAAAGGGTTTTACTTTGTTGCTGAACGCGGTGATCGGTAAGGATAATATCTCCGATATTTATGATCTGATGGATTTTTGTTTTCGTTATGACATTGGAATTTCCGTGATCGGGCAGATGGAAAATTTCCATCCGATTCCTTACCTGCGCGATAATCCGGAATATTTCAAGCTGGTGGAACATATCCTTGATTGCAACAGAAGGGGATATCCGGTGCTGGGTATGCCCCAGTTCAATGAAACAATGCTGAAGTTCCGGGACCATTCCTGTTTCCCCCTCCTCATTCCCACCGTGTATCCCAATGGCGACCTGCTGTATCCCTGCGAGGTGTTAAACCGGCAGCGCTACAACCTGCTGGAAACCGGCTCAATTCGTGAGGCCTATAGGCGCGGGCAACAGGATGTGGGCTCGAAAATAGAGTGTCCGGGTGAATGTTACCTTCCCGCGTTTATCTCAGCTTCCTGTTTTATGGAGCAGCCAATTTCAGCCATTAAACAGGGAATCAAATTGAAAATGGGCAACTGCTATAATCAGCAGGTAACGGAAAAAAAGATAAAAATCTCCGATCAGAAGATCAGCCGTTCCAAGCAGGCCGTATAATTCGAAGGTTTTCGCATGATATCGGTACGTTATAAAGATGCGGTACGCCTTTCTGTAACCGTTCTCTGCCTTTTTGCTTTTATTCACATCAGCTGTACCCCCCAAACGCCGAAGAGCGGAAATGTCTCACCGGCGGCGGAGTCTTCGACCGTCCGGGTGACCGCAGCGGATATCGCAGCCAATATCCATTGGTACGGGAACGCGGCGATAAAGATAACCGACGGGGAAAAGATTCTTTTTTTTGATCCGTTTAAGCTTTCCTTCAGGCTCGGGGCTGATATTGTGTTTATTTCCCATCCGCATTTTGATCACCTGTCTGCTCCCGATCTTAAGAAGGTGGCAACCGCCGGGACCGTGTTTGTAACCCCCCGTGACCGTACCTGTATTAATACGATAAAAAAGCTGTTCGGCAGGGAACCTATCACGTTGCAGCCCGGTGAACAAAAATATATAAAGGGAATAAAAGTAGAGGCCGTTCCGGCGTATAATATAAAAACACATCAGGGACATCCCAAGGCCATGGGTTGGCTCGGCTACATTGTGACGCTTGACGGAATCCGGGTTTATCACGCCGGAGACACCGAACGTATCCCTGAGATGAAATCGTTCCACTGTGATATCGCCCTGCTGCCCCTGGGGCAGACCTATACCATGAACAGTGTCGCGGAGGCAGCGCAGTGCGCATTGGACGTGGGTGCCGGGATAGCCATTCCCATGCATTATGGTTCGTATGAGGGCACAAAGCAGGATGCATTCAGGTTTAAGGAGCTATTGGCGGGCAAACTTGAGGTTATCATCAAGGAAAAGGAGTAAAGGGTTATTATATGATATTTAAAAACAGGCTTGTTATGATTATTACCGGTATCACCGATATATTCCTGGGCGTATGCATTATGGTCCTGCCCCGTATACTGCCGATTTTAATAACCGGATACCGTGACCAAGTGTTCCTCAGTGAATCCATGCTGGTTTCCCTGGCTTTTCCGTTTTTAATTCTCCTTGTCGGAGTGGGGATCCTGCTTAAAAAGGATTGGGCGCGGGTAATGGGATTTTTTCTGGCGCTCTTTGCCATGATCAGTGCGGTCAGTGATTTTTTCTTGATAAAACCCAGTCAGGAAATCATTCATACCACGGCACAGATACACTTTATCTTTTCGGTGATCCTCCCCGCGTTAAGTATTGTATACTTCAGTGCGCACAGCCTGGTACTTTTTTTTATTACCAAGGCAGAGACCCCATTATGGGGTGGCCCCCGTGAGCAGGAAGATCAAACCAAGCGTATATTGGAGCAGGCGGAATATTATTGTGCCAACTGCACTAAAAGCGTTTCGCCGGAGGCCGAGATCTGCCCGGAGTGCGGCGCCGTCCTTAAGGGCCTGCACTGCCCCGGCTGCGGCTATGAAGATGCCGTCAGCAGGTTTACGGACGGCCGCTGTCCGCGTTGCGGAGCGGAAGTGAAAAGCGATTAACCCTTGTTGGTAAAAAAATCAGGATAATATTTACGTGCACAATCAGGGCAGATCCCATGACTGAGTACCACATGCAGAGACGGGAGGTTTGCCGGTTCGATCGGGAACCATGAACCGTGCCGGTTACGCACTCTTTTGCAGTGCGAACAGATAGGCAGGATATTCTTCAATGCATAGGCATGACCAAATCTCATAACAACACCACCAATTAATACTATCGGAAAAAAGCAAAGTGATGTTTATCCATTTATTTGCAAATTGCGCGGGAGTTTACTATTATTGAAAGTAAGATTTCACAGGTGGTGTAATGATGAAACAAAGATACAAAGCCGCCGCCATGGTCTTGGCTTTTCTCTGCGGCTTTATGCTCTCATGTTCAAATAATTCAGAAAAAAGCCGAATTCCGGATTACACAAAGCTGTCCCGGTGGGACAGAACTCTGGCCATGATACGGACCATGCAGCGGCAACCCTTGGGAAACAAGGTCCTGGCCCTGTATAAGTCTACGGATGGTCAGACCGAGCAGGAAAATGAAATTCACTATCATCTGCAAAACATTCTCGTGGAAATGGGGTTCAGCGTGGAATACTGGGATATCGACGCCGGAATCACGCCTGAGGAGAAACTGGCCGGTGTACGGGTGATAATAAGCTGGTTTCGCGGGGCAAGTATGGCTGATCCGGAAGCGTACCTCGATTTCATCGACCGCGCCATCGACGCGGGGATCAAGTATATCGTCATCGGTAACTTCGGGGCCTTTCAGTATCGCCTGGAGAAGGATAAATTTGTGGAACCCGCCCGTCTGAACCTGACCCTCTCCCGGCTTGGACTGTGGTACAGCGGCAACTGGACCGATGATGGCTCACTCTTGGAGATTGTCAGTAAAGATTCATCTGTAGTGGAGGCCAACGGGCGGCAGGATGCGGCGGTTTCGGCATTCTATTATTACTTCCAGATCATCGATAAAGACCTGGATGTGTATCTTTCCGTACGGAGAAAAGACAAGGACCTGCCGCCCAGTCCCTTTGTGGTCACCAACCGCAATGGAGGATTTATTCTGGCAAATTATGTCTATCGTATGGAAAACGGGCAGGTGGTCATGCTTATTGATTTCAGGAAGTTTTTACGCCATGCCCTGTTTCCCCGTGCCAAACAGGAACGGATCGGTATTCTGGCCGATCTTACCCATGAGCAGACTAAAAAAATCTGTTTAAACATCGCGGAGCAGTTGAAACGCACTCAGTGTACTTTTGAGGTCATTGAAAAAAAGGATTTTTCCGGGCTTCTTCCGGGTGATCTGGCGCATTACACCACCGTGGCCCTGATTCTTCCGAACGCGCAAGGCTTAAATCCTCAGGTTGTTGCGGATTATTATGAAAACGGGGGGTCCCTTATTTCATTGTTTGGGGGGTATTTTGTCAATATCGCGCCTTACCTGGCCTCCGAGCCGATTGAAGAGCAGGAGGCGGGAGAGGGTATCGGGTATAAGTTTGCTCCGGATATGCTGTTAAGCCGGGGCTTTGTAATGCAGGATAACGACCTGGGCTGGGGACGCGGGAACCTGAAACCCGACAAGGAGGCCGTGGTCCTGGGTACGGATAATAATTCAGAACCCATTGTCTGGACCTCCGCCGACGGCCGGATTATGACCTGGAACTGGCATGCCTTTATTATTCCTGAGTTTATCGGGTTGGCGTTCGAGTCCTTTCTGCGTGTACGCCCGGTGGGCGCGGCGGCGACATTAGGGTTTGCTCATTTGTTTATCGATGACTGCCCCCTGCCAATGTACAATGTAAAAAAGGAACCGCTTGAACAGATTACGGATACGGATTTTTATCTTCAGGATTGGTGGCCGCAGGTAAAACAAATTCTTGATGAATATGATATACCGGCCAGTACGTATATTATTTTTAATTATAACGCCCGTGTAGAGCCGCCGTTTACCGGTGCCGAATTTTTTGCCGCGGAAAATGAGGCTTCTCTGCGGTTGGCAAGAACAATGCTTGACGAGGACATGGACATGGGCCTCCATGGTTACAATCATATGTCGCTTACCCGTCAAAAAACCGAGGCAAACGAATATAAGTGGGCCTCTATTGAAGATATGGTCGGCGCCCTGAAGGAAGGAAAGCGCTACTGGACGGCCATGCTGCCCAGGGCCACCCTGCCGTTTTCGTATGTCGCCCCGAACAACATCATCTCCCAGGAGGGGATCATCGCCCTGCATCGTGTGTTTCCGAGTATCAAGGTAATATCGGCCATGTACTGGAGCGGGACGGATGAGACCTCAACCGAGATGGGCCCCAATCCGCAGTTTCCCGGTATGTATTACTTCCCCAGGATATCATCGGGGTATGTGGACTCCTATGACAATGAAAAACTGATTATCGCCGGTGCCACCGCACCCGGAGTCATCAGTCATTTTATTCATCCTGATGACGTGTATGATCCCGACCGTTCACAGGGCCTGTCCTGGGATGCCTTAAAAACTTCGTTTCGCCGCATTCTTGATTTTATCGGTTATCATTATCCGTGGATGAAGTGGAAGAATATGAGGGAGGTTTACTACCGTCTTTCGGCCCAGGATGAAGCCCAGTTCAGCTTTACATGGCTTCCCGGAGCGGGAGGTGCGAACCGGGCGGAGTTGGTGGTCAGGACTATACCGGGGCAGTTTTTCCGCATACGTCCCAATCGATACACCTTGAGCAAGGTTAGTGGCGCGAAAATAGTGTATAGCTATACAAATATGCCCGCGGTCATCTTGAAGGCGGATAAGGAAGAGTGCATCCTGACTTTTCAAAAAAAATAATTGGGCAGGCTGAATAATTGCTTGCGCGGCGGAATTTGTCCTGCCGCATATCCCCTAAAAACATCCGGAGGATGGATATGAAAAAAATATCGATTTTGCTGTTCTGTCTTTTCTGTTTTTGTTTTTCCGCAAGCTCCGATTCCGCCCCGGTCATACCGGCACCGGGGGGCTCCGTCATGCCGCAGGGAAATGACGATATCGCTTTGAAAAGCGAAATCATTAATATTCATATCTACAGAAATATCTATGAGGTGGCGGTAGATTATGTTTTCGAAAATCATGGGAGTGCCCGGGATGTGGTGATGGGATTTCCCAATGAAGAGGGAGCGGAGACGGAGGGATTCAAAGACTTCAAAGCCTTTGACCAAGGAAAACAGTTGAAGGTTGAAAAAAAGCTTTCCGAAAAAACCGATTATTATACAAAATATTTTGAGTGTTTTACCGTTTCTTTTAAAAAAGGACAGACCAAGTATATAAAGAATACCTACTCTAATTTCTATGAAAGAGATTATGACGGTAACATGCGCAGGTTGAAGTATATCCTCAGTACCGGCAGTTTATGGAAAGGGAAAATCGAAGCGGTTACGGTGAATTTACTGCTGGAGAACGTTACGCCTGATGAAATAAATCAAACCTCCCCGTATTTTAAAATGCCCGACGGCGAAGGCTTTAAAGGGATCGACATCAGCCCCGCATCCTATGAAAAGACCCCTCACGGTTATAAAATGGAGTTTAAAAATATCGAACCGGATTTTGATATTGTTATTACCATGCCGCCGTTGTTATACAATTCCGTCAAAGCCAGTTCCGTGCTGAAGGACGCCTCGTTTGATTATTCCCCTGAGAACGTGTTTGACGGGGATCCCGCCACAGCCTGGGTTGAGGGCGTAAAAGGGGCGGGCATCGGGCAGTCGCTTTCAATTGATATTACTCCGTATACGGCGGGCGGCAAGATCAGCGGCTATTATGTGGTTGATAAAATAGGGATTATCGGCGGGTATGCATCGAGCGCAGATATTTTTCATAAGAACAACCGCGTCAAGCGCCTGCAGGTTGATTATGAAAGCCGGTACGTTGAGAACGGAGAGCCCAAGAATATGCGGGAAAGCAAGGTGTTTACGCTGCGGGATACCATGGACATGCAGTACCTTAAATTCCCCCATCCCGTTAAAATATCAAGTTTTACCGTGACCATTCTGGACGTGTATAAAGGCAGCCGCTATGATGACACCTGTATTGCGGAACTGCGGCTGTTCACGAGCGATATCGGGTTTGTGGACTTTTGAACGTCTGAATAGAGTGCAAAATCATGGGACGGTTACACAGTCCCGTCGGACAAAGAAACCTTCACCATCTTTCTAACCGAATTGCACATATATATTTCTTCCGCGGCCTTCAGCTGTGGGAGCGTTATTACGGCCTCGGTAATGCTGCGCTGCTGTTCCAGCAGGTAACGGCGCATGGTCCCCGCAAGCAGTCCGCAGGAGACCGGCGGAGTGAATAATCCGCTGTTTTCTTTTATGATAATATTGCTTCTGGCACCCTCGGTTATCTCACTTCGTTCATTACAAAAAACAACGTCCCAAAAACCGCCGGCCTGTGCTTTTTTTAATTCCTCGTTATACAAATCACGTCTGGTGGTTTTATGGTAGAGAAAGGGATCATTTGAAGAGACCGGCTGCCCGCACACGGCGATGCACAGACCGTTCTGCTTTGTGGGTTTTATTTCCTCGTTCGTGATGGTGAACCGTCCCTGCCTGTTCAGTGATATTTTTACTTTATAGGCCGAAGTGTTTATGAGTTTGCTCAGGTTTTCACGCAACATCCCGTGAAACATCCGTTCAGTGAACGGAAAGGAAAAATAGGCCGCGCCGGCAGCCATCCTTTCCGCATGATAGTCCGACAGGAAATAATCCCCGTTCTCCCATAGCAGGGATTCGTAGATCTCAAAATCATCCTGTTTCGTTGTAAGAAAATCCATTTTTAATAAACACTCCCGATATTCTTCACGCGCCGCCGAGTCCCAGACAATACCGCTGCCGATCCCCAGGCGGGCGGCCCCATTATATATAACCGGGGTGCGAATGGCAACATTAAAGACCGCATGCTTATCCGGGGCAATGAATCCGACGGCCCCGGTGTATACCCCGCGATTCTCTTCCTCCAGTTCCCTGATAATTTCCATGGAACGGATTTTCGGTGCGCCCGTGACCGAGCCGCAGGGGAAAAGGCTGTGAAAGATATCCGTATAGCTGACGTCACTTTCCAGCGTGGCCTCTATGGTTGAGGTCATCTGGAATAGTGTACGGTAGGATTCAATCTCAAAAAGCCTGCTGACCCGAACCGATCCGGTCCGGGCGATCCTTCCCAGGTCGTTTCGCAGCAGATCCACGATCATCAGGTTTTCCGCCCTGTTTTTTTCGGATGCGGACAGCTGCCGCATGAGTGCTTCATCGCTTTTTTTATGTGTGCCGCGCGCAATGGTACCCTTCATCGGTTTCGTCATGATGAGTCTCCCGCTGCGCCTGAAAAACAGTTCGGGTGAAAATGAGAGTATGGCCATATCTCCGCAGTCTAAATACCCGGCGTAGCTGACCGGTTGGATGTGCTTGATTTGGTTATAGAGTCCGAACGCCGGCCCGGAAAAAGGTATATCGGTATTCCAGGTAAAATTAATCTGGTAGGTATGGCCCCGGCGGATGTACTCTTTAATGTTGTCTATTTTTTTCCGATAGTCGTCAAATCTTAGCTGCTTTTGCGGCCGGTTTGGCCGGCGAAAGCCGTCGTTGGGAACAAGCGGCCGGTTGATATACGGTGCGCGCTCCAGACGCGGGTCCCAGATCCGCGGTGCGTTGTATATACCGAACCACAGCAGCGGGAAAGGGGACTGCCTACCATGCAATCGTTTCCTTAAAGCGGGAACAAAGGCATATCCGGCCTCGAACGCCAGAAATCCCGCGGCGTAAAATCCACGGCTTACATAATCATCAAGAGAAGACAGCAGCACGTCCACTTCCCCGATATCCCTTGTGCTTAAGATTGTCTGCGGTTCGGTGAACAGCAGCGAGCATGAATTGAGTGCGTCGAATTTAAGGGTTTCCAGCAGCACCGTATTGTGTGCGGGGAACGAATCAGGTCTGGGGGCATTCATACTGTTGTAAAACTTGTGTGATTTGTTCTCCGCATTGCCGGAGGTCGGTTTCCAGATAAAGCAGCCCACACTCCTGGTTTACGGTCCTGGCGCCGAAGCGTTGAAACAGATTCAGCATCGCGGTGTTTTGTGCCTGTACGTATCCGCAGAAGAAGGTGATGTGGTTTTGCCCGGCATGTTCGGCCAGCAGGCTGAACAAGATGGTGCCCAGCCCCATATTTTGGTACCCGTCGATAATGGTAAGCGCGATTTCCGCGGTATCCGGCTTTTTGGGGAGTTTGATGTATCGCCCCACCCCCATCCCCGGGTAGCCCCGGTCCAGCCCGTACGGATGCCTTGCCGCAATGGCCACATGATTACGGTTGTCGATATGGGTCAGGTAGTGCAGGTCCTGCCTGGTAAACTTTTTAAATGAAAAGTTAAAGCGATAACGTCTGGAACCCGGGGAAAGCAGGCCTAATCCCTGTTCCAGACACCAGGCACATGAAGCATCAAGGAAATAACAATAGGCTTTTGTCCCGTCCTTCAGGCCGGCGGTGTAAATAACCTCTTTATGTTTTTCGGCCGTGATTTCGCATTGAATGCTGCGTTTTTTATTTTCCGGCATGCGTTCTCCCACAACAGCGATTCTAAATTTGAACCATATTGTATCATAGTAACTATGTAAATACCTATAAAGGGGCCTTATAATGGGACAAATTTAGAATCGCCGGACGCCAAATTCCCCATAAGCACAATGCTATATGTTTACATTTAGCATTGCGGTTCCCCCAATTTTCGCTTGTTTTAAAAGCATTTAATACAATAATGTACTATAATTAATTATAAAGGGAGTGTGAAGCACATGCGGAGCAACAAAATATTTTTGTTATTCATAATCGTTTTTGTTTTAATAAGTGGGATGGCCTACGCGGGCGACAACCTGGATGAACTCTTAAAGAGCAAGATCGGCCAGAAGCGTGAAACCAAAGAGGGATTGTTTGAGCTGCTGCAGGAATTGGAACTTAAGATGAAGGCGGGGCATAATGATTATGATACCCTGTGGATGTACGCCGTGCTTTGTTACTTTTACGGAGACTTTTATGCGGAAAAAAAGGATGTGAAAAAACGTTACTTTACTTTATGTAAGGATTACGCGGATAAGGCGGTGCATATCAATCCCAACGGCGCGGCCGGCCATTATTGGCTGGGGGTCGGCATGGCCATGTGGGCGGAGTACAACGGCATTCTTTACAGTCTGTTCTCCGCGGATGATATCGCCAACGAGATGACCAAGGTGATATCGCTGAATCCTGCTTTTTTTAAGGGGATGCCCTGGGCAATCCGGGCCTCGGTGTATGCCTTTGCGCCGGCCGTGATCAGCGTGGGTGACAAAAAGAAGGCACTTGCCGATATAAAACAGGCGCTCATTTACGGTAAGACCTATCGCCAAACCTACCAACTGGTTGCTGATATTTACATTTACTGGAAAGAATGGGACAAGGCATACGAGGTCATAGAGACGGCGCTCGGGCTGCCTTTCAACAACTTAATGCCCGTGGAAGAAAATGATTGTATCAGAAAGCTGAATGCCGCCAAACTCAAGGTAGGCAGGGAACTGGCAAAGAAACAATGAGTGCGCCCGGTTTTGCGCGCAGAAAAAAAATAACAGGCTAATCGGGTTGATACTCTTTCAAGTTATAACCCAGCTTTTCCAGATCAGCCTGGTAAACCCGCACATAGTCAATAACCATCCTGGCAGGGAAGATACTGTCATCAATTCCCTGTGCCCCTCCCCAGCTTCCGCCGATAGCCAGGTCGAGTATCAGGTAAAAATCTCTATAAAAGGGCCAGGCCTTCCAGCCGCTCATCTCATTCTTGAAGCTGAAATAGTTGTTCTCGTCAACATAAAAGTCCAGCCTGTCCGGGTACCATTCCAGGGCATATACATGGAATGTATCGAACGGGTCGTCAAGCTGCAGGGTTCCGAATTTGTGGTTCCCCTGCAGATGATTGTATTTGGCGCAATGTACGCTTGCCTGTACGACTCCCGGTCTGAATCCCACATGCTCCATAATGTCCATCTCTCCTGAGGAGGGCCAGCCGAAAACACTTTTGATGTTTTCCGTGGGCAGCATGAAAATAGCCGGCCAGGTCCCCCGTCCGCGGGGAAGTTTGGCCCGTACCTCTATTCTGCCGTAGGTCCACTTTCCGGTAAGATAGGTGTCAAGCCGGGCCGAGGTATAGTTATAATTGCGAAAATCACCCTTGCGTGCCTCTATGATAAGGTTTCCGTTTTCAACGCGTACATTTTCTCTTCTGTTGACATATGCCTGTTCTTCCTGATTGACCCACCGGGGCGGTTTTTCCACAATCGACCATTTGTCGGGGTCCGGTTCACCCCGGTAATTAAACTCATCAGACCAGACAAGCCGCCATTTTCCGCTTTGTGCGCAGGACAGACAAATGAGGAAAACTCCAAACAGAAGCAGATTTCGTACTACGATTGATTTTTTCATAGACACTCCTTGAATTGTGGCTGTGCGCTTTTTAATATAACAATTATATATAAAATATATTATTGTGCAAGAAGGAATTAATCGCCCGGACGGTACACGGGTCCACGGTAGAGCCGGATAAACTAAGGGGACGGGGATATTGAGGGACGGTTATAGATAACAACCCGGTTTCTCCCCCGTTTTTTTGCCTCGTAAAGGGCTTTATCCGCCTTGGCGATAAGTTGTTCCGGCTTTTCCCCCATGGTGTAAAATCCGACACCGATACTTACCGTCAGTTTAAGCCCGGTAAGTTTGGCAGACCGGGTCTCGATCATATGCCTTATCTTCTCGGCTATTTTAATGCTTTGGTCGGATTTCATTTCGGGTATTACAACTGCTATCTCCTCTCCCCCGTAACGGGCAACCAGATCATTCACACGGGTATTCCCGCGGATCACGGATGCCAGGGCTGCCAGCACACGATCGCCTTTCTGATGTCCGTGCTTGTCGTTTACCTGTTTGAAATGATCAATATCGATAAGCAGGAAGGAGAGCAGATACCCATAGCGATTGGCCCGCTCCAACTCCTTTTCAAACTCCTCATCAAGGTAACGCCTGTTATAAAGGCGGGTAAGCCGGTCCCGGTTGGCAAGCGCGTGCAGTTTTGTCTTGGCATTATTGATGGTACGCTTCAGTGTAAGCAGTTGTTTGTATGTTTTTTGATTGCCTGCGCTCTGTAAAAGCTCCGCCATCTGGTGTTCGATAACCAGGGTATCGGTAAGCTCACGCTCAAACTCCTGCATGGGGCGGTGAGCAATGAATTCCTTGTACACCAGGAAACAGGTTCCGATGTTGATATGATCGCCGTCAAACAGAATATGGGACCGCGTTTTTTTCCCGTTTACATAAAGGCCGTTTGTGCTCTTGGTATCCTCAATTATAAAACGGCGCTTCCGATAGATTATTCTGGCGTGTTTACGCGAAATCGTGCTGCCGGGGATACGGATCATTGCCTCCCGGCTCCTTCCTATGGTATATTCTTTTTCATATTTGAGTTCGATTTTTTTATCCAGGTAGTATAAGCGGTATTGCACAACACTTTAAATTATTTGTGATAAAGCACGCTGCGTCAATAAATATTATTTAGCGGCCGAAAGCCTGTACCTGGGGTCGGTTCACGCAAAGCTGTCCCATTTTAAAATTTTTTTTTTGTATCTATGCATACTTGGCATTATAATTAATAATAACGATATTATGATCCGTTTTCGTGAGGGGGACATATGAAAAAAACAGTTTTGATTTTCTTAAGTGTAACCGTTCTGGGTTTTTTGTTCTTTACGGCATGCGCGGGTGAAGACGCGGTGCAGAAGGTGTATAATTACATGGACAAGACCTTGTCGATTGTTGAAGCCAATAAAAACAATCCAAGCAAGGCGGCGGATGAGGTGCATACGTTTATTACAAGCATTCAAGGTCAGCTGGACACCCTGGTGGACAAGTTTGAGAATGACGCGGAAAAAACCAGGCAACTGGCAAAAAAACTCAAGCCCCTGTTTGTGAGGCAGGAACAGCTGATGAAAAGCAACCCGGCCTTGCGAAAAAATATCAGCCTGCAGCAGTCCCTGGTCATTTTTGAAGTGTTAAGTTATACGGAGTAAGCATACAGTGATCAAGAAAAACAACTATGAGATGCGCTCGGGAGGTTTTACCGAGGATGAGCGCCTCTTGGCCTCATTGAAACAGAACCCGGACTGGTTTACCCAGACCGACCCGTGGCGGGTGTTCCGCATTATGGGTGAGTTTGTGGAGGGATTCGAAACTCTCGCTAATGTTAAGACAGCCGTCTCAATTTTTGGATCGGCGCGTACAAAGCCCGAAGATCCCATGTACCAGCGGGCGGTGGAACTGGCCGCACTGCTGGGAAAGGACGGGTTCACCATTATTACGGGCGGCGGCCCGGGTATCATGGAAGCGGGTAACAAAGGCGCCCGCCGGAGCGGGGCCCTGTCCATCGGCTTGAATATCGAGCTCCCCTTTGAACAGCACGTCAATCCCTATGTGGATATCGCCATTGAATTCTATTATTTCTTTTCACGCAAAACAATGTTCTTAAAATACGCAACCGCATTCGTAATTTTTCCGGGAGGGTTCGGCACCATGGATGAGTTTTTTGAGGCCCTGACCCTGATACAGACCGGTAAGATGAAGAATTTTCCGGTGGTGCTGTTCGGTACCGAATATTGGAAGGGTCTGACCGACTGGCTTGCAGGTACAATGCTTCCCGAAGGAAAAATATCCAGGGGCGATATGGACCTTTTATTGATGACCGATTCGGTGAAGCAGGCTCATGAGTATATTTCGCGGTCGGTGCGGGATGAATCGTGGCGGACACTCCAGGAAGAGGAGGCGCGCCAGGGAACCCGCAGCATTCTGTCTAAAAAGGATTAGGCGCGCTCGGCAAGATAGTGCTTGATAAAAGTATGCTTACTTTTTGCGTCTTTAAACTTCTTTAAAAAAGGCGCCAGTGCGGCTTTGAGTTTCCCGATATTTGCATAGCGGCTTTCTTTTATATTGCACATGGCTTTTTTAATGATTGTCCGAAACTTGGCCGGGATAGCGGGATTGAGTTTTTCCGGTTTGACATACTTGCCGTTATAAATATTGGTAATGGTTTCACTGGAAAAATTGGCCTTGAATGGCCTTGCCCCGGTCATCATTTCATACAGCGTAACCCCCAGAGAATATACGTCGGAGCGTTCGTCAACATGTTTGGAGCTCTCTATCTGTTCGGGTGACATATAACAGGAGGTGCCGAAGCAGGTCCCTGTTTTGGTCAGACGCTCCCCGCTCCCCGTGTCATCGGTGGTGGCAATGCCGAAATCCGTCAGTTTCACTTTCCCGTTTTTTCCGATCAGGATGTTGGCCGGCTTGATGTCCCGGTGAATGACCCCTTTGGCATGGGCATACTCCAGCGCTTCGCACACCTGAAAGGCAATCAGGGCCGTGGCGGTGGGCGAGAGTACCTCTTTTAATCTGATAAGTTTATCCAATGACATGCCGTCGACAAACTCCATGGCCATATAAAAGGAAGTCCCTGACTTAAAAAAATCCAGCACCTTAACAATAAATGGGTTTTTAAACATATGCATCAGGTGTGCTTCGCGTTCAAAGCGTTGTTTGAACTCTTTTCGATTGGTAAGCGTCAGCTTTTTCAGGATGACAGGCTGTTTTACCGAGCGGCACCGGGCCAGATATATCCGGGCCATGCCGCCCTGTTCCAGATTTTTTAAAATCGTATATTTACCGATTTTTTGCTGCGCCATGAATAATTAATTCTATATCGCTCCGGCCCGCAAGTCAAGGAAGCCCTTTAAAAAATAGTATTGTATTCCCGTTTTTTTTGGCTATCATATGAGTTGGAGGTGTAATTATGGAAAGTTTTACAAATTTAGCGGATTTAAAAAAGAATATTCCCGCCAAAGTCCGGACACATCTGCAAGGGCTGTTAAAGGAAACCGGACTGCCCGATGATAAGGACACCATGAAAAAATTGATGGAATCATGGCTGCTGAAAAAGGCGTTGTTTTACAAAATGGCCGAGCATGAGAATTTTAACAGAAAGCGTTCCATGGCGATGGCTGATAAGAGCGGTTGTATCGCCATAACCTATTCCGGTTCAATCGTGGCCGTCGGTCCGCTGGTGAACAACAAGCGGGAGGTAAAGTATACCAGTATCGGCATGCGTACCGATGTGCCGGAAGCGGTTACCTTCAAACAGGGCGAACTGGCCGCGGATATCGAGTGCGACAAATCCATCGTCTTTAAAAAAGGGCCTATCGAGAAAACCTCCCCCATTATGGACCTGGCCCTGCTGCCGCCGGAGGTGAACAGTGATCAACAGCTTGTGTCCATTAAGAAGGCGAACAAGAAACTGAAAGATGATTTTGTGAAGGTCAATAAGGACACCTTGGCGGAAAAGAAAAAAAGCGACACATTCGGCGATCGCAATGATCTGTTCCTGAAATGGATTATAATCGGCTGGTTTTTGGCCGGCGGTATGGAAAAGCATATTTTTATGGCCCGTGCCAAACTGTTATGGCTTGAGTTGTTTACCGGAGTTTATAAAAGCTTCAGCGCAAAAATTAAGGAAGGAAAAAAGCGGGATACCGATTTTTTGGATTTTACCAATAAGCGATTCGCCAAGTTTATAGATGACTATAAATGGTATGAATCGGAAAAGAAGAATTTTGATATCGGCCTGATGAAGGCGCTTGAAGAGCTGCCGGAATATCAACCCTATATTGAGTTCGCGGCATTGGCATAACAGACGATAATATCGTTATATTTCAGTGAGGAAGGGGGGCTGAACCTTTTCGGAGATTACGGACCATACGTCATACAGGTCCCATTTTTCCTTGTACGTGTCGGGGCAAAGCATTATAATAAATCTGAGATGGATGACATAATTAAATTCTTACGCTCCCACGTCCCGTTATGTGAGGGGTTTTCTGACGAACAGCTTTATAACCTCGTTATCGGGTCACGCCTGGTGACCTTTGAACCGCAGGAGGCCATAATAGAGTTCGGGCAGACCGGCGATTTTCTCGGCGTTCTTGTGGAAGGGAACGCCCAGGTTTCGTTGACCGATGACCAGGGTGAGACTCATTCTATTGCCGTGTTAAAGCCGGGCAGTATTTTCGGAGAGATGTCGCTGATGACCGGGGACAAGACCATGGCCGATGTTACGGGATTGACCCCCTGCAAGGCCATTCTTATTCCTCACGCCCTGTTTTCGCAGATGATTATCACCCATCCCCCGGCCATTAAAATGATTTCCAAAACCATTTCCCGGCGTCTAAAGGAGATTTCGTCCTATGAACGAAGGGGAGATCTGGCGGCATCGGCCCTGAAAAAAAGCGGTGATCCGTACGGTCTGCAGCTCAACAGCAGCGAGCCCCTGAAACTGCTGGTACTTGACTGTGGGGTCTCTTCGGTCCGCTATACCCTGTTCAATACGGAGAACCGGGCCCTTACGGTGCAGGGTGTTATCGAAGACATCGGCGGTGAAAACACTTCCCACAGCTATAAAACCAAAGATGTCGAAGAAAGATCCGATGAAGCACTCGCCGATCTGGAGGCCGCCTGCCTGGCCATGCAAAAAATGCTGACCGCCCCCCGCTTTGGGGTGATAAGTAAAATGGACGAAATAACGGCAGTAGGACATCGGGTGGTACATGGCGGTGACCTTTTTTCGCAGTCCGTGATCATCACGGAAAAGGTAATAAAAAAAATAAGCAGGCTGGTAGATTTTGCCCCTTTACACAATCCCGCCAATCTTGCGGGAATCAAAACCGCGATGGAATTATTTCCGGACAAACCCCATGTGGCGGTGTTCGATACTACTTTTCATTCCACCCTCGCGCCGTACGCCTACCTGTACGGGCTGCCCTATGAGTACTTTGAGAAAAAAAAGATCAGGCGCTACGGTTTCCAGGGGCTGTCTCATTCCTACTCGTCGTTGAAAGCTGCGGAATTCCTGAAACTTCCCTATAATGCCCTGGAAATTGCCACCTGTCACCTGGGAAACGGTTCTTCCATTTGCGCGGTGGACCACGGCCGTTCCGTGGATACCTCCATGGGGCTGACCCCGGTGGACGGGCTGATTATGGGTACCCGATCAGGCAGCCTTGATCCCTCCACCCTGCCGTACCTGATGCGTACGGAAAACATGTCGCCCCGTGAAGTGGAGGAGGTCATCAACACCAAAAGCGGGTTATTGGGGTTATCGGGGATATCCGGTGATATGCGTGAAATTGAGGCGGCAGCCGACAAGGGGAACCAGCGGGCCGTACTGGCCGTAAAGACCTTCTGTTACGGTATCCGCAAGTATATCGGGGCCTATATGGCCGCCATGGGCGGATTGGACGTACTTGTTTTTACAGGCAGTATCGGTTGGCAAAGTGCGGGGGTGCGGAGCTTAAGCTGCCAGGGGCTGCAGTGTATGGGAATATGCATTGATGAGCAGAAAAACCATGATGCGGCCTCGGCTGCGGAGGTGAGGGATATTTCCGCGGAAAACTCGGCGGTCCGGGTGCTGGTTGTCCCCCCGTACGAAGAGATGATGATCGCCCGGGAGATGATCCGCACCTTGAATATGAATTATGTGGCCGAGATCATCGAGCAAAAGGAGCCGCTTCCCATCCCCCTGGAGATCTCCGCTCATCATGTGCATCTTTGCGCCGAACACCTGGCGGCGCTGTTCGGCACAGGGTATGAGTTGACGAATGAGTATGAGCTTTCTCAGCCCGGGCAGTATGCCTGCAAGGAAAAGGTGGAGTTGGTGGGCCCCAAGGGCAGGATCGACCGGGTGCGGGTTCTCGGTCCGGTCAGGTCACAAACACAGATTGAGATTGCCATGACCGAGCAGTTCAAGCTGGGGGTGCAGCCCCCCATTCGTGCCTCCGGGGATATCCAAAACAGCCCCGGTATCACCATCCGCGGCCCGGCGGGAGAGGTAGTGCTGGAAAAGGGAGTAATTTGCGCCATGCGCCATATTCATATGTCACCGGAAGACGCCCTGAGTTTCGGGCTGCATGATAAGGACATTGTGCGGGTAAGGGTGCAGGGTGACCGTGAGTTGATTTTCGGCGATGTGCTGGTGCGTGTCAATCCGAACTATCGCCTGGCCATGCACATTGACACGGACGAAGCCAACGCGGCCCATATTTCGGGTGAAGCAATGGGATACCTGGACGGCATTCAAAGCAGGGGGTAAAAGGACGAATGTAAAAGACCCTTTTGCCCGGATTGCCCTGCCCGCACAAAAAAGGGCCGGGCATAAACAGTAGTATCGTTTTTATTTTTCCAAACCGCATAAATACTGCAAATGGGCTGTAATTTTATCCCGCGCGGTAAACTCCAAATTGAAGTCATGCGCTATTTTATTTACCCGGTAATAGAAAGGGTTTGCCGAGTATCCTTGATCCTGCAGGATTATCCTGCTTTTGGACCCGCTTAAAGAGATCGCCTCTACCGCGATCTCTTCCCAGGTAATAAACTCACGCCCCAACCCCAGATAGATCTGCCGGTTTACCTCCGATTCAAGCACCGACAGGTAAACCTGAGCAAGGTCCGCTGCCTGAATAAACTGGGTACCGTCATACTTGATAACCGTTATGTCCTCACCCCGTACGGCCGCGGCCGCTATTTCGTGAAACCGCCTGTCCGGTTGGGTGGTCGCGCCTTCCATCACCGGGTTGCCGAAGGTATAGCCGGGTCTGATGACGTTAGCGCGCATGGAAGAGCGGAAGGCCGCGGCCAACAGAAAGTTTTCGCTTGAGGCTTTGGTGGCACCGTAATAATCAACCGGTTTGGTTTTACTCTCCTCATCCACATCGGCGGAAAGCCAGCCTAATGCCGCGGTGGAGGAGGTGTAGATAAAATGTTTCACACCAGCAGCCTGGGCCTGCTGCATTAAAAATACCGAAGGCAGGGTGTCGTTTTTCAGCATTTCCACTGGTGTGTCGCCCCAACCCAGGGCAACATGGATGACCGCGTCCTTGTTCTTTACCCCTTGTGCAACAATATCGAAATCAGTCAGGCTCCCTTTGATAATGTCTACCCCCGGTTGTTCGGCCAACACAGGCAGTTTCTGCGGGTTGCGTGCCAGTATACTGAGTGAATGCCCCGCTTTCAGTAACGCCGCCGCCGCATATGATCCGATAAATCCGGTACCGCCGGTAAGAAATATCTTCATGTTCACGCCCCCTCCTACAAAGTATAACTCTATTCTATAGGAAAAAAAGGGATCTGTCGTGAGGAAAAGCGCGTTCCCGCCCTATATTTATCTGTTTACAAAGGTTCATTATTTCTTGACGTTATGGAAAAAACGGCCTATGCTTTTATTATTACGCATTTCCATAAGGAGGTACCCATGAGAAAGTACTTTCTTTTCCTGCTGGCGGCGCTTTTACTCCTTGGAGTCGGGCAGGCGGCGCTTTTCGCACAATCTGTAAAAACCGATACCGATCTGGAAATCTGGTCCTATATGCTGCGCCAGAGTCAGGTCTGGTTCGAGAACATGATCAAGCAGTATGGGGAGGTGCCCCCCGGTGAGTGGCAGGAACCTTTGGAAGCGGCTTTTCTGCGGCTTTCGCGCTATTCCGGAGAGAAGGGCTTTCAGATCCGCTATGCCATCCTGAACACCGGTGAGTTTAACGCGGCGGCCTTTCCGGGCGGACAGTTTGTCATCTTTAAGGGAACGCTTGATTTTTTTGACCAGGTACTGCAAATGTACAGCGGAAAGACCCTGGACCAGATACCGCCGGCGCAGCTTAAAGTGATGCGTCAGAACCTGATGGCACCGATTATCGCCCATGAGCTGGGTCATTACTACAATCGGCATGCCTTTAAATCCATGAAAAAAAGCTGGGACCTAAGCGAAAGTGTCCCGGATACCCTCGATTTGCATCTGATCAAATACACTCAGGATAATGAGTTCGAGGCGGACAGGACCGGCTACCTTTTATTGAAAAAAGCGGGGTACAATCCCGATTCCATGATTGCCACCCTGGAAATACTGAATGCCCTGCACCAGGACCAGCTTAAGGGGATATCCGCTTCCGCCTTCAATATCTATCTGGAGACCCACCCTTCACCGCATCAACGGCTTGCCCAGTTTACATCCAAGGATCAGGAGTGGCATAAATGGGCGGCCAGGCTGGAACAGGCAATCTCCGACATTTCTCTGGGTATGAACCTGGACAAGGCGATCAAAACCCTGGACCAGGGGCTTCTGCAGTCGCCCACCAATATTTACCTGCTCAAAGCCCGGGCGGTTGCCTGTCATAAACGTTGGCTTTCCACCGTATTACTCAAGGACCAGAAGTTGCGGGGTATTATCGATCTGCCCGCGTTCAGGGATGACCTGGTATTTTCAGCCGGTAAGAGAAGTAAGCCGAAGGATATTCCCGGGGATAAAATCTTGTATTTCCGGGCGCGTGACGCTTATGAAAAAGTGTACAAACAGGCGGTTGATCCGGGGTTCTATTCCAACTACGCCCTGCTTCTGGCGTATTCCCCCGATGCCAAGGATGAGGCGCGGAGCCTGGCCCTGGCCGACAAGGCTTGTACGCTGCAGCCGAATTACGCCACCTTCTCCAACCTGGGAGTGGTGTATTTTTTGGTGGGCAAGAAAAAAGAGGCCTTACAACTCTTCGGTCAGCTTGCGGTTGATTATCACAATCAATACGCGTCTTTATTAGGTGAAGCCCGGATGGATCAAAAGGTGTTTGCCAATCTGCAGAGTATGCGCCAGAGACTGAAGGTCACCCAGATGCTTAATCCCGAGTTTGTCTACAGTGATTTCACCCCTGTACTCAATTATGCCCTGGTATTGCTCTTAACCGGAGATAAAAAGACCGCGCAGCTTGTGGCCAAGGATTATTTAAATCTCTATGAATCGCACTCACTCTGGGCGTATCACCTTTCATCCATGGCGGGTGTAACCCTGCCCAAGGAGCCGAAAAAGGAATACCTGGCCGTGAACGGAATCCGGGTAGGCGCAACCCTGAAACAGGTGCTTAATGAATGGGGCAAGGCGAGCGAGATTGAAGCATATGAAGGCGGAGAAGAGGTGTGGGTTTACAAGGATATGAAGGCCAAACTGTATATTTCCGACGGAAAAGTGGCGAGCATTGAACTTGCGGCCGCGGGAAGCCCCAAAGTGGAGAATACCATCGGGATCGGCTCAAGTAAGGGAGAGATCGAAAAATCATTCGGCCGGCATAGGCGCATAGCCGACAAATATTATTTATACGAAGGCCGGCAGAACCTGGCGGTACTGTACAACAAGAATATCGCGATCAGTATTGTGCTGTACTAAAAGGGCTATTTTACCGCTTTTAGTTTGGCGCCCTGTTTCATTTTTACGGCGTTCAGTTTCAGCCCCATGGCTTTGAAACTGGTATTGTTCATAAAGATGCCTTGTTTATTCACCGCGGGCAGCCCTGCATCGTCAATGGTTTCTCCAGGTGGCTGGATTTCAACAGCTTATTATTATTGAATACCTCAAGGGGAGGGGCGTCCGCGGTCAGTTTCCCATTACAAAGCACCAGCGTCCTTCTGCATACCTCCAACACCATATCCAGATCATGGGTGGCGATTATTTTGGTGTGTTTGAATGATTTCAACAACCGGATGAGGTTCCTGCGTGCCAGAGGGTCCAGGCTGGATGAGGGTTCATCCATGACAAGAATATCGGGCTGCATGACGAGAATGGCGGCCATGGCGGCCAGGCGTTTTTCGCCGGCCGAAAGCTTGAAGGGGGGGCGGTCGGCCAGATGCAGCGCACCCACCTGTTTTAAGGCATTTTTTACCTGCGTGTCCACCGTTGCTGCGGAAAGTCCCATTTGCAGCGGCCCAAAAGCCACATCGTCGAAGACGGTAGGCATGAACAGCTGATCGTCCGGGTTCTGAAACACAAACCCCACCTTTTTTCTGATCTCCCGTAATGTTTTTTTATTCACATAGGTGCCTCCGACATTAATATTTCCCTGTGTGGGTAATAGTAAGCCGTTTAAGTGCAGCAGTAAGGTGGATTTTCCCGCCCCATTGGCCCCGACGACGGCGACCGACTCTCCATGGGTCACGGTAAAGCTTACGTCCTCCAAAGCATGGGTTCCTTCCGGATAGCGGTAACAGAGGTCTTTGACCGTAACAAAATGGTGACTCATGCTGTTGCTCCCATAATTAAATTTCCCAGAATAAGCGGAAGGTTATATATTCGGGCCGAAACAAAAAAACCCACCCACCCAACGATAAAAAACAGGTCCGCTGTTTTAAAGGCGGCAGTTTTTTTTACACGGAAGGTGCCGGCAAACCCCCTGCACATCATCGCGGCATGGATCCTTTCGGCCCTGTCTATTGTGCGTAACAGCAAACTGCCGAGAATATGTTTGAATGTGCCGAACCTCATTTTATTGCGTAACGAGCGTATATGTTCGGCCCGGACCATACGGAGTGCTTCTTCGACCAGCACGTAGAGGTACCGGTACAGAAACAATAATTGCGTTGCCAAAACGGTCGGTACCTTCAGCCTGATAAGCGCGTAACAAAGCGGGATGAAGCCCGTGCCGGCTATTAATACCAGCGTGGCCAGTACGGTGAGAAGAAAGCGCAGCATAATAGAACTGAACGAGATGATACCCGCGCTGACGGGAAGTGAGAAGAGACGGAACACAACCTCATGATCGGTCAATGGGCCCCATATGGCGATAAACAGGGCGAAAGGAGAAACAATGGCCACTTTTTTTAGGAGGTACCCGAGGGGGATGTTCCCGCCGTATAGTAAGAACAGCGGATATAACAAAAAAGGCAGAAGCTGTGCCAGTTCATACCTGGGGAAGGATATTACCGTAATAATAAAGCCCAGGGTGGTAATTAATTTACTTCTGGGATCAAGTTTGTGTATGGGGGATGACTGCAACGACAGTGTATCGAGTTTACGGATATTAAGGAGTGAGTGTTCCAGTACCATTAAAATATACTTCTCATTTACGAGTACGCGGTTTGCGTATAATCTTCAGCAGTAAAGCAGCGGAGGTGATTAAAACCAGGGTGAGCAGAGACCCGACGATACCTGCCAGGCTGGTTCCGTTATTGGAGGAATGAACCGTAGCCGGTTCTGCTGTTTCTCCATGGGCCGTTGTTCCTTCCCGGTTCTTAAAATTGTAATCCGGGAGCACGGCAGTGGTTTCCTGGATGGCCTGCAGACTCCGATGCAGGTCGTCCTGAGGTTGGGATGGTTCTTCTTTTCCCGTGGTATGGAAAAACGCCCATTCAAGCCCGTCCGGGTCGGAAGAGGCAAACCAGGAAACTATCCCTGCCGTCAGCAGGGCTGTACCCAATACAATCGCGATGATGATTCGGGTGCGAATCTTCTTTGTTGTGGGAGCGGTAACGGCCGCCGACTGTTCATTTTGCCGCGCGGGCCCCTGCTCGATGAGATCGGGCCGTGCCTTTGCCAAGAAGTTAATAACGGCGATCGTGATCAGGCCTTCCACAACACCGATGGCCAGATGTATGGGCTGCATCAACAGCAGAAAATCATAAAAACCGACCCCGGAAACACCGGAGAAAACGGTCTCCAAAACAACAGAAAAAGCACCCAACTGTAGGGCAATTATAACCGCGGCCATGATGGCTGCCATTGATCGAAGCGAATATGGTTTGTTGTCCTTAAATTTCTTGTAGATGAGAGGAAAGGTCAGAAAACAGGGAATGACGCCCATGTTAAAAATATTGCATCCCAATGCCAAAAGTCCGCCGTCGGCGAAAAATACCGCCTGTACGATCAGCACCGAAGCTATGGTCAAAAAGCCGGCGGAAGGGCCTAACAGCATCACCAAAATCATTCCCCCGCCGATATGCCCGCTGGAGCCCGTGCCCGGGATGGCAAAATTGATCATTTGTGCCGCAAAGATAAAGGCGCCCATCACCCCCATTAATGGAATTTTACCGGGATCGGCCTGTTTTTTCAACTTTTGCGCGGAAAAGGCTATGGCACCCGCCGTTGCCACCCACATTACGCCCCCCACTTCCGGCGAAAGCAGGGCGTCGGCCATATGCATAGGTTTCTCCTTTAACACTATTGTGTTACGATTTAAAAAATAATAACACCGGAGATTCGATTTGTCAAGTATTGTACCGGTGTTTTGTGATGAATAAACGCCGTACTGAATAAAAGGAAAAGGATCAAAAAAATACAGAATGTAGTCAGCATTCAGACATTGCATTTCCAAAATAATAATAATAGAGTTTAAAAGTATGAAAAAAAATAGTGCGGAGAACTATCATTCTCCCGAAAAAATAGATGAACTAATAAAGAAATTGGAAGAATATGAAAATACCATTCGGAAATTCCGTAATGGAAAGCTTGAAACTCTTACGGCGCCCGGACCTTCGCTCGACAGGGAAGACAAAAACGGTAGTACGGACCATACGTATCGCATCATTCTCGAAACATTGAATGAAGGGGTGGCAACGGTTACCCCGGACGGCATGGTCCTTTTTTGTAATCATTGCCTGGCTCAAATGCTTGATCTGCCGGTGGAGAGCATACTCGGACGATCCGTTACGGATTTCTGTACCCCGGCCGATAGGCCGGTTATCACTGATCTGCTCCGGCAGGGTCTTAATAATAAGTGCAAAACGGAGATTGTTTTACGGGATGCTGCGGCGGCCACGATACCGGTACAGGTTTCCTGCAACAGCCTTCACCTGGATTCTTCCGTTTTATGCCTGGTTTTTATGGATTTACGTGCATTAAAGGATGCGGGGCTCAAGTTGCAACAGGCCAATGCCAAACTGGAGCAAAAACTCGGATCTTTACAGGACGCAGCCGAGCTGAAAAAAAAAGAACGCCTGTCCGAGATCGGTACGCTGGCGGCAACCGTGGCCCATGAACTGCGCAATCCCCTTGCGGTGATCGGCATAATCGCCTACAATTTACGGAGAGAAACCGGGAACCGGCCTGAACTGGCAAAGTACATCGAGGATATTGAAAAGAAAATAAACCAGAGCAGTCAGATTATAGACAATCTTTTGAATTATTCCCGGATTAAACTGCCGCAGTTTGAGGATATACCGATATATGAACTTATCAACAACTGTCTGGTTGAAACCAGGGAAAAATTTAAAGACAAGGCAGTACAGATTTCGACGGACATTTCAGGATTGAAAAAGGAAATGCTTTGGGCGGACCTGTTTCAAATCAACCAGATTTTGAATAATCTATTTCGGAATGCCTGGGAAGCCGCACCGCGGGACGGGGGCAGGGTTGGAGTATCCGGTAGAATGGAGGAAGGAAATATCATAATTCAAATTGAGGACAACGGTCACGGTATTCCGCCTGAACATATGGAAAATGTATTCAAACCGTTTTTTACCCTGAAATCAAAAGGCACGGGGCTGGGCCTTTCGGTTTGTCGTGAAATGGTCCATTTGCATGACGGCAAAATCATGCTTTCCAGTATTCCGGGGGAGGGCACCACCGCTATCCTTTCTTTACCGAAGAGGAGTTCCCCATGAGTCAAAAGACCCTGCTGATTATTGATGATGATCAGGAACTGCGGGAAAATCTTGCTGAAATTCTGGAGAGTGAAGGGTACAAGACATTGACGGCGTATAACGGAGTGGACGGCCTGTCGCTGCTGGGCGAACATCCGATAGACCTTATTTTGCTGGATCTGAAAATCCCCGGCATCCCCGGTATGGAAGTGCTGAAAAATGTAAAACAGAACAATCCTGCCGTCAAGGTCATCGTCATTACCGGCAGACCCATGAACTGGCATTTGGAGGACAGCGGGGAGTTCTCTGAGAAGGATGAAAAAGAACTGGCCCAAAGCGATGCCATTATAAACAAACCGTTTAAAATACCATTTCTCCTGGATACCATAAAAACGATTCTGGAAAAATAACCGACTTTTTTCACACTTTTTTCAAAACAGTATTTTACTATTGTAGAAAAACCACAGGAGGTTTACTATGAAGAAAAAAATACTTGTGCTTATGGCCATAGGGCTGTTATTGGGTTCGGGCCTTTTTGCAGACCGAGAGTTCGGTCCGGGAAACCGGGGCGGGAACAACGGCTGTCCGGGACCGGGATATTTCGGTGGTATGCGTTCCTATCGGTATCGTGATGCCGCGGAGGCCGTAACCGTAACCGGTACCGTGCAGGTTGAGCAGGATAAGATTCCGGTGCTGAAGGCAAACGGCCGGGTGTATGCGCTGATGTATCCCTGGTTCATGAACAGCGATTTGAAGCTGGAGAACGGAATGAAGGTAACGGTGGAAGGTTATGTCAGGGATTCCGCGATTTCCGGCGACTCGATGAAAATCATGCTTGCGGAAAAGATTACCGTAGGAGACAAAACCTACCAGATTAACCGCGGAAGACCGGGCGGACCGGGATGGGACGATGACGACTTTCATCACCATCACGGACGCGGACCGTTTCGCCGCTGATTATTGACGGAATATCGGATTCCGGGCCCCCGGCCCGGAATCCTTAGTAAGGGGTGTTGTGATGGAACGCGTGATCCTGATTGTGGAAGATGAGAAGGAACTCAACCGCATGACCGGTGATTATCTGAAGGCTGCGGGGTTTTCCATACTTTCCGCCTACGCCGGCAGGACCGCGCTGGAGCTGTTTAAAAAAAAACCGGTGGATCTCGTGATTATCGATATCATGCTGCCGGATCTGGACGGCTTTGAGTTGACCCGGCAGATCAGGGCGGAATCCACGGTACCGATCCTGATACTCACTGCGTTATCAGGCGAGGGTGACAGGGTTTTGGGTCTGGAAATCGGGGCCGATGATTATCTTGCAAAACCATTCAGTATGAAAGAGTTGGGTGCCAGGGTCAGGGCTTTAATCCGGCGTACCTATGTGTTGGGCAAGGAAGACGAGGAGCAGTCCCAAGGGGTACTTCGTTATAAAACCCTGGGTCTGGATATGCAGAGTCGTAAGTTGCTGCTTGGGGAAACAAAAAAAGATATTACAGCAACACAGTTTCGCATTATGAAAAAATTTCTGTCCCAGCCGGGGCGTGTTTTTTCGCGTATGGACCTTTTGCGCAGCTTCCAGGAAGATCCCTATGAGGGATATGAACGGACCATTGACGCCCATATAAAAAATTTAAGGAAATTACTGGAAACCGATCCGGTTCGTCCCGAATGGATTATCACCGTTTGGGGCCAGGGGTATAAACTGGGTGATGAGTGACCGCCGAATTTCAGCCAAACCGTCCTTAAGCTTTCAGATCCTGCTGGTGTTTGTGATTATAATCATGGTAGGGAACCTGACGGTGGTGGGGCTGGCAAACCTGTTCATGACCGCCAAATTCCGCACAATAGCCTATGATAACGGCCTGCAGCAGGCACGGACCATCTCAATCCTCCTGGCCGATTTTTATGCAAGAAATAATAATTCATGGTTCGGTATCGGACGTTTTCTGGAAAATCTGCCCCGGCCCCGGCATATGATGCGGCATCACATGCCCATGCATAATAGTGATCCGCCCCCCGTGCCGGATTTTGAATCGCGAATGGAGTTCATCTTGACGGATGCCCGGGGGAAAATACTGTTCGATTCGCTGGACTCGGGCGAAACCCGGCTTGATCCCGCAAACCGGGAAGGTGTTCCGATACAGTCCGGTCTTGCGGCGGTCGGCTATGTGTATACCGCACCCATGATCTTTACGCGGATTCCAAGGCGGGAAGCTTTTTTTTTAAACTCATTGAACCTTACCGTTTTGCTGATCGCCCTGTGTACTGCCGTACTCTTTATCAGTGCCGGGTTTTTTATCATTAGGAAGTTTTTGGCCCCCATCGGCTGGACCGCCGCGGCCGCACGGAAAATCGCGGCAGGCGATTATTCGGTACGCGTACCTTCCAGGGGCAGGGGGGAGGTCGCTTTTCTGGCCGCGCAGTTTAACGCCATGGCCTTTGCCCTGGAAAAATCCGAGAACTGGAAGAAGCGGATGATCCGTGATACCGCGCATGAGTTACGAACGCCCGTCAGCCTGATCGCCGCGAAAATAGAGATGATCCGTGACGGGATTTACGCCCCCGATCCGGAGCGCCTTGATGAGTTGTACGGCAGGGTTACCCAGCTTTCCACCCTGATCGGTGAAATGGAGGAGCTTTCCGCACTCGAGTCGGATACTCCGGTGTTAAACAGGGAGCAGTTCCCGCTTTCGGTGTTGTTTGACGGTTTGGCAAAAGAGTTCGAGGCCGTTTCCGCCAAAAAAAATATCGATTTACGGGTAGGTAACGCGACCAACATGGAAATCTTCGCCGATTTCCATAAAATGGAGCAGGTTTTAAGAAACCTGTTGGCCAATGCCGTTGATTTCTGTCCGGAAGGCGGTATTATTGAACTGACGGCGGCCGCGGATAATCACGAAGTGAGATTGAATGTCAGGGACACCGGGGAAGGGGTGCCGTCCGGTGAAGAGGAACTGATTTTTTCCCGCTTCTACCGCACTGAAAAATCGCGTAACCGTGATTACGGCGGTACGGGTCTGGGTCTGGCCATAGCACGGGCGATTGTCAACGCCCATGGGGGAAGGATTTTTTTGGACCGCGACTATAAAAAGGGTGCCTGTTTTACGGTAATACTTCCGCGGGAAAAATTACGGGAACGTACGCATGGTGATA
>CAZWKE010000014.1:59743-70633 GCA_964634205.1 uncultured Spirochaetaceae bacterium
GTCCGGAGCGGGCTTCCAGTCAAAATCCGTGATTCCAAGGGGAGCAAAAAGGTATTTTTCGGCAAACTTCCGTGTGTTCATCCCGGTAGCGCGGGTCAACAATACTGACAATACATGCGCGCCGCCGGAATTGTAGTTGAATACCGCACCGGGTTTTTCCGCAAGTGGTCGGCTCAGCACATATTCGGCGCAATCGCTTCTTGTCATCATTTCCGCCTGGTCTTCTCCGTCGTCCCACTGTAGGCCCGAGCTCATGGTGAGGAGATGCCGGATGGTTATATCCTGCTTCTTGGTTTCCTCTCGCAGAAAAGTAAATTCCGGGAAAAACCCGCCTATTTTTTGATCGATATCTTTTATAACACCATTATCCACGGCAATACCGACCAAGGCGGAGATAATGCTTTTGGTTACCGAGGCCGCCAGTGTTCTGTCTTCCCGGCTGAAGGGATGAAAATAGGTTTCCAGTACGATGTTGTCATTACGGGAAACAAGCACACTCCTGATAGTTATGTTGCTTTTTTGGATATAACTGATCAGGTCCCCGAGTGTAACGGAATCCATACTCTGATCTTCCGGAGATGAATACATTATGACGTTGCCCGGTGAAATCCCGGTGCTCATGTGTGTGATTCCTTTCTGATTGTTTTCAAGCAGTATACCCGGATGACCCCTGCGATTCCAGGTAAATTTCGCTTAGTCATCACGCGTGGTAATATAATTTAAAATATCAGACTGATTTCAGGGTAAATGTTTTTACCACAGCCATGAACTTTCTAACCGTTGTTTTGGCGTCTGTTTCTCTCAATCGCAGACTATCTTTTAGTACCAGGACAAAGTTGTCTTCAATAAACGGAAGTACATTGTGTTCGACATCCGGATCGAATACTTCATAAAGAATACACAGGTCTCCTTTTACAGGGAATTCAATCGTAAAAGAATCATGACAGTCAAAGTGTTTTTTGGGAACAATGATCCGATAATTATAATCCTTGGTAAAAAAAGTATCACACTCATCGAATCTGAAAGGCATATAACTGGTTGATCCGGTGGGCCGCAGCGCGGGTTCTTCATATTTTCTGGGATAATTTGCAGGTTCTATCAGGGTGTACATCTTTTTCCCCTGGGCTTGAAATTTAACGCCATTACTTAGGGGGAGTATGCTTTTCAGACCGCTGAAGTTTACCATCTCGAGACGGAACGGGTCGAGTTTTTTCTGTACGTCCTCGATATCTGGTGTATTAACGGAAAGAATATACCCTTCGTTTATTTCCGACATTAATCCCTTTCTATATGCTTCCTCAAAAAAAACCGCTTTTGTCATCAAGTGACCTCCTTCGTCCGTGAACCGGGAATGTTTTTTAGCTGTATTTTTAACTATATGGATTCACGTTTAAAAATCAAATTTTCTGTGGAAATCGGGGCAATTAACTTTAATAATAATCTTGCTAAAAAAAAATAATCATGCGAAAATTAATACTATACGGCGATGAACAACTCAGCAATGGAACAAGAAAAGCACAAATTTATCAATATGATTTTAAAGATCATATGTATTGTCGGTTTTATTGCGTATATCCCCAGCATGTACCTTTCTTTGGCTGAAAAGGTGTGGATTATTGCGATTATCGATACGCTGTTCTATTTTTATGTGGTTGCCGTCACCTTTATCAAAAAAATCGGTATGAAAATTAAAATGCTGAGTCTGACCGTTCTGGCATACCTGCTTGGTGTGTTATTACTGATATTTACCGGCCCTTTCGGCGCGGGGATCATCTACCTGTTTGCTTTTATTTTTCTTGTTGCGCTCTTTTACACCCCCAAGATCACCTTATGGGCCAACGTATTGGTAATTGTAACCTTTATCGCTTTTGGTTTGTTAAACAGTCTTGAGCTGCTCCCGTGGCAACAGGGGTTGGCCTCGGTACTCGTCATCCTGGTTAATTTTGTGCTTGTGGCATTTATTCTTTCACAAGGAATTTCATTTTTAATGAAGGGATTAAATACCTATATTACCGGCCAGGCAAGGCTGCAGGAGCAGTTGAAGAAAGAGATAAAGCAAAAACAGGCCCAGACTCGGCGGGCTGAGGAATCCCTGGCCACACAAACGCACCTTGTTACGGAGATGCATCATCGTGTGAAGAATAACCTCCAGGTTATATCGAGCCTGATCAACCTCCATCTAAGCAGGCAGAGCGGCGATGATGGAAGGCTGGAAGCGCTGAAGGAACGGGTTGCCGCTATATCACGGGTCCATTGGCTGCTTTATACCGATAACCGGATTGCGTCAATGGATTTAAACCGCATGCTGAACCACATTTTGGACAACCTCTTTGTCACCCTCCATACCGGGAATATCAGCTTTATCAAGCGGGTAGCGGTAGAGAATACCCAGATCGCTTCGGACAAGGCAACCTTGATCTCTCTTGTTTTAAATGAAATACTGACCAACTCGGTGAAGCATGCCTTCCCGGGAGGGCGTCCGGGCGAGGTTGTGGTTGAGATTTCACAGGTGCATAACCCGGACCGCAAAGGTATAACCATCATCGCCTCGGATAACGGGAGAGGGTTTAAACCTGCGGAATGGGAAAAAAAGAACAATTTCGGTATGGAAATACTTACTACTCTTTTTAAACAACTGAAAGCGACTTACACGGTCGAGAGCTCTCATGGTGTCCGCTATAAGATCCATATCCCGTTGGAATAATCACCCGGATTGTCCGGACCCGGTCGGCGGGGTCCCCTCGTTCCCGGGGCCCACCGGGCCGGATAAAATAATTGAGAATAATACTTTCCAAAAATGAAAAAAAGGAGTATTGTGTGGAGATAAATAATGTTAATAAATTAGCATTAGAGAGAAATCAGTCAACGGAGGAGGATTTGATGAAAACCAACCGGTTCGTTTCATTATACTTATTATGTGTATTATTTCTGCTTACTTGGAGCTGTGGGCAGGATTCACTGGTAGTGGAAAGCAGTCGCGACGGGCACCTGGATTTGCTGACGATACAATCAAAGGTTCTGGGTGAAGAAAAGGATATCTATGTTTTCCTTCCCCCCGGTTATGATGCATCCGGCCAAAAGTATTCGGTAATTTACTATTTACACGGGCACGCGGCGGATGCAACCGAACTTCTTGGTTTTGAGAGATCGATTTTCAGTGTGATGCAGCAGGGAAAGGTAAAAAAATTTATCCTGGTCGCGGTAAACGGGGACAACAGGCTGGGCGGGACTTTTTATGTGAACTCAACCAAAGGGGGCATGTGGGAGGACCATTTCATTCAGGAGCTTGTCCCCTTAATTGATAAACGCTACCGTACGGTGGCTTCCGCGCAAGGACGGGGGCTTATGGGCTTTTCCATGGGAGGATTCGGGGTTTTAAGATTGGGACTTGCCTATCCGGATCTTTTTGGGGCGGTATGGGCCCTCTGTCCCGGTGTCTTTGTTCCGGAAAAGGGGTTGCGGGATGCCATGACAACCTGGAAACGTTTTGGCGGGAGTTTTCTGGACAGTTACGCGGCTGCCTTCAGCAAGGAAGCGAAAATTCCGTCGCTCGACGGTTCGGCAGAGGACGCTGCCGTAGCGGCCGAATGGGAAGCGGGCTTCGGCGGCTGGGAAAAGCGTATTGCCGATTATAAAAACAAGCAGAGTACCCTGCGGGCGATCCGAATCATTTTCGGTGAGAATGATATGTACGGCTGGATTACCGATGGTTCCAAATACCTGGCGGAATATATGGGGACGCAGGGGCTGCCCGCGGAGATTTACAGCTACCCGATCGGCCATAGAATCGGAGCAGGAACCGTTGTGGATGATGCCATGCCCTTTTTTGGGAAGAACCTGCCGGCGGAATGATGTGGGCTAGAGCAGTTCGTTGTTTTTAAACAGCCTGGAAATACGCAGGGGATAGATAATGTAACCCAGGCCCCATAGAATAGCACCTAAGCCAAGGAACCATGCCAGGGCCACGGTCGCCGATTCCGGGTGAATGAGCAACCACAATAATAGACAAAAACCGAATACAATAGAGATACAACTGAATAGTAGTATATAGCGCCGGTTGGTGAGGATTTCTTTGTAACTCCCGGTAATAAGAATTTCAAAGATACCGACATAAATAAACCAACCGGCCAGAAAATAGAGAAGCATCACCGCGGAAATATCCGGAATCACCAGAATTGCAATACCGGCTGCAATCCCGATGCTGCTGCGAAAGATACGGAGCCATTTTTGCGGTGTGGTGTGGGGAAAACGGATAATGTTGATTATATGAAATATCCCATCTACTATCAAAAAGCTTGCCAGAAGAAATAAAAATATCATGAGTGATATCTGGGGAATAACCAATAAAAGAATCCCGAATACTATGGCTAAAATCGCATTATAAATATAGAAATGAAAAAACGGTTTGAAAGTATTATTCATTTTTTATCCTATCTTCTTTTGTATATTATTCTTATTATATACCTTACGGTCTGAATCTTGTATGATATGTTTCCTTTTTTTATTGATGTCTTTCCCTCAAGCTCAGTCAGGTGGAGGACGTATTAAAATTACTTTTCTTCATGTTGGTAATTCGATATAATAATCAGAGTGAAAATAGGCGAGGGCTGAAAGACTCATGCAAGCAGGACAAACCTATTATCAGTTATTAAGTGTAACTGAAAATGCCTCATCACGGGAAATTAAAACCGCTTTCAGGAAACTGGCCCTGCAGTATCATCCTGATAAAAATAAAAACTCACCCGAATCCGCAAGCTACTTTAAAGTACTGCTTAACGCTTATGAAATTCTAACGGATAAACAGAAACGGAATCAGTATGATGCGTATTTGCGATCGCGTCGCGGGCAGGAAACTCAAAGGCGTGCCGGGACTACGGACTCCGGTCCGGAACCGGAAAACACCCTACAATCTATCTATAACCAAATAAATATGTTGCTTTGGGATGTTGAAGACTTTCTGCGGGAACTTGACCCGGTGCTTTTATTTAAAGAATATACCGGTACTCCGTTATGGCTGTATGTGGAAAAGCTTTTAATCTATATCGATAAATGGATTTTTAATCCGAAAGGATTTGAGGAGCCTTTGTTTTCAATTAAATCCCACACAAAACTGGCGTTCCTGAATTATTTTTATCATATCCGTGTCGGGATTGATAAATATTTTAAGGACCTCTCCTTTGATGATCTTGTACGGCTTTTACCGGAATATAATATCATGAAGATCGATGTGCTGCTGGAGGTATGTAAACACACCACCTTCTATCTGGCGAATTTA
Organism: uncultured Spirochaetaceae bacterium; assembly: GCA_964634205.1. GTDB lineage: Bacteria > Spirochaetota > Spirochaetia > SZUA-6 > RPPD01 > JAFGGG01. The sequence continues at coordinate 65,019 of CAZWKE010000014.1, forward strand.
AAACTGCTGTTATCCGGAGAGATTGTTCTTTTTCCGGATTACCCCTACGGCGAATCAGGCCTCGTATGATTTTACGTTAATCCATAAACACGAAGCGATAATCAACTCGCAGCTTAAAACCAGCAGCCATGTGCCGAATGTCGGTTTAAACCAGATCCCGCTGTTCGTCAGGGCAAAACCCCAGACGATTTTTGTCAGAAAAATCCGGGCCGCCCAAAAGATCAGGATGATCAAACTCATGGTATGTTTCACCTTTTTGGTGAAAAAGGTGAAAAGACTGGCCAGGATGAATGCTCCACAGGCAATTTCCACGATTCCAAACATAACTTCCAGGTACAGATACTGATTGTTAAGCGAAAAAACGCTTTCCTCTACCGTCGGTAAAACACCCATGAGGCCGATTAATACAAAGAAAATGCCTATACTGATTTTTAAGGCCAGGGTCGGTGTCAGTTTTTGAGATGCGGTCTTTTTTTTCACGCAGTGTTCCTCCTTATTATTATCCTGCATCAGAGTTTATAAGGAAAAACTCCGCGTGTAAAGCAAAATAAATTTAACCCAGTGATTCTAAATGTTTACATTTAGAATTGATGAATTTAACCGGAATGAACGTGTATCTTACTTCCCCAGGGCCTTCAGGCGCTTGGCGGCGACCCCGGCATAATAGCTTATGGCGGAGTCCGATGAGCCGGTATACCGGGCGGCACGGGAAAACCAGTCTTTGGCTTTGTCATTATCTCCCAGTTCGGCGTATGTTTCACCCGCATTATAGCTGAGGTATACGCGGTACCAGTCTTTGTTTTTTCCCTGCGTTCCGGCCAGACCATAGAGATCACCGAATATTTTGGCCGCTTTTTCCAGTTCTCCGCCGCTTTTGTAACAATGGGCCAGGTAAACGGGAAAGAGATTCAGGCGCTGACTGGCGATGGCCCAGACTTTGAAGGCCTGTTTCCAGGTACGCTTTGTGCCGGTATCCATACCATACTGCTTGCCCACGTAATCGCGTACATCATTTTCGGTTTGTAAGGTCGCAGGAACATCCACCCGGACCGAATCCCACCAGGAAGGAAGTTCAAAGGTGTAACCTGAAATGGTCATGGTCTTTGTTTCATCTCCACCGGCGGCAAAACCCGTGCCCGGTGTGGATTTACAGGTAAAGAGAAAAAGGCTTATGATACTGAGACTGAACACAATAAATATACCAATCTTGCTTTTAGACATTTTTACCTCCGAAACAATTAATCTATATATAGTATACTATACTTATCCTCCGCCGGTTTGGCAAAGGAAAATTGGGACCGGTTATACTTATAAACCCACTACCGTTTTGAAAGCAAAACCAAGGAAAACAAGCAGAGCCGCGCGTTCCCAGTTTTCGCCCAGGATCAGGATTCCGGCAGCACCTAATAAGATAAGGATTGTCCCGATAAATTGCAGGGTGTATTTATCAGAGACCATGGCCCCCAAGGTTTCCTGCAGGTCAATCCTGGCATCAAGATCACGCTTTTGGGCCAACAGTTTATACGCTTCTTTACTTTTATGGTAAGTATTAAGCTTTTTCCTATACTCCTGCTCTCTTACCGTCTGATTGTATGTCTTTTGTGCGGTTTCGTAGTTCTCCTGCTCCTGTTTTACGAGGTTTTCATACTCCTGCAGCTGTTGTTCATATCTTTCCTTTTCGGCCGTATCGGCAGTTTCAGGCGGTTTGGCGGGCTTTGGTACCAGGTCGGAAAAATCAAACGGTTTGTCAACCGGGCTTATCCTGTATTTTTCATTCAATTCCTCGTCAAGCAGTGCCCGCTGTGCTTTTAAGGTACTCAGCGCGGACCTGTTGTAATTCAGTAAAAAAACCGCGGTGGCAAACAATAAAATACCGGCGATAAACAGACTCCGCGCGCTGATAAGTAATATTTTATTCCCCATGCTACCTCCCTTGATTTCCTATCTTTATCATTGGCAAAAAAAGCGGATTAATTTATCAAAAATTGTTTTATCGGAAAAAAACGGCTACAAAGCAAGTTTCAAGAAATCACGAACCTGTTTCCGCCAGAACAGGTCCCAGTCCTTGATCTGGTTTACGTGTCCGCCGTTTAAGACGACGAATTTCGCGCTTTTTGCCGCCCGGGCCAGGAGCTCGCCGTGGTGAAAGGGTATTATCGTATCGTCGGTGGCGTGAAGGATCAGGACCGGGCCGTCATACTCCCGCAGAACTTTTAGGCTGTCAAAATCGTCCAGTACCAAAAACGGCGGCAGTGCATTCTGCATGGCCATATCATAGAGAGAGGTGAATGTTGAGAGCAGTATCAACGCCTTCAAACCGCGGTGCCGGGCGAGCGTACACACGGCCGCACCGCCGAATGAATAGCCGAAGGCATAAATGTTTTTCGTATCCACCCGCGGCATGGTAACAAGGATATCGTAAGCCTTTACAAGAACAAAGGTTATACTTTCATACGAAGGATCTCCGCCGCTTCTGCCGTACCCGGGATACTCTACCAGGAGAACACCGACACCCATTTCACGGAGGGCTTTGCAGCGTTCGGGCCAGGAATACATAATACCGCCATTGCCGTGTACCACGATTATTACCGGAAAACTGTCGTGGTAGGTGCCGTGATTCGGAGGGATGAACCATGACTCAACCTTGTACCCGTCATGTTCCAGCCATATTACCGACGTATCCTGCGGCGGATTGGCCGTCATTGTTCTATGAAAACGGCGGCCGGGAAAATAAAACTCTCTTTGGGTAAAAAAGAAAAACGCGCAATACATAATATAGGCGGCGCATGAAAAGAGGATAATCAGAAATGCAATGCGTACTACTCGCCTGGCACCGATCATACCTCTTTATACACTATTTGTGTTATTTATTCATCCGGTTTTTTTAATGCCCTTTATACATAATCCAAATAGATTTTCCGTCACCATAAAATCTCTTAAGCCGCTTTGTTGTAAGCGTTCGATTATTTCGTGCTTCAAATACGCGGCGTGCAGGGAGGTTATTAGCCCTTGTTTCATGGATTTTTGTTTGACCATTCTTTTCATGATAAAGATGAGTAGGGGATTGATGTTTCGCTTTAAATCACCGATAAAGAATTTTCCATTCGGTTTTAAAACCCGATAGATCTCATTGAAGGTTTGTACCGGATCAGCCCATTCATGAAGGGACCCCGCCGAAAAAACCGCGTCAAAACGGTTGTTTTCAAACGGAAATTTCTTTGTAGCGTCGGAAACGGTCGAGGTCACCCTGTGCGTCAGCTTATATTCCTTTGCGTTTTTCATTTCGATTTTTTTCATGTCCTCGCTTATTTCCAGCCAATGGAGATTTGTCTGTTCGGTTTTTTTCAACCATTCAAGGCCCAGATACCCCGGACCGGGCCCGATTTCCAGGGCAGTCCCCGCGATAATCCCGAATTTAATGATGTCGTCGGTTTCGATCAGCCCCTTGTCGCGCATCATTTTCTGGAATCCGTCGAAATCAATTACTTCGGGCTCCCCGGTAATTCCGGTAAAGGTTTCCGGTATTCTTTCTTTTAGTTTCATTTATTTCCTCCTAAAATATTAAATATAAAATATACAAGTTTGTATATAATCCTAATAAAAAATTCCTATAAACGATCGTTCTCAAAACCCTCCAAGGTTTCTTTCAGCCAAGTCAGCTCCGCCTGAAAATGATGTGCGGAATGTGAAAATATGGCACGGGCGATTTTGGGTACTCCAGGCTGTGATGTCTGCTGTCTGCCGTGCTCCTTAACATACCGAAGAATATTTTCCATATAATCAATCCGCTTGGTAAGATAACCGACCACCTCTTCTTTGGGGAGGGCATCGGAAAAGGCCAGGGCAATATCGAGTGGGTAATACTCCCGTTCAAATTTTCGCCAGGACTCCCTCAATAACACCAAAAATTCCTTTTTCCCTTTTTCAGTAATTTTATACACGCTTCTGGACGGCCTGTTGCCGACTTTTTTTTCACCTGCCCTTTGCACAAGCCCCTGCTTATTGAGTTTATTCAGGGCAAAATAGATGGAACCAAAGGCAATGTTCGTCCAGTCACCCATATGCTCTTCTATAATATGTTTCAGTTCATATCCGTGTAACGGCTTTTCCCGCAAAAGCGCCAATAATACCAATCGCGTTGACATCTAGTTTACCTTTATTATACAAGCTTGTATAATAATATATAATACATTTTTCTTCATTCGTCAATACCATACTATTCTCCCTGACCTATTGGAGTTCACAAAATTACGGTTACGGTGCGATCTGGATCAGGTATGTGCGTGATCGTTTCGGCGACGAAGTGATCAAGAATCTCTGTGCTACCAGACTAGTGGGTGTGGCCGCCGTGGAAAGCGCCACCGGCATGAATTTCAATGAATTATTCACCGATTTTACCCGCGCGCTGGTGATGTCCGGTACCGGTGATTCAACCGATCCGCGTTACGGATTTACCACGCTCAATCTGCGTGAGGTACAACCCGGGGCAAGGGGCGGCTTGGCCACTACCGATACATATAAGATATCGTCCGGTAACACATTTTCCGGTGATTTGCTGCCTTACCAAATCATTTTCAACACCCGGACCGGCGATTTCGGCAATCTGACGCTATCCGGAACCGACGCCCAAGGCACAGTCTTCGGTTTGAGTTATTGAAGAACGCCGCCTTTAGCCCGGCGGGCCGCACCGTTCATCTTGACAGGCGGCGTGTATTTTTATTAATATCTTTTTAATCCATATTTAAACAGGGAAGTTACCTGGTGTTAAACGCCATCGAGCGCGAGCTGCGCGAACATATAGATTTCAGCTATGTCAGAAAAACCCACCTCAACTCGGCCAGATACAAAGATTATTACGGCGTGCGCATGTCCGCAAACAGGGAAATAGCACAAAAATACTATCAAAACATTGAAGCGTGGAATATGGATGATCTTTTTGCTCTATGCAAAAAATTACTGAATTCGCGCATCCATGAAAAAAAAACAATCGCCTTCGACTGGGCCTTCAGATTAAAAGATCGCTATGAAAAAAAAGACTTTTATGTGTTCGAATCCTGGCTTTATACCTATGTCAACAATTACGGGCTCTGCGACGATCTGTGCACTCATGCGCTGGGGGAAGCGGTCCGCCGATTCCCTTCCTGCGCGGAAAGAATCTATCAATGGATTAAGGAAGACAATTTGTGGGTACGAAGAGCCGGGCCGGTAACCCTGATTTATGTGGCGGGCAGCCCCGACACTTTTGAAATGTCTCTCGATGTATGCAAAAAATTATTCAGGGACGAGGAACCTCTCGTACAAAAAGGATTCGGATGGCTTTTAAAGGAATTAAGCCAATACAATGAAAATAAAATATTCGATTTTTTAAACACCCATAAGAAATACATTTCGAGAATCGCCTTGAGATACGCGATTGAAAAAATGCCGCAGCACAAACGGCAGGTTATTCTGAGTTCATAGCGGACATGCAGGAGATAACCGAAGCCCTGGACATCGCAAACTTTATCAGCGGTGCGGGATCAGTATATACCGCTTCCATGGGACTAAGTCAGGTTATTGAAGCCGAATAGGGACGCTGCCTGACACGGGGCGTACTGCCACATAGACAATTTGTC
>CAZWKE010000015.1:0-64069 GCA_964634205.1 uncultured Spirochaetaceae bacterium
GGACCACTAATAAAGTTTTATTGTGCCTTTACCTTTACCTCAACCGACATGCCGGGTAACAACCGTTTTGCCGCCGGGATCTCGTTAAACTCGATTCTCACGGGCACCCGCTGGGTGGTTTTGGTGAACTCCCCGATGGAAAAGGGTGGGGGAAGAATACCCGCACCCACGCGGCTGACCGTTCCTTTGAAGGGATAGCCGGAATACGCATCTACGTTGATCTCGACGGGGGCACCCACCTTGATCCGGCTGATTTTGGTCTCCTCAAAATTGGCGGTGACCCAGATGTTCGCAAGGTTGTTCAGGGTAAAGATCGTCTGTCCGGGCTGAACCACATCACCCACGGAAAATGACCGTTTGGCAATGGTACCGGAAACCGGTGCGGTAATACGGGTGTTCAGCAGCTGGGTTTCGATTACCCCAAGCTGCGCCGTGGCCGTATCCACCTGGGCCTGGGCCAGGGAAAGCCGGACACGGGCGGTGTCCGCGGACTGTGACGCGTGCAGGTACTGTTCCCTCGTTGTGGCCCCCGCGTTATAGAGGCCTTTTATGCGGCGAAAGTCGTCCTGCGCCCTGGTCAGCTCGATCCGGGCCAGTACCTGGTTTTGTTTGGCGTATTCGAGCGAAGCGGCCGCCTGTGCCTCCTGCGCTTTCAGATCCGCGTCGTCAAGCAGCACCAGGACTTGCCCGGGTGATACCGTATCGCCTTCGGACACCGGCAGGCTTTTGATTCTTCCCAGCATCTTGGCGCTGATATTTACATGCTCGCCGTCGATGGCCGCGTCATCGGTGCCGACAAAGGTAACGGCGTCGATGATCAGGTATGCCCCGACCGTGACGACCGCCAGGGCCAGCACGCCCAATACAATCGCCCCGATCATCACCGGTGCTTTACGGCCTTTGGTTTTGAACAGTGACTTTTCCTTTGTTTCTTCTATGGGGGAACCTGTTGTCTGCGGCTTGTTATTTTCCCCCGCGGTTTTTGCTTTTCTCATGGTATTACTCCTTAGCCGGCCACGCTGTCCTGGACATACGCGCCGGTAAACTGGCTGTTGTATAGGTCGGCGTAAAAGCCGCCGCGGGCAAGCAGTTCATCATGATTGCCCATTTCGATGATGCTCCCATTGTTCATTACCAGGATCATTTCCGCGTCACGGATGGTGGAAAGGCGGTGGGCAATTACAAAGCTCGTTCTGCCTTTCATCAACACCGCCATGGCCTTCTGGATGTACACTTCGGTCCTGGTGTCTACACTTGAGGTCGCCTCATCCAGAATAAGGATGGAGGGGTCGGAAAGAATGGCACGGGCAATGGTCAAAAGCTGTTTTTCCCCCTGTGAGATATTCGAAGCCTCTTCCGTCAGTTCCGTATCATACCCGTCCGGAAGTGCCCGGATAAAGTGATCGGCGTGCGCGGTCTTGGCGGCCTGGATAATCTGCCGCTCGGAGGCGTCGGGCCTGCCGTAGGCGATGTTTTCCTTTATAGTGCCGTTAAACAGCCATGTGTCCTGCAGGACCATACCGAACATGGTGCGCATCTGTCCGCGGCGCAGGTCGCGGATATCGATCCCGTCCACGGTAATTTTTCCTCCCTGGATCTCGTAAAAACGCATCAGCAGGTTTACCAGGGTTGTTTTACCCGCGCCAGTGGGACCGACAATCGCGATCATCTGACCCTGCTTCACGTCAATATTCATGTTTTCCATCAAAATGTTGTCGTCTTTATAGCCGAACCTGACCTTGTCGAAGCGCACGTCACCCCGCGGTTTGCGGATTACGAGGGCATCGGGCCGGTCGGGGATCTCCTCTTCCTCATCCAAAATCTCGAACACCCGCTCGGCACAGGCGATGGTGGACTGGAGGATGTTCGCGATATTGGCGGTTTGGGCAATGGGCATGGTAAAACGCCGCGAGTACTGGATAAACGCCTGGATATCGCCGAGGTTGAGCGCCTTTTGCGCGGCCAGGATTCCCCCGACTACGCAGATCAGGACATAGCCGAGATTATTGATAAAGTTCATCATGGGCATGATGATCCCGGATACGAACTGGGCCTTCCAGCTTGCCTTGTACAGCCGGTCATTGATCCGGTTGAACTCGGTGATGGATTTTTTCTCATGGCCGAAGGCCTTGACGATTTTATGTCCGGTGAACATTTCTTCCACGTGCCCGTTTAACTGCCCCAGGTGCTTTTGCTGGGCGGCGAAGTTCTTTTGCGACATCTTGGCGATTTTCATAGTGGCAAAAAAAGACAACGGCAGGGTGACCAGGGTGATCAGCGTCAGCAGAGGACTGATGGTGAGCATCATGATCAGCACCCCGATGATGGTAAATACCGAGGTAATGACCTGGGTCAGGCTCTGCTGCAGGGTGGTGGAAATGGTGTCGATGTCATTGGTAACCCGACTCATGATATCCCCGTGTGCCCGCGAATCGAAGAATTTCAGGGGCAGGCGGGCCAGTTTCTTACTGACGTCGGAACGCAGGGCATAGACGATTTTCTGACTGATGCCGGCCATCTGGTACTGCTGGATATAGGTGAACAGGGAACTCAGGGCATACAGTCCGATTAAAATCAGAATGGTTCGTCCGATAAAGATAAAGTCAATCGAGGGCATGGGCTGCTTCACAAAAACCGAAACATACTTGGAAAGCAGGCCGTCGAACAGTTTGGTGGTCACCTGACCCATAATCTTGGGGCCCACAATCGTAAAGACCGTACCCAATAGCGCGAAGACAAGAATAAGCATCAGTTTCACCGCATGGGGTCTTAGGTACAGGGTCATCCGCTTCATGGTCCCCTTGAAGTCCTTGGCCTTTTCCGCCGGCGCGCCGCCCATCATGCCGCGCATAAAGCGCGGGTTTTGTTGCCGCCTGCCGCCCAAGGCCCTGCCCTGCGGGGACGACGCCTGTGTTTGTTTTCCGTCACTCATGCAATCTCCTCCTCCGAAAGCTGGGAGGCCACAATCTCCTGATATACCTTGCAGGTTTTGTACAACTCCTTATGGGTCCCCATTCCGGCCACACGGCCCTCTTCAAGCACAATAATCCTTTCGGCGTCCATGATGGTGGCCACCCGTTGTCCCACGATCAGTACCGTGGCGTTCGCGGTTTCACGGCGCAGGGCGGCCCGTAGTTTGGCGTCGGTTTTAAAATCCAGGGCGGAGAAACTGTCGTCAAACAGGTAGATCTCCGGTTTGCGGACCAGGGCGCGGGCGATGGAAATACGCTGTTTCTGCCCGCCGGAAACATTGGTGCCGCCCTGGGTGATATACGAATCATAGCCGTCGGGCATGTCCCGGATAAACTCCTCGGCCTGGGCAATGCGTGCAGCCTTTTTCAGCTCGGCCTCCGTCGCCTGCTCACGGCCGTAGCGGATGTTTTCCGCGATGCTGCCGGAGAACAGTACGGCTTTCTGCGGTACCAACCCGATCTTGGCGCGCAGGTGGGAAAGGGGCAGCTCTCGTACGTCAACCCCGTCGATCAGGATACTGCCGTGCTCCACATCGTAAAAACGGGGGATAAGATTGATCAGGGTTGATTTTCCGGAACCGGTGGAGCCGATGATCGCGGTCACCTCACCGGGGGCAGCGGAAAAGGAAATACCGGAAACCGCGGGTTCCTCGGCGCCGTGATAGCTGAAGGTCACGTCCCGAAACTCGATATACCCTTTCTTCCGTGTTCCCGTAAGCCGCGGCTGCGGTGGTTCCTTGATTTCGGGCTCGGTTGCCAGTACCTCGATAATCCGTTCGGCCGAAGCCTGGGCCCGCGGCAGCATGATCAGCATCAGGGCGGACATCAGCAGGGCGAACAGGATCTGCATAGCATACTGCAGGAAGGCCATCATGTCGCCGATATTCGTGGTGCCGTGGTTAATGCGGATGCTGCCGAACCAGATGATCCCGATGGTGGTAAGGTTCATCACCAGCATCATGATCGGCATAACCACGGCCATCAGTTTGTTCACCCGGATAGAGATGGTGGTCAGGTCGAGGTTTGCCTCCCGGAAGCGCTTCTTTTCGTCGTCGATCCGGTTAAAGGCGCGGATCACCCGGATGCCGCTGAGGCGTTCGCGCATAACCATGTTTATTTTATCGATTTTTTTCTGGATAGAGCGGAACATGGGGAAGGCCTTGCCGGCGACAAGGATAATGGTGCCTACCAGGACCGGGATGACCACGATGATTACCCATGACAGGCCGGCATCCTTTGATACCGCCATGATAATGCCGCCCACGCACATAATCGGGGCATAGATCATCATCCGCATGATAATCAGGGTCACCATCTGTACCTGGGTGACGTCATTGGTATTCCTGGTGACCAGCGACGGTTTCCCCAGTTTGTCGAATTCATGCAGGGAAAATCTGGAAACATGGGTGAATATTTTTCGGCGGAGAATTTCTCCCAATCCCATGGAGGCGTGGGATGCCAGATAGCTGGCCAGGATCGCGCATATCGAGCCCCCCAGCGCCAGCAGCAGCATCAGGCCGCCGGTCTGCATAATGTAGTTCACATCACCGTTTGTAATACCGGTGTTTACGATATCGGACATCAGGGTGGGCAGGGCAAGGTCGGACATGGCCCGGAAAAAGACCAGCACGCAAACCGCCGCCACGGGGATTGCATATGGTTTTAAGTAACGAAACAGTCGAAGCATACGGCCTTTACCTTATTTCTTCCTGTGCCACGGCCCGTGCCAGATCGGCGGCGGCGATCTTCACATCGATCTCGTTGTTGGTCACCGCAAAGTTCGCCCGCAGCAGGGCAAGCTGTGCCCGCAGCAGATCCAGGTTGTTGGCCGAACCGGCTTTATGCCGTTCCTGTGTGACCCGCAGGTTTTCCTCGGCCTGGTCCACCATCCCTTTCACCAGGGAAAGATCAGCGCGTGCCCGCTTGAAATTGAGGATGCAGGTGCGTACGTCAAGTACCACGTTGTTTCTTTGCTTCTGCGCATCGGCCCTGATTTTATCGAGCGTATTACTCCCCGCGCGTGTGTCCGCCAGGGTTGAGGGGAGACCACCCAGGTCGTAGCTGATAACAACACCCAGCGACCAGGTGCCGGTAAACAGCCACGGGTCGGTCTGAAAGGCCATGCGCTGATTGGGGTCGGCCAGGATATAATTCCCCGTAAGCATTACCGTCGGGTACAGACTCGCCTGGGCCAGGCGTAGACTGTGCTCGCCGGTCTCCATGCTGATTAGCGAGGCCCGGGTTTCCGGCCGCTGTTTCAGGGCGGCGGCGATCAGGTCGTTCTCATCCAGGTTTTCGTTGAAGGACGGGCCTTTTTCCCGGTCCGCTCCGGTGGAGAGGGTAAGCGACCCGGTTATATCGGCCGCGGTATTGTTTTCTCCGATAAGCGTAAGCAGGGTCAGATAGGCCCGCTTCTGCCGCGACACCGCGTCGCCCAGGTCGATCTCCGCCTGCTTTACCCGCATGTCCGCAGTCAGTACGTCCGCCTTGGTGGCCGTGCCCAACGACGCCTGTTTGTCTACCAGTTCACGATTGGTCTGCAGAAGCTCCAGATTTTTTTTCAGTGTTTCCACATTGGCGCCGGCGCGCACACATTCCCAGTAAGCCCGCCGTACCTCGAATACCAGGGAGCGTTTCACCATTTCCAGGGTAAGCTGTTTACCGTCCGCCTGCAGCGAGGCAATAGCGGCGCTTTCCCTGATGCGGAACCCCGCAAAGACGGGGTACTGCAGGTTGACACTGAAGGTGAAGATATTGGTAAGTGACGGCGGTATGGAAAAGGAAATCGTTCCCGGCCCCGAGGGATTGTCCACCTCCATGGAAGAGGACGGCAGATCACTTAAGTGCTGGTAGCCCGCAGACAGGGTCAGGGAGGGAAATAGTTTGAAGGAGGCCGCGTCCGCCTTGGCCTGCGCTGCCAGCCAGTCCCAGTTTGCGCTGCGGATTCCGGGATCATTGGCCAGGGCGTCGGCCACCGCCTGTTCAAGTGACAACACACGGCCTTGCGCCGCCAGCGGGAGGGCCGTGAAAACAAAAACACTATATATGATAAAATACAATAGTTGTTTCATAGGTTACTCCGTTTTAGTTTTGCGTATGAGGATGACCATGGTCCGCCGAATATTCCTTGTCCAAAAGCTCCAACAGAAAGCGTAAGTCTCCGAGCATTCGCTCTATCCGGTCCGACGGCATGGAGAGAAATATCTGTTTCAGCCTGGATTCCATGGGTTTCATCCAGTTCCCGATAAAATTCTCCAGCGTGGGGGTCGCTGAGATAATAAAACTGCGGCGATCCTCCGGATCCAGGCTGCGGGTCAAAAGCTCCTGGCTTTCCAACCTGTCGATGATCCCCGTCAGCGTACTGGCCGGAATACCGATCCTTTCGGCAAGTTCGGTCACTCGGCTTGTCTTGCGTTTTTTCATGCTCACCAGCACAAAAATCTCAGTCATTGAAAACCCGGCGTTCCTGAATACGTCCCCCATCATGTGCCTGATTTTGTGGCTGATCTGGTGAAACAGTTCAAACAACTGGATTTCATAGTCCAAGGCTTCCTCTTTTCACGGAATTGCTTCTGCCGGAATCGGCGGCGGAAAAAATTCCGAAAGCAAATATTTTGATCCCGAATATTTCGAAATCGTAATAATTGAAAAATAAATAGAGCCCCGCGGGAAGTCAAGTTTTTTTCGCATGATCTTTGTATGAAACCGCGAGGTTTCGCGGCACCACATATTTTTTATAACCTGTTCACCCTCCGCCTGAAAGCAGATATAGTATTAAGAAAAGCCCAAGGAGGAAGTTCTATGCAGCATCACACAACCGCTACTTACGCGGACGGATTGAGTTTTGATGTTGAGCTCGATAATCATCACTTCATGATTGACGGCGACGAAGAGTTCGGCGGAAAGGACAAGGGGCCCAAACCGAAAAAGCTGTTGCTCGCCGCGTTGGCCGGATGTACGGGGATGGATGTGGTTTCCATTCTGCACAAAATGAAAATGCCGTTCGACCGGTTCTGGCTTGAGGTGGGGGCGGAGGTTGACGAACAGGCCAAACCCATCGTTTATACCTCGTTTGTGGTCAGTTACTGTTTCTCCGGCAGCAACCTGGAGCCTGAGAAGATCGACAAGGCCATATCGCTTTCAAAGGAGAAGTACTGCAGTGTTTCGGCAATGTTTCGCGAGTTTGCGGAGGTGCGCACGGAGGTAAAACTCAATCCGCAGCGATAATATGGGATTTCAGTAACCGGCGGTATTCTCTCCATTCAGGCATAATCGAACTTACCAGGGCCCAGTACTTCTTTGAATGGTCCCGGTGTTTTATGTGACACAGCTCGTGTACCGCAACGTACGCCAGGATCTTCGGCGGAAACTCGCTGAGCCGCAGGTTGAAGTTGAGAATATTGGTTTTTCCGCAGCTTCCCCAGATTCGCTTTTGTTCTTTTATGCGGATACCGGCAGGGTGGAGCCCAAGCTTTTTGCCGTATTTTTTGGTTATGCGCTCTATTTCACACAGCATATACTCTTTTAACCAGACTTTTAACGCCTTTTTAACGGTTTGCTCCCGCCGGGTGCCGGTTATGGATGAAGGGACCCTGACTAAAAAACCGTTATCATACAGAACCGCGGCTTTTTTTACCCCGTCCGCTTCCACGGCCAGGGGCACCATGGTCCCCAAAAACTGCAGTCTGGCACCGTCGACATACCGTTCGGGTTTACGTATTTTGGCCTGTTTTACCTTTTCCTTCAGTTTTTGATACGCGGCCAACACCCGCTGCTTTTTTTTCTCGATAAAATTATCCACCATATACAATGGGGTCCCGTAGGGGATAACCACCTCCACCCCTTTTGGTCTGATAATGATATGCATATACCGCGCACGCGGGCTTTTCCGTAATGTATACGGGATTCGTTTATTATCTACTAGTATCTCGTTCATAAACTATGCGAATAATAGCAGATGAACGGCTTTCTTGTACAGGCTTGGTACGCGTATTTAATGTTCGTCTATAACTTTCCAGTTGATGGAATAGCCGATTTTGGCCGCGAGCGCCTCCATGTCCGCGTCGGTATGGTATTTCATGGTACCCGGGCTGACCACAATCTGCCCGTTTTCAGAGCTGAATACGGTTGCCAGGTGATGAGCGGCCTTTACCTCCTGGAGGTTGTCGCCGGATTCGTCCTTCAGGGAAATAACACCATTGCAGTCGCAAATGTAGGTCGTATCCTTGTCCGCACGGATATAAAAAACCGTCCCGCGCACGCCCATAACGGCGACATTGGTCCTTACCTGGAACGCATCCGCATTACTCAACCTGTTCAGGTTTTTCAGTACCGAGGCAAGACTACCCTGCGCCAAATCGAGTTTTTTTACCTGCCCCGAAAAATCAAGCGTCACCCGGGTGTTTTCCGCTATCTTGATGATATTTTTCTTGTCAAAAACTATTTCACATTCGGAAGCCGGTCCGGTAGCCAGGGTAGCGGTGGCGGGGACATCGTCTCCGATACTGACCTGTTTTTGGTTCATGGTAACGGTCCCTTCGATGTAGATGACCTGGCCGCTTTTCAGCGTGCCGCGTGCCGTATTACTGCCTGTTGTGGTGCCTTGTTTCTGGCAGGCTGCGAACATGGCAGCCAGTATGAAGACAAACATAACTCCCCCCGTTATTCTGAATCGGTCCATGATGATACTTCCTCCTTTTTTTGAACTGGATCCGGGTGCTTTATTTACCTGAAGGTAACAGCGCCTTAGATATAATATAATGACGTGAACCCGGGTTAGCAAGCCCGCAGCGATTCCAAATGTAAAGATTTAGAATCGCCGGCAAGTTAATAAGTGAGTAGAACACATACCGTGAAAGGTGTATAATCACCGTATGATAAAAACGCATGTTATTGGTTTTCCGCGTATCGGCGGAAAACGCGAGTTAAAATGGGCGCTTGAAGCCTTTTGGGGCGGCGAACTCACCGAAAATGAACTCAACTATCGCGCGGTTTCCATCATGCGCCACAACTGGGTGTGCCAGAAAACGGCCGGGCTTGATTATATTACCGCCGGTGATTTTTCACTCTACGATCATGTGCTTGATATAACGGCGGCTATCGGAGCCGTTCCCCCGCGTTTCCGGCAAAACGACGCACCGACCGGCCTGGGTCTTTATTTCAGCATGGCACGCGGTGACGTAAGCCGCGGCATACCGGCTATGGAAATGACAAAATGGTTTGACACCAATTATCATTACCTGGTTCCCGAGTTTTACGCCGGGCAGCGCTTTAAAAAATCTTCCGCCTTTTTTGAAGATCAGGTAAAAGCGGCGCGGCGTTTCGGTCGTCCCGTAAAACTTTGTCTGTTGGGGCCGGTAAGTTATATCATGCTGGGCAAAGAGATAGACGCGTCGGTAAATCGCCTGGATTATCTTGACGCGGTTACCGATGTGTATATTGAAATTCTGCAGGCCGCCGCCAAGGACTGCGCACTTGTCCAGTTGGACGAACCGATACTGAACACGGATATCGATGCACCGGTAAAAGCCGCCCTGTCGCGGGCGTACGGAAAAATCAGTTCCCGGGTGAAGGACGTACCGCTGATGCTGGCCGCCTATTTCAGTGCCTTGGAGCCGAACCTGGATACTGCCGTTTCCCTGCCCGTCCAGGTGCTGCATGTGGACCTGTGCGCGGGTGAAAGCGATTTTGACCGGGTTCTGCAGAGCCTGCCGGACCGGATGAGTCTTTCTCTGGGAATTGTCAACGGCAGAAATATCTGGCGTACCGATATGACGCGGGCCCTCGCCATGATCGATCGGGCGCGGGCCGTCCTGGGAAGCGGGCGGCTGCTGCTTTCCTCAAGCTGTTCACTGCTGCACGTGCCTGTAGACCTGGACCGGGAATCGGCCCTTGACCCTGTCGTAAAACAGTGGATGGCTTTTGCCGTGCAGAAATGCCGGGAGCTCAGTCGGCTTAAAAATTACGCGTTGAATGGTTTTCCGGAGGAGGCGCGCGATCGTGAAGAGAAGCTTTGGGCGGGCAGGGCCGGCCACCCTGCGCTCAATAACCGGTCGGTCAGAAAACGGATGCGGGACATTACCCCGCGTATGTTACAGCGTGATCTGCCTTTCACCGAAAGAAATCCGCTGCAAAAGGCGGCCCTGGGATTACCGCCGCTGCCCACCACCACCATCGGATCATTCCCCCAGACGGGTGAAATCCGCAAAACACGCAGGGCACTCCGTAACGGTGCCATAACGGACGCTGACTATACGGAATTTATGCGTGAGCAGATAAAAATGATTTTGTCCTTCCAGGAAAACATCGGACTGGATGTGCTGGTGCACGGGGAGGTTGAGCGTAACGACATGGTGGAGTATTTCGGCCAGCAGCTTGACGGCTTCTGTTTTACCGGCAACGGCTGGGTGCAGAGTTACGGCAGCCGGTGCGTAAAGCCCCCGGTCATCTACGGCGATGTTTCCCGGCCGCATCCCATGACCGTACCATGGATGGAGTATGCGCTGAAACAGACCAGAAAACCGGTTAAAGGGATGCTGACCGGACCGGTGACTATTTTGTGTTGGAGTTTTGTGCGCGATGATCTTGCGCCGGCCGATGTCTGCCGCCAGATTGCCCTGGCTGTCAGGGATGAGGCGGCGGACCTGGAAAAAAGCGGTATTTCCGTCATCCAGATCGACGAGCCGGCCTTCCGTGAGGGTATGCCCCTGCGTCGTGCGCGGCAGGATGAGTATTTAGGGTGGGCCGTGGAATGCTTTCATCTGGCAAGCTGCGGGGTGAAGGCCGAAACGCAGGTGCACACCCACATGTGCTATAGTGAGTTTAATTCGATCATCAAGTGGATTGCCGAGATGGACGCTGACGTCATCAGCATAGAGGCCAGCCGCAGCAGGATGGAACTGCTTTCGGTATTTGATGATTTTAACTACCCCAATGAGATCGGGCCGGGTGTCTATGATATTCACAGCCCGCGGATCCCCGGGAAAGAGGAACTGAAGGAACTGATAAAAAAGGCATTGCGGTATATTCCGGCGGCAAAGCTGTGGATCAACCCGGACTGCGGCTTAAAGACCAGGACCTGGCCCCAGGTGGAACAGGCCCTGACCAACATGGTGCGGGCGGCGGCAGAGATTCGGGCCGAAATTGACGCGGAGGCGGGTATATGATGTCCGGTGTCGGCGAGATACGGGTCGGACCGGGAGTACTCGGGAGTGTGCTGTGGAACTGAAATTTACTATTTTTGGGATCCCCGTACGTATTCATCTTTATTTTTTAATAATTGTCGTTTTCTTAAGCACCACCAGGATCGCCCATCCCGCGCTGATACTCTCGTGGACCATAGTGGTGGTGGTGTCGGTCATCCTGCATGAACTGGGACACGCCCTTGCCGCCCGGGCATTCGGTCACAGTCCCAGCATTGAGTTGAAGGGCATCGGAGGGGCGACCTATACGCAGAGGGATGACAGCAGGCTGTTGGAGAGCATTACTATTTCACTGGCCGGTCCCCTGACGGGAATTATCATCGGCCTGGCCGCCCTGTGGATGGAATCAACCGTTTCGGTTTCTTCTCCTGTATTTGCCGTGATTATCGGTGATATCGTCTGGGTGAACCTCTACTGGAGCCTGGCCAACCTGGCGCCCGTGCTGCCGCTTGACGGCGGGAATATCGTGTTGGCCTTGTTAAACCGGGTGTTCAAAAACAAGGGCAGGATGATCGCCTCAATAATCTCCTTAGGTCTGACCGTCCCGTTGATTGTCTATTGTCTTTTGCACAATTACCTATTCATCACGCTGTTGTTGGGCTTCTTTGCGGTGTATAATTTGGGGCAGTTTCGCTATTATCGCAGCAGGGGTGTTGATGCCCACAAACTCCAGGGGCTTCGGGACGGGTATGCGCTGCTGCAGACCAAAAAATATGATCAGGCCGTCGAGTTGGGGAACAGGCTGCTTGCACAAACGGAAAATCCGCGTGTCAGGGCGGATGTGCTGAATCTGCTGGGCTGGGCCTATTTTTTAAAGCAGGATTTTGACAGTGCCCTTTCCCTCTATCACGATTACCCCCCGGGGATCAAGCAGGACCAGCGGCTTTTGGCCTTTCTCTATTTTAATACCCATGATTTTGAGAAGGCGTGCCGGCATTTCCAGAATATTTTTTATGCCGCCAATGACAGGCAGGTCGCCGAATACTATATGCTTTCCCTGCTTGAGTGTGTGCGCCTGGATGAAGCCTATAAAGCGGCGGAATACGCTCATATGAATATCAGTACGCCGAGCCTGCAAAGCCTGGAAACCCTGTTGTATAAAAATGAGCAGTTTACCCGTTCTTTCCATATTGATACGTTGATTTATTCCCGTGACCGGTCCGCTGATGCCGCCTACAATGCGGCCTGCGCCCTGGCCCGCAGCGGGGATAAGAAACGGGCCTGTTTATGGTTAAAAAAGGCCCTGAAAACCGGTTTTAAAAATATCCAACACCTGCGGTCTGATCCGGATCTGGAGCCCCTGCGCTCCATGTCGTGTTTTGAAAAAATAATACGGGAAGCGGAATGAAAAAACAGGTGGTACGGCAGCATAAGGCTATAAAAAAACTTGAATCCCTGACGGGCTATGTACATTATACCGGACTGTTCCTTGCTTTTGCGGCCTTTATTGTAATCGGAATTCTCCTTTTTCTGATGAGTGAACATAACTATTTATTGTTCCACACCACTGCCGAGCTTTTCAGTATTATTATCGCCGCGGCCATATTCATTCTGGCCTGGAACACCAGAAACTATTCTGAAAACGCCAACCTGCTCTTTTTGGGAACCATCTACCTGTTTGTGGGGATACTCGACTTTTTTCATACCCTTACCTACAAGGGGATAAACCTGTTTGATACGGGGGTGTTCCATGCCACTGAATTTTGGGTGGCCGCGCGCTATATGGAAAGCATCAGCCTGTTTGTTTTTATGCTTTTCTTTAACCGCTTCCGGCACCGGTTCTTTTCCCTGATTGTGATTGCCTATACGCTCATCACCACATCATTGGTGCTCTCCATCCTGGTCTGGAAGATATTCCCGGTGTGTTATATCGATCTGCCGGGCAAGGGGCTGACCCCGTTTAAAATTATCAGTGAATATCTCATCATGGCCGTACTTGCCGTCTCGCTGGTTGTGCTGATCCTGCGCAGAAAGCAGTTCAAGGAACGCCTGCTGTTTTATTTGGTGTTATGTATCATTACCACCATAATCAGCGAGTTCTTTTTTACCCTTTATACGGACGTCTACGGGATGTGGAACTATCTCGGACATTTTTTTAAAATCATTTCTTTTTATCTGGTTTACAAGTCAATCATCCAGTTCGGTCTGCGCAATCCGTTTGAGGTTATTTTCAATGAATTAAAACAGAACGAGATCAAACTGGAACAGGCCAATACCACAAAAAACAAATTTTTTTCGATCATTGCGCATGATCTTAAAGGTCCGTTCAGCGGCATCCTGGGATTTTCCAAACTGCTGGCCGAGAAATATGATGATATCAGTGAAGAAAACAGAAAGTATTTTGTGGGACTCATCCACAGCTCCTCGGAACAGGCCTTTAACCTGTTGGAAAACCTGCTTCACTGGGCAAGGGTGCAGTCGAATAAACTGCAGGTAAACAAGGTCAAGGTGAATCTCGCTTCCTTGGTAAAGGATATTTTTATTTTATTTGAAAATTATGCAAAGAAAAAGGACATCGGGCTCGAGGCGGATGTCCCCGACAACATCACAATCCGGGCCGATAAATCAATGATTTTTACGGTGATCTCCAACCTGGTAAACAACGGGATCAAATATACAAAACCCGGAGGGAGCATAACCGTTTCCGCGGAAATTTCCGAAAAGACCCTGCGGGTGAAGGTAGCCGATACGGGGGTGGGCATCGATAAAGAAAATCTTGATAAATTATTCAGAATAGATACCAGTTATAGTAAACCCGGTACGGAGCATGAAAACGGAACGGGATTGGGCCTGGTGTTATGCAAAGAGTTTGTGGAAATGCATCATGGAAAAATCCGGGCGGAGAGTACCGTCGGCAAGGGTTCCGTGTTCAGTTTCAGTATTCCGGTGTAATAGTCGTCCGTTTCCGGTGTTATTGCAGCACCCTGATATGATATCCTTTCAACAGCCAGATCTTTTTCCCGTTATAGGTGGTGGTGGGAGATATAATCTTTGCCACTAAAATGACCGTGGAGTTTATTCCTATCTGCCGGGTACCGAACAACCGCTTGTACTCCGGTCCGCTGAACCGGATGAACGCCTGATAACTTTTTACCTGCTCGGGACTTATCCATTCCCCTCCGGTCAAGGTCAGCTGCACGGTATAGGTGTTCGTGTTTTTGTCAAGAATGGCAATGTCGGAAATCGTCCCGCTCAGAATGATATACTTGTCGGTGGGAAGCGTGCCGCCGCGGCCCTGCTCCATAAGCTGGTTTAATGTTTTAAGGGTGATGGAAAAATCCACCTTTGCATCAAAAGCAGACCGGTCCTGGGGGAAAGCGGTCAGGCTTAATGCAAAAAGCAGAAGAGGTATAGTAATATATTTTTTCATACGGTTCCACTCCTTCCATAAAAATACTAATTGCTTTAAGGCGTTGGGTCAATAAAATTATTTTTGCCGCCTTGAGAGCTGTGTCAGGGAACAGATTTACTATTGCCGGTCCCGGACGTTAGAATCCCGTCTATCTGACCCAGAATTGACTCCAGGCGTGCGGCTTCTGCGTCGGACAGACCGGCGCGGCCCATGATGTCTTGAAAAAACACACCGATGTCATGATACGGTGCCTGCTTGAAAATACCCATTTTTTTTAAAACCGCGGTGGTGGTCTTTGCCAGGGAATCTACACGTGATTTGGGGACAGGAGAAAAGGATACGTCTTGGGCAGGTAATTCATGACGGTATAAAATATAGGTTATAATCTGTACGGCATGCGAAAGGTTTAAGGAGGGGAATAAAGGCGAAGACGGGATGTTGACGGCCACATGACAGTGGGAAAGCTCCGCATCGGAAAGTCCGTGTTTTTCAGTTCCGAACACCAGGGAAACCCTGCCGCCCGGAACGGCTGCAACACGTTCGGCAAGCTGCTCAGGAGTAAGGGTAACATACTTGCGGAACTTTCCCTGACGCCGGGTGATTCCCGCGATCAAGACCGAGTCTTGGAGCGCCTGCTTCAGGTTTGGTACCACCGTGCAGGCTTTTACAATATCCGCGGCATGGACCGCCGTAATTGCGGCGCGTTTAAAGTCAGGCCGCTTTTGTGCGATAATCTTGAGAGAGCTGATCCCCATTGTTTTCATGGCTCGAGCGGCCAGGCCGATATTCTTCTCTTCGGAAGGGTTTACCAATACTATTGTAATATTTTCCCGAATGCCCATACCATAAACTCCTCTATGGAAAAAACTGTAACGGGTATACCGGCTTTAGTCAAACCGCGATTTTACATTCGTTCCATATGAAAATCACCGTAGTCTAACAGAAGGCCGATAACAGCAAATTTTTTTTTATTATTGTTTGACAAATATGTGAATGCTTATATAATTAAAGAAGAAATCTCAAGCTATTTTCCCTCTTAAAAGTAGAGTGAGAATTATGTAAAAGGATTGATATGAACAATGAGATAATACCAGGATTTGACGATGAAAAAGATGAAAGCCTAAAAATACGTCTTCAGAATGTAGATAATGTCGAGAACTGTCTGGTTCTGTATCTCAGTGGGTATATAGATACGTATAATTCGAACTTATTCCAGAAAAGAGTATCAAAAGCCATCGATAAAGGTTTCATCAGACTGATATTTCATTGCGGGGGCCTTAATTATGTATCCAGTACGGGTATCGGGTCGTTTACCGCGTTTTTAAAGGCCGTAAAACCGCGCAGCGGTGATTTGGTTTTACTTGAAATCCAGCCGAAAGTATACGAGGTTTTTCAGCTGCTTGGATTTTCTCAGTTTTTTAATATCAAGGAAACGCTGGAGGACGCGGTTTCATTCTTTACACAGGCAAGCACAAAAGCCCCCAACGCCATTTTTCCGAAAATATTCAAATGCCCTATCTGTTCCAAGAAATTAAAGGCGACCAGGGCCGGACGCTTCCGCTGTTCGGAGTGTAAGACAATCCTTGTCATTGATGACTCGGGTCAAGTATTTCTTGGGTAATCCGTTTTGATGTAACAATTAAAAAATTAAGGAGGAGATGATGATAAGCAAAGACAAGCTTGAAGGGTATATGATAAAACTTTCCCTCAATTTTGAAGAAATATCGGAAAACACCTGGCTGATCAACGATCTCGACAAGGGCCTGGAAAACGTTGTGGTCCTTGCCAATGACTCCGTGGTAGTAATAAGGGTCAAGGTAATGGAGGCCCCCGAGGTAAACAGGGAGGCCTTTTTCGGTAAGTTGTTGAAATTAAACGCAACGGATATGGTTCACGGGGCCTATGCGCTGGAGGAGGACAATGTTATCATAATTGATTCACTTGTCTCCGAAACGCTTGATTTGGAAGAGTTCCAGGCGTCGATTGACGCAATCGGGTTTGCCCTGTCTCAGCACTATGCCGTGCTTTCAAAATATAGAAAAAAGGACTAAGGAGGCGATTAATATGGGTATTTTTAAACGCATGGGCGATGTTTTACGCGCCAATATAAATGATATGATAAGCAAGTCCGAAAATCCTGAAAAAATGTTAAACCAGATGGTTATGGACATGCAGGAGCATCTGATCGATTCAAAAAAGAGTGTGGCGTCCGCCATCGCGGATGAGAAGCGCCTGGAACGGCAGATGAAAGAGCAGATTGCCCAGGCCCAGGATTGGGAGAAAAAGGCCATGCTGGCGGTAAACGCGGGTAAGGATGATCTGGCAAAAGAGGCCCTCCTGCGGAAACAGGAATACGCGGGCCTGGCCACACAGTATAAAGAGCAGTGGCAGGCGCAGCATGTGTCCGTGCAAAAATTAAAAGAATCTTTACGCCTCCTGCAAAATAAAATTGAAGAGGCGCAGAGAAAGAAGAACCTGCTTATTGCCCGGGCCAAGCGGGCCGAAGCGCAGAAGCAGATACAGAAGACCATGGGTGGACTGTCCGATACTTCAGCCTTTGAGGTGTTCGACAGAATGGAGGCCAAGGTGGATCAAATCGAGGCTGAGGCCGATGCCATGCAGGAGCTGGAAGACTTCAGTGCCGATTCCGATCTTGATAAGCAGTTTAAACAGCTTGAGTCCGGAGATGCAAACGCGGATCTGATGTTGGAAGAATTGAAGCAGAAAATGGGACAAATCGAAGACAAGAGCGGAGATAAAGGCGCAGAAGCATAGTTTTTTAATCAACCTTGTTTCACACAATCAAATTTTATTCGAGACGCTGAAACTACACAATAAAAAACAAAAACGTTATCAGTATGTTTATACCGCGAAACCCGTGGCGGAAAGTGAGACAGACGCCTATGTTGTGCCTGTGGAGTCGGTCCCCCTGTTGTTGAGCAGAAAGGGACTGCCGGATACCTGGCTGCCGGTCATAGCTTACGGAAAACCCGCGTCGCTTGCCAAAGCCTTTCTGGCGGGTTGTCAAGATTACCTGAAGGAGCCCTTTAACCTTATTGAACTGGAGTTCAGGTTAAACAAAATATTTACCACTGAGGATAACAGCTATCCATTGTACGGCCGGAAACTGGCACTGCAGGCCACGGAGTGTTCCACGGAAACGGACCATGTGCAGTTATCGTTGCAGGAGGGTGTTTTACTGCGGCTGCTCTTAAAGCAGCGCGGCAGAATCGTCCCCCGTGATGTATTATTCTACGCGCTGTGGGGAAAACCGCCGCGCAGGCACAGCCGCGTTGTGGACGTACATATTTCCTCACTGCGTAGAAAGCTTTCCCGGCTTTTCCCTGAGATGAAAAACGAACGCTTTATTTACAGTGCAAAGGGAAAAGGCTATATTCTGTTGTAGAGATGAGAGAGAAATGAAGATAAGCCTGACGGTTGTCATCGGTATAGGATGTTGTTTTATTTTATTTTCCCACCTATTATTGTACGCGGATGGGGCGGGTAACAGTTTTGCGGCGCAGAGAAAAAAACTCGCCTATAATCATCTGCATGATATAGGCATACATAATCCAAAGGTGCTTGATGCCATCTATAAGGTAAAGCGCCACCTTTTCCTGCCGCGCAGGCTGTGGTCAAAGGCATATGAGGATGTTCCGCTTCCGCTTGGCAACGGCAATTTTGCGATTGAACCGTCTTTGGTGGCCTTGATCGCGGACAAACTCTCGCTGACGGGGAATGAACGTATTCTGGTGATCGGCACCCATGAGGGGTATCTCTGCGCGGTGCTGGCCAAGCTGGCAAGGGCGGTGTTTGCCGTTGAAACGGATTACAAGGATTACAAACAGTCCCAGGCCGGATTTTTCGCGCACCGGCTCTCGAATATCTGGGTAAGCTTCAGCTCCCGGTATTTTCAATGGAAACATGATATGACCTTCGACCGGATTGTGGTAAACGGGGCGGTAAGTGAGCTGCCGCCGGAAATATTCGATCTGTTAAAGGACGGCGGTATTCTTATTGCGCCGGTCGGCGATCCGGCCGGGTTTCAAAAACTGGTTAAAATATCAACAAAAGGAAGCAAGCGGGAAAAACATGTTTTGGCTACGGTCATGTTTCCCCCGCTTAAGTAGAATGAATGAGCACTGAGATAGTAATAATCATCGCTTTAGGCACGGCCGTGTTTCTCCTGCTTGTGGTCCTTGTCCTGCTTCTGACAAAAAGATCTTCCGGGGGGGTCACCTCCTCTTCGCTGTTCCTGAGTATCTCCCAAAGACTGGATGAGCTGGGTAAGGTGTCCGACCGGCTGCAGGAGCTGTCTCATATATTGTTTACCCCGCAAACCCGGGGCGCCATTGGAGAGACCATGCTTGAGGAGTTGTTGAAGAATATGCTCCCCAAAGGTTCCTATGTTTTCCAGCACCAGTTTTCCAATGGGACGCGGGTGGATGCGCTGATCAAGATCGGCAACAATTATATTCCGGTTGACGCCAAATTTCCGGTACGGGGATTCAGGGACGAGCGGGAGACCGACCCGAACGGGAGCGGCGGCTCGAACGAGTTGAAACGGGTGTTTTTGAAGTATATGGCCGAGATTGCCGAGAAGTATATCCGCCCCCAGGAGCAGACCTCTCACTTTGCCCTGATGTATGTGCCTTCGGAAGCACTGTTTTATGAGGGTTTTGTAAAATACCAGGGAAATAAAGAAAAGGACCTGTTTTCCCAGGCCCTGGCTTTGCGGGTCATCCCGGTCAGTCCGTCAGGTCTTTTCCTGTATCTGCAGACCATTGCCTTCGGGGTTAAAAGTTTTGAGCTGGACAAGCATTACGATGAGCTGATCCGCCTGATCGCCGGATTGAAGAATGAGTTTTCGGCTTTTTCCCGCCTGTTTTCCACGGTGGGGACCCACCTGAAGAACATGAACAAGGCCTATGACGAGGCCCTTTCCCGCAGTAACCGCCTTGAGGTGACCATCGAACGCCTGGAAAGCCCGGGCCGGAAAAATATAACGCGCGGGTGACATCCGGTGTGGCGCGGTTCCCTGATAAACCGGATACTCAGCTTTGCAGACACGCCACGATCTCAAAAAGCGCCTTCAACGCCCTGATCCCTTCCGAAAGCGGTGAGACAAGCGGGGAAGTGCCGGCCAAAAAATCCACACAGTTTTGCACCATACCTGAAAAATATCCCGTAATCCGGGGGCGTCCTACCCCGCGCAATCGTTTCAGTGAATAAAACCCGCTGTAAAAGGGAGAGGGCGCGCGTGTATACTGCTTAAGATATCCGTTGCCGATGACGAGTTTGCCCTCCGAGCCGGTTACGGTAATTTCAAAATCGAATACCTTGCTCTGCCCATTGAACTCCAGGTACAGCAGTACATTCCGGGGCAAGTGGTAATGCAGGTTAAGTACGCGGACGGCCTTTTTCTTGTCTCTTATGATTCTGTCCGCCGCGGGGTCGGACAGGCGGGTGGAGAGCAAAAAATGCAATGTGTCCACCAAATGTGTGCCGTCATGGATAAGGGAGCAGTTGCCCGATTCAACACAGGTTTTTGACCAGACCGGGGCGCCGCTCCACAGGTGGGCATCGATCCGCTGCAGTGTGCCGAGCCCGCCGTTATCGATAATCCGCTTTGCCGTCAGGTAGTCCGCGGAAAAGCGCCGCTCATGGTTTACGCAGACGGGCACATGAAAGCGGGCGGCCGCTTTCCGGATTTTTTCTGCCGCCGCCGGCTCAGGAGCCACGGGTTTTTCCAGGATGACAAGCCGGGGCTTGTACCTGATTACGGTCAGGGCCACCTCGGTATGCGCGCTTTCACTTACCGCCACCACTACCAGGTCCGGATTTTCCGTTTGCATCAGGGTTTCCGCTGATGTGTAACAGGCGGTACGAGGGTAGTCTTTGCTCCAGGCAGTGAGTTTCTGTGGGTCGATATCACAGGCCGCGGCCAGACGGATACGCGGGTTCTTCGCCAGGGCGGCTGCATGCGAAGCGGGCTGTTCCCGTTTCTTATCTTTCTGCAGCAGATAACCGATTCTGCCGGTTCCGATGACGGCGGCTTTTAACTTCATAATTATATTGTCTCAAGATAGTTCGTTTAAATAAAGTGGTTTTTTAAAATTGTTTGCATTACATTTAATACCGTAACCATAAATGAGGAGGTTTTATGAAACGATTAGTCTATATGGTTTTTATATTAATAATGTTCGGATTTACTCTGAGTCCACTTATGGCTCAAATTAATTACAGTGATTTTGAAAATGATTTCCAGGCGTTTTCCGACGCCATAGCGTCAAGCCTTCCCTTTAACGCGGCCGTCGGCCTGCAGTGGTCGGACGCCTACATCGGAAACTTTCCGCATTTCGGGGTCGGGGCCACTCTGGGCGCCACCTTTATTCCCTGGGACGCGGCCAAGGATGTGGCCAATGAGTTTGGTATAGATTTTTCATCATTATACCCGGGACTGGTAGAAAATTTGGGAATGCCGCTCCCTGCCTGGTGTGTGGAAGGCAGAATCGGCGGATTGGGCTTTCCCTTTGATATCGGCGTGAAGATCGGTTATCTGCCCAAAGATGCGGCCGTTCTGCTGCCCAAGGATATGACCTTCGATTACCTGCTGGTGGGTGCTGATTTTCGCTACGGTATATTAGAGGACAGTGTTGCCACCCCTGCCCTGAGTGTGGGTGTGGGGGTGAATTATATGTCCGGGACGGTCACCTATAAAGGAGTAACCGGTGGAAATCAAATAATTAATACCGGTATAGCAGGTACACTCAATTATCTAAGATTAACCGATCCGGATGTCACCTTTTTCTGGCGGGCGTTATCAATCGATGTAAAAGCGCAATTGAGTAAAAACCTCTTGTTCATTACTCCCTATATCGGGGCGGCCGCTTCTTATTCGGTATATGCGGAGGCCGGCGGGGGGTTGAGTTCTTCCGTGCAGCATTCCGATAATAGCGGCGGCCCGTGGACCGATCTAGATTCTACTCAGATTTCCCAATTAGAATCTACCTTGGGAGCCGATGTATCCGGGACGGACATCACCGTCACCAGCGCGGCCAACGGCTGGGGGCTGCGGGCGTTCGGCGGTGTGGCCTTCAATTTGCTTATTATCAAGATTGACCTGCATGCCATGTATAATATCTTAAACAGTGCGCTCGGCTTTTCGGTGAACGTGCGTGCACAGTTATAAGCAACGCTGAAATTGAACTATCGTATGATACGGGCCGCCCGCCGGGCGGCCTTTTTTTTCGGCGCTCGGAGCACACTTGCCCCGAGAGGTTTTCCCTGGTAGGATTTCTGCGTGGAATTCAAGACAAGAGTGATTGAGCTGATCAAATCCGTTCCCCGGGGCAGGGTGGCCACCTACGGGCAGATCGCCCGGATGGCGGGACATCCGCGCGGCGCCCGGTTGGTTTCGTATATACTGCATTCGCTTTCGGAAAAATATGATCTTCCCTGGCACCGTATTGTAAACCGCAAGGGCGGTATCTCACTGAAACCCGGCTACGGCTGCGAGTTACAGCGTACCATGCTTGAGGGAGAGGGGATCCGCTTTAAACCCTCCGACGAAATTGATCTGGCGAAATACGGTTGGAAAAGCTGATTTTCCGGGACACATCGAGCTTAAGTAAAAAAGGGCTGCCTCTGCAGTGACGCCGGACAGCCCTGAGTACTCTTCCGGTTCCATTAATGATTGTATATCAAATTTTACACTTAAAAATTGTCGAATGGATTGCCGTTATTATCGATGGTCCCGTTGTTGTTCCAGTGGGTTGTAGGAGGCGGAGTGATTACCGGCGGTGGTGTGTGTATCGGGTCCGGACCGGTCGGCATATGCGATGAATCGTCATTCATGAAATTATTACCGGCGTTCCGTATGGTGGAATCCTCGGTCAATTTTTTATTGACGTCCTGCAGCAGCACAAAGAGTACACACCAGGCGGCCACCTCATCCTTATGGTTCTTCAGAAACTCGTGGTCGGCTATGACATTAATTTTATTGTTGTTACTGTCGGACATATCATAATTCGCTATATAGGCCAGGACAGGGGTATCGTTATAATACAGCACATACTGCAGCCGGGATTTCAGGTTGGGAGAAAAACCCGCGGTCATCACGCTTTTGGAATAAAAATCAAAATGATAGGGCCGGCCGAAAAAATCTGCCTTGTTGGAATAACGTATGGTGACCGAACCAAACCCCAACTCAGGTTTGGAGGTCATCTCGATCATGCCTTTCTTTCCGTGACGGTCTTTGATATATACCCGAACGCTGTTTTGTTCCGTGTTGGGGACAAGTGTGTAAAGCAGTTTGCCCCGGTTTGAAAATACCTTGGCCGAAAGCACCGTATAGTTCGGATTGGGAATCCTTTGGTACTCGGCGATTTTTTCAGCCAGCTTCTGCCGGATGGGCAGGCGGTCATTCACCTCGAACGCGATTGTGTCTATTTCAAGAATATCCTGGTTTTGGACGGTTTTTTCGGCGTTTTCCAATGTCTTGTTCCCCGGCATGGATGTGCCGATGCTCTGCATGGACACCGCGCAGGAAAAAAAGAACGGCAGCAGACAGAAGAGTAAAAATAAATGTGTCAGTTTCATGACTTCCTCCATATATTGTTGTGTTTCTATTTATAATCCATTCTTTGCGGTTTTGTTGCAGGAAAATTGCGTAATTTGTTTCAGCATTCTCATCACCAGACCCGGTCTTGCCAGCATTCTGGCGGTTCGCAAATTAAAACCGTCATCTTCCGGGGTTTTTTTCGGCGTCTCCATGATTGCGGGCAGGCGCGAAAATACCGGTTTATGCAGAATTCGCTTAAAGCCGCGCCTGCCGATACAGCCGCGGCCGATATGCCAGTGACGGTCATGACCGGAGCCCAACGCGGTGAGTGAGTCGTTCAGGTGAAGCAGAAAAAGCTTTTCCGGGCTGATACAGGCCGTAAACTCCCGAATCGCCTGCCGCAGGCCGCGCCGGGTGTGTATTTTATACCCCGCCTGGAACAGGTGGGCCGTGTCAAGACATATTCCGACGCGCCCGGCTGCTTCCGCCTTTTCCAATACCGCGGCCAGGTGCCGGAAACAATATCCCAGTTTCCCGCCGCCCCCGCTGGTGTTCTCCAGCAAGAGTGTTACCCCCGGTCCTGCGGCGGCCACAGAGTCCGCGCCGCCCGGTCCTGCGGCGTCGGATCCCGGGCGTGCTGCTGCCGGTTTCGTACCGGCCGACCTCGCGCCGGTCTGCCCCCCGGTGGACCCGAAACGCTCCAACACCCATTGAACGCTGCGGGCCATCAGGTCCAGGGCGGCACATTCCGTGTTGGATTTGCGTGAGCCCATGTGCACAACGACAAAATCCGCGCCGATCAGTTCCCCGCGCCGCAGCTCCGCCAGCAGGGCTTCCCGGGACCGCTTCAGCAGTTTCCCGTCCTCGGCGCTGAGGTTCAGCAGGTAGGGCGCATGGATGACACAGGGCCGCAGGCCGTACCGGGACATACCCTCCCGGAACAAGCGGATCTCTTCTGCGGCCAACGGTTTGGTATCCCAGGAACGGGGGCTGCCGGAAAATATCTGCAGGCAGTCGCATCCCAGCTCGTGCGCCCGTTCCGGCGCCCGGTGCAGCCCCCCCTGAATCGATACATGAAATCCGAATCTCATTTTACTCTCATGTTGCGTCTGTTTTACACCCCAAAAGCGAAGTGCGCTTCCTTCATTTCTTCCTGCGGGGGATTAAAGTAACCGAGCTTGACCCAGGGAAACGAGGTATGTATATGACTGATCCACTCCCGCATCCCGATGAAGGAGGGTTCCAATGCATCAAGCTCCAGTTCCTGCATATACCAGTCCGGGTCCATGTTAAGGTTGCGGGTCTGAAGCATATTGGGTTTTACCGAGCGGATAAGCATATCAAGCGCGGTTATTTCCTGTTTATGATCGGTAAAACCGGGGAAAGCCAGGTAATTGACGGATGACCAACGCCGGTATTCGCGGGCCACGGCGAGAGATTCCACCGCGTCGGCGAAGGCATAGCCCCGCGGCCGGTAGTACGCCGTGTAATATTTTTCCTGCGCCGAGTTCAGGCTGACCCGGATACTGTCAAGGCCGGCTTTAAAGAGTGATTCCAAAGCACGGGGGAGGCTGCCGTTGGTATTGAGATTGATGATTCCCCTGTCGGTATGCCGGCGGATCTCCCTGATACTTTCGGCTATCAGGTCACTTTGAAGCAGCGGTTCTCCCTCACACCCCTGGCCGAAACTGATCACCGGCCGCGCCGCCTTTCCCAGGTGCGGGACCGTAAACTCGACAATTTCACGGACGGTCGGGGTAAAGGAGATACGCTCCTGTGAGGAAACGACCCCCGTTGTTTCGGGCTGCAGTGAGATACATCCGGCACAGCCCGCATTGCAGGCCGGGCTTGTGGGAACCGGGCACTCCCAACGTTCCAGCACAAAATTACGCGCGGCCGGACAGTCATAACAGTGAACACAGTTTTCCACCAGGTGTGCCGCCAGCCGGTTGCCGGGATAACGGCGCAGCATGCGCTCCGCCGCCTTGTTGATGCGGTCCTGCCGGAAGTTCCGCAGGTCCTGGCGTGAGTCATGATCGATTCTGGTCCCCGCCGCGTAGAACTCACCCTTGTACCAGCCCACGGCCGTATAAGCGTAAAGGGGAAGCCTTGCGGCGCCGGGCCGGGCACAGTAGGCCGGTCGGAGAAACTGCAGGTAGGCCGGGGCCATAAAGGCGGCGGCCGCCGTGACCTTTACCCCGCGGTACTGCTCGATAATGGTGAACCGCCCCAGTGATGTGTTGAAGCCCACGGCCGCCCGCCCGGGCAGCATGAACAGGTTGCTGCCGTGGGGCAGGGGAATCAGCTCCTCCTGTGCCGGGACGCGCATTTCCCCCAGGGCCATGCCGGCCATGTGCAGGTGGGGAATCTCAAACATGTTTCCCTGGTCGTCACTGACAACCAGCAGGGGAGCTTCCATACTGCATTCGATAGTAACGGAAATGAACGGTTTTCTCAATACTCTCATAAACTATGCCAAAGTTTGATTGAGATGTTATTCTTCGAACATTAATACTTTTTTTCTGATGATATTTTCATTGGCTTGTGCTACACTAATGATAACAGTGGTATGCCGTGCTGCGGTCTGTTTCCCGATGCGCGGCTGACCGCCGGCGGCAGTTACGTGTAAAAAGGGGGAGATATGAAAAAAAGGTTTTGCTTCGCGGGTGCTTTATTATTGACCGGACTGTTTCTGTTGTCCGCTTGCGGGTCCGGGGTTATAAAATCCGACCTGGGGTCGCTCTCCTGTCTGCCCGACAACTATACATCGTTTATCTATATCAAGAACTTTCCGCATATAAAGGATGTTTTTGAGAAGTCGGAGTTCGCCGCTAAACTGAAAGATAACTATGTCTATCGGGATTTAAAGTACAAATACTCACAGAGTATGGACCTGTTTTTTGTCAAGCTGGACTTTGATCCCGAAGCGCTGTTGGAACGGGTGAACAAAGATCTGCTGATCGGCTTTACCCCCGGCAGCTTTTTTGTGGCTGCCTCCCTGGATTATCAGTCACAGCTTGTGTATGCGCTTTTCAACCTGCTGCCCGATACCTACATCCAAAAAAGCAGGATTATGGGGCAGGAGATCAGCAGCTTTGCCCGGAACGGAAGGCAGATCTATTTCAGCTTCCAGAACAATTATCTGGTGGTAGCCGGAGACCGCAATACCATGTCCGCCCTGCTGGATTCCGACAGAAACAAAGACGTAGAGGGCAATGCATTGATAAACTCCTGTACGGATGAAGATGTTTATTTTCGCACCTCAATGCCCAAGGATTACAACCAGTTCGATCTGCTGCCGCAGCTGGGGAAAATCTCCGTCAGGCTTAACCTGGCCACCTTTCATGCCCGGCTTGAGGCGGAACCGAAAAGCCACAGCTCATTTACCAAACCGGAAGAGGATTACCAGTATTTCCGCTTTTTAAAGTACCTTCCCCCGGATTTTACCCTGTGTTATTTTAACCGGGAATACGAAACGGCCGCGGTCCTGCGCCAAATCTTTTCCAACTATGCCGAAGACCCCACGTATGCCTACCGGGCCGAGGAAAACATAAAAGAACTCTCCGTATTCGACAACTTCAGCGATGGAGCCGTGTTTGCCTTTAAGACCCTGGGCTACAACCGCGGAGGTTCGGATGTGGAGCCCGGATTTGCTTTTGCCCTGCAGTTAAAAAAGAAGGTCCCGTCCTCCGGCCTGCCGTCGATATACGCCTCGGTTTTCCGTGTATTCAATTTCCTGTTCGGGTTCAGCGGTTGGGACAAGCAGGCGGGAAAAAACTACACGGTTTATACCTGCAGAGACAATGATTTCCATATCATTGTTGCGGATCGCTTTTTCATTCTCTGCAGCAGCAAGGACATAACCGGGGACATAACCCAAAGGA
Source organism: uncultured Spirochaetaceae bacterium (assembly GCA_964634205.1). Lineage (GTDB taxonomy): Bacteria > Spirochaetota > Spirochaetia > SZUA-6 > RPPD01 > JAFGGG01. Next base: position 26,973 of record CAZWKE010000015.1, read on the forward strand.
TCGAATCCGCCCAGGCATCGTTGTACGATACCCTGTTCGGCCGGTTCAAATCAGTAAAACAGGACAACCTGGTCTATTACATGGGAATTAATATGAACAGCCTGGTGTCCGAGGTGGAGCCGTTTTTCTCCGATTATATCCGCGGGCGCCTGGGGATGAACAGGGGAGAGTATAATCACAGTTTCGGGGAGTTCATCAGTTTTTTGAAAGGTCGCCGACCGCTTTACATAACACTATCCAAAACCACAGACAGGGGAATGTATACGGGTGAAGTTACGTTTGTCAAATAAACGGGGAGTGTTCATATCGCTTCTCATCCTGTTTTGTCTATGTATTGTCGCTGCCGCCGGGCTGTTTTTCTCCGCCCTTGCGGACAATGCATTGATTATAAATACAAACGAGCGGTCGCTTCCCGCGGACCGCGGTTCGACCTGTTTTTATGCCATCAGCTATGCCAATCCCCTGCGTGCATTGTTTTTCCCCTTTAACGGAAATTATTCACTTGAGTTCGAACAGGGGGGCGGATTGGTAACGACCGTTAAAAAGCAAGGCGGCTTTTTTATCCAAAGTACGGGCCAAAGCGGTACCGTGGTATTCAGCGTAAATGTCGCCGGATTCAGACAGGGTTTCAACCTGCGCATCGATACGGATACCGCGGATACGGACGGCGACGGTTTTCCGGACGCGGTGGAGCTGGATTCGCCGGCGGACCGGGAAAGTTTTCGCCGCTGGTTTGTCAGTATTGCCGAAAGTCAGTTCTACGCGCCCTCGTATTCCTGGTATGACATACACCGGGACTGCGCCGGGTTGGTGGTATTTTCCTTTAAAGAGGCGCTGAAAAAGCACGGGACGGACTGGTTGAAAAATTTTCCCTACCTGGTAAAACAGGATATCCCGGATGTGCGGAAATATCACTACCCGCGGGTGCCGCTTTTGGGAGACCGGATCTTTCGTACCGCCGGGGGAGGGTTCGCGGCGGGGGATGTAAAAAACGGCGGTTTTGCCCCGGTTGCCGACGTAAATACCCTGATAAACCACAACCTGACGTTTATCGGCAAAGACCCCGGAGACTTTGCGGCGGGTGATATTTTGTTTTTCCTGCACACCGACAACCCGGACATGCCCTTTCATTCCATGATTTATACGGGAAGGGACGGGTGGCTGGTGTACCATACCGGCCCGTTGGACGACAAGCCGGAGGGAGAGGTGAGAAAAGTACGCCTGACGGATTTGTTGCTTCATCCGGACAGGAGTTGGGCGCCCGTGGCGGACAATCCCTGTTTTTTGGGTGCGTTTCGCTGGAATATTTTAATGTAGCGATCATTAAGGAGGAGAAAGTATGTTTACACAGAAGAAAGCCGGATTTTTGCTTTGGGTACTGTGTGTGGGCTGTATCTTGTTTTTTAGCGGAGGCCCGCTGTTCGGCGAGCGTCCCTTTTACCTTTCCACGGACAGAAGTTTTACTCCGGGTGAAGGCATAAAAATCAGGGTTGAGTCCGCCCGCATTTCCACCCTGAAGATCAGGGTCTATAAAATAAAGGACCCCACCCAGTACTTTCTGACCCAGGATAATATCCACCGCCCCAAGGTCCGGGGGAGGTCAATGCGCTACTTTGCCCCGGAGGTTTTCAGCGGATTTGAGGACCACCTGCGCGTCTCCCTGCGGCATTGGGCCAGGCGGACCATCCCGGCGCTTAATCGCGGCAAGATCATGGAAACATACCCTGAGTTTGCGCGTAAATCGCGCGAGGGGCATTATAATCCGGAAAAGACTGTTGATTATATCAATGACGAAAACTTCAGCCTGGCACGGGAAGAGGAGTGTGTGCTGGAGGAGCGCGGCCATGACCTGAATGTCAATTATGTGTTTCTGAACAGTCTCTTACCGGGTACCTATCTGATCGAGGGGATAAACGGGAGAAATGTGGCGTACACGGTCCTTAATATCGCGGAGTTCGGTTTTATCGTGAAAAAGGCCGGGGAGGACTGCCTTGTCTACACCGTAAACAACAAAACCGCGGAACCGTTGGCGGGGGTGGAGCTGACCGTATACAACCGTTTTAACCGCAAGGTGGGACAGCTGCGTTCGGACAATAACGGCCTGGCCCGGGCGCGTTTGGCCGAAAATGATATATTTATCGTCGGCCGCAGCCCGCGGGGTGAGTACGCGTTTTATGATCCCAATTATTTCCCCTCCACGCTGCGCGACAATAATGTGTATATGTACACCGAACGGCCGGTGTATCGCGGCGGTGATACGGTATATTTCAAGGGAATTTACAGAAATTATAAACAGGGCGTGTACAGCGCAACCGGCGCCGGAGAGATCGGGATGACCGTTATCGACGGCCGGGGGAACCGGGTACAGACGTTCACCGTGAACTCGGACAACCTGGGTATTTTTTCCGGAGAGTTCGCCCTGCCCAAGGACGCGGTTTCCGGGCGTTATACCCTTCTGGCGCGCATCGACGGAAAAGAGTACGAGGCTGAGTTCAAGGTGGAGTATTATAAAAAGCCGGAGTTCAAGGTAGAGGTCACCACACCGGAATCCGCCTATATCGGCGGGGCCGAACTGACCGCGAACGTCAGCGGGCTGTATTATTTCGGGGAGCCCCTGGCCGGGGCAACCGTGCATTACTCGGTCTACCGAACACGCTTTGCGGATACCCAATGGATGAACGACCAGGCCGGCGGGTTCTATGTCAGTGAGCAGGAGTATGTATACTCCCGACCGGAGTTGATCGAAAGCCGGGATGCCAGGCTTGACGGGAAAGGAAAGCTTTCGCTTCAGATTAAAACACGCCATGAAAATGATCCCTTTACCTACCGGATTGAGGCTGCGGTTGTTTCCGACACCGGAACCAGGGTAACCGGCAGCACCCTGGTCAAGGTATACCCTGCCGCCGTGCGCCTGGGCATCTCAACCGATAAGTTTGTGTACCTGGTGCGTGAAAAAGTGAACATAGAGGTAAGGCTGGCGGACATAAAAGGCATGCCGCTGGCGGGCAAGGTAAAGGTGACGGCCACCTCAGGAAACCAGGTGATAGGGGACGGCTCGGTCAACACCTCCGCCAAGGGCGGGGGAGTGTTCCGGTTTTCCGCACGCAGCACGGGATTTGTGAAGGTCCTGGCCCAGGCACAGGACAAGGACGGCAATACGGTAAAAAGTGAAAAATACCTCTGGATTGGAGAAGAAGGCGCGAGTTACCAGTACAGCGGCGGGCTTATCAAGCTGGTCCTTGATAAATCCTCATATAAAACGGGCGAGCGGGCAAAGCTGCTTGTTATTTCCCCGGTGCCGGAGGTCAAATTCCTGCTGACGGTGGAGGGTGATGACATCTACAGCCATGAGGTGAAAAAACTCAGCGGCAACAGCGCTTTAATCGAGATTCCGTTATATGAAAAGTATATTCCGAATGTGTTTGTCGACGTCAGTTTTATTTTTAACAATCGCTTTTACAACAACAGCATAAAGATCAGTATTCCGCCTGAACAACGGTTTTTAAATATCGATATTAAGCCGGAGAAAAAGGTGTATGAACCCGGGCAGACCGGCAGTATGCTGATAACGGTTACGGACAACAAGAACCGCCCGGTGGCGGGGGCGGACCTTTCCCTGTCCGTGGTGGATGAAGCCATCTACGGCATCTCCAACGAAATCGCGGTTGATATCCGGAAGTTTTTCTATCCCTTCCGGCGCAACAATGTCATGACCTGGTCTTCCATCGGGTTCAGGTTTTACGGATATGCCATGGACGTGTACAGCGAGCTTGCCCAGCGGTTTTACCGGGACCCGACGGGGCTGGCCGCCTTCAAAGGAGGAGAGGCGGAACGCAAGGATTTTAAGGATACAATACTGTGGATCCCCTCCCTGAAAACAGACAGCCGGGGGCAGGCACGTGCCGAGGTCAAGTTTCCGGACAACATCACCCAATGGCGGGCCACGGTAGTGGGAATTACCGGGGACACCCTCGTGGGCAGGGCAACCGGGAGTGTCATCACCAAACTTGATTTTTTCACCGATATTTCCCTGCCTTCGTACCTGGATGAGAAGGACCGGTTCTCCATTTATAATAGCGTATACAACTATACGGATAAAAGCCTCAAGACAACCCTGACCATGAAAGCGGACAAGGCGGTCATAGCCGAACCGCTGCAGACCGTTACCGTGGAACCGCACAGCAGCACGCTGGTGCAATGGGACCTCACCGCCGCGGGACTGGGTGAGGCAAGCTTTACGCTGCAGGCCAATGCCGGCCGTTACAAGGACACCATCACCAAAAAAGTGACCATCATCCCGCATTCCATTATGAAGGCTATCAATGTCAATGCCAAACTGGACAATCGGCACAACTCCATGAAATTTAGGATTCCGGAGAAGATGAAAAAGGGAAGTCAGACCCTGGAGGTAAACGTTTCCTATGGGTACGCTTCGGTTATCCTGGAATCGCTGGATTACCTTATAATGTATCCCTACGGCTGTGTTGAGCAGACCACCAGCAGTTTTCTACCCAACCTGGTGGCGGTGAATGCCCTGAACAAAACCGGGCTGCATAATCCCCGTTACGAAAACCAGCTTGCCAAGAACATAGAACACGGCCTGGCCAAGCTGTACGGGTTCCAGCTGCAGGACGGTTCCTGGGGTTGGTTCGGCGGAGGCGACAAAAACCTGTTTATGACCGCGTATGTGCTGTATGCCCTGACCCTTACCGGAAACCTGGGGTATGAGGTGGATACCGGCGTGTTGTCCCGTGGGCTTACCGCCCTGGGGAACAGGCTGGGAAATGCGCGCAATGATACGGAAAAGGTGTACGCGCTTTATGTCCTGAGCCTGAACGCAAAAAAATATGAAAGCGTCTACTCCAGCCTGAAGAGCAGGGAAAAGGATTTGAATCCCTACAGCCTGGCGCTGCTTGCCCTGACCGCGCTGAATTACAACAAAACCGCGGACGCACTGGACCTTGTGGGCCGGCTGAAGTACCAGGTAAAAAAGGACTCTGCCGGGAAGCTGGTGTACTGGGGAGACAGCCGCACAACCTCCTGGTATAAGGATGATGTGGAAACAACCGCCTGGGTACTGCGCGCCCTGATCAAAGTGGACCCCCGTGCGGACCTGATTCCCAGGGCCGTGGACTGGCTGTTTTTTCACAAGGACGGCAGCCGGTGGAAGTCTACGCGTGATACGGCGGCGGCAATTTTTGCCCTGTCCGATCTGCTTGCGGCCCGGGGTGAAAAAGAAAAGCAGGCCGGGTTTGACCTGAAGGTGAATAACACAAAACTGGGCAGGATCGAGTATACAAAAAACAGCTTTACCACCATGAAGCGTTTTTCGGCCGCGGAACTTGAGGGTGTCTTGCGCAAAGAGAACACGCTTTCCATTGAGGGGATCAACTCCGACCAGCCCCTGCTTGTCTCGCTTTCTTTTTCCTATTACACGGACGACAACCTGATTGCCGCGGATTCATCGGGCATCCGGATTACCCGGACATATTATGAACTGAAGGAGAACCGCTCGTATTCGGGCAAAATAGAGTATGCCAAGGGCGAGGTGCTTTCAAGCTTTGAGACCGGTAAGAACGTCCTGGTGGAAATCGAGTTCGGATTAAACAACCGGGAGGATTATGTACTGATAGAGGATTATTTCCCCTCGGGCTGTACTCCGGTTAAGGACTTTAAACTGTCGTCAATCAGGGGATACTCCAATTCGGGACGGCCGGACTATGTTGATTTCCGTGATGACAAGGTAGCGTTCTTTTATTCGCGGGCCGGTTCTCATAAAATTTATTATGTGCTGCGTCCGGTGTTTGAGGGATCGTATGAGGTGATGCCCGCAACGGCTTCATTGATGTACTTTCCGTCTGTCAGGGGAAACTCCACCGACAGCCATGTTTCAATTAAATAGAAGGGGGCGGATATGAAGAAGATATGTTTGGGGTTGTTTTTACTGCTGTTTGCCGGGACCGTGACGTTGTGTGCCGATTATCTCCGTATTCTTTCACCGCGCGGCGGTTGGACCGATCAGCGCGTAATTACCATTTCCGGAGAGACGGACGCCCATGTGGACGCGGTCCGGGTGGTGTACAACAGTATTCCCCTGCGGCTGCCCGTACGAAGCGGGAGGTTCAGCCGCAATTTCGTCACCGCCCCGGGGCTGAACTCCATTTACGCGGAGGCCGAGTTCAAGGGGAAGGTACTCTCGGATAATGTGTCCTTTTACGCGGAGGTACCCTCGAAGGCCATGAAGATCGTGATTATGTGGGACACGGACAAGACCGATGTGGATCTGCATGTGAAGGAGCCCACCGGTGAAGAGTGCTATTACGCCAATCCCCATACCAAGATCGGCGGGGCCCTGGATGTCGATATTACCACGGGGTACGGCCCCGAGGTGTATACCCTGGCTTCGGCCACCAAGGGTACGTACAAGATCAGCGTTTACTACTACTCGGACCGCGGCAATCCCCAGACCCAGGTCAAGGTCTATGTGGTGCTGTATGAAGGCACTCCGAACGAGCGTATTCAGGAGTTCGAGACCATGCTGACCAAGACCGGGGTGGAAGTATATATCGATGCGGTCACGCTTGAATAAGAAAGCACGCACGGCCTTACCCCTGCTCTTGCTGGGCCTGGTGCTTGCGGTGTCGCTTACGGGAGGTTCGTTTTCACGGGGGCGGTTTTATCTTCATGGAGACGGGTTTAGCGCGGATGAGGCCGGCCTGGTTATGGACACCCTGGAAAATGCGGAGCGGTTGTTAAGCGGTATCTATAATTATATTCCTGCTGAAAATCTGGACATTATTGTGTTGTCCGGGGTATGGGAAATGAAAACTTCGTTTGGTGTAGGCCCCTGGGTGGGGGCGTATTATACCGGCTTTAAAACCTACCTGCAGCCCATAGCGACCCTGAAAAAGCGCGAAGTACTTGCCAGGGTCCTGTTTATTGAGTACGCCCATTACTATCTGGACTCTTACACAAATCGGACCTGTCCGGCCTGGTTTAATGAGCTGTGCTCGTATTACCTTTTTCGCCTGTATACCGGTGCCCCGCCGGTTCCGGCCGCGCCGGCGGCCGGAGTTTCCTTCAGGCGCTATGCTGATTTTATCGATCTCTCCGCGAACATGAGGGATTATGACCGGCTGGAGTCATTTTACTATTACGCGGTGCGCTTTGTGCTGTTCTTACAGGAACGGCACAGGCTGAACGCCTGCCTGGACCTGGTAAAAGCCATGCACCGCGGCATCTCGTTCAAGGATGCGGTAACACAGGCCGCGGGAAAATCCCCGGCCCGGTTGTTTGAAGAGGAGTTTTTGGCATGGCCCGCGGCAAAATAAGCCCCGGCCTGCGTGCCGTAGTGCTGCTGGGGATGGCCTGCCTGGGATTTTTCGGACCGGATGCCGTGGGGGCAAAGCGGGCAGCTGCCGAAAACAATACCGCCAGCAGTATGAGCGCGGTCTTACGGGACCTGGAGCGGCGCTATGGTGAGTTCGGCTGTATTATCACCAATCCGCAGACCGGTGAGGTCCTGCTGATCTATAATGAGCCGCTGATTTCGCGCCGGCCCCTGTGCCCCGGATCACTGCTGAAGCCGTTCGGCCTGTTGGCCCTGGCCCGGTCCGCCTCCGTAGACCCGAAAACGGAAATTGTCTGTAAGGGCAAAACCCGGGGCGAGATCTCCTGCTGGCTGCAGGAAGGCCACGGCAGGATCAATCTGACCCAGGCCCTGGCCTATTCATGTAATTATTATTTTTATTATTTTTTTAAAGACCGCCTGCAAAAAGACGACTATGCATGGGTTCTTAAAAGTTTCGGCCTGCCCCCACTGCCCGGAATAACGGGTATGAGTAAGCAGGATTTTTATAAGGCGGCGGTCGGCCTTGACAGCGAATTGATGATCACCCCCTTGCAGATGATCTATGCCTATAATGCGTTGTTCAACGGCGGAAAACTTTTCAATCCGGGGGGTGAGCGGACCCGCAGGATTTACGTTCCCGATGACGTGCGGGACATCCTTGCCGGGGGAATGCGCGAATGCGCCCTCTACGGCACGGGAAAAAAAATCTATAAAAACAACCCGGGGATGGATATAATCATAAAAACCGGTACCGGGGCCAGCGTGAACATGGGAACCGAGGTATGGTATAAAAAGACCCGCTGGGTGGTGGTCCTGTCTCCGGGGCTTGATCCGGTATTCAGTATGCTGGTGGTCATGGAAAAGAAGGAATCGGAGGATATCCATGAGCTGACGATCGAACTGCTGCGTCAGCTTACCACCCGCTAAAACACGGGGATTATCCGCCGGCGGAGGGCGCGAGACGGTTGAGGAGTAAAAGGGTGCGCAGGATTTTTTTTCTGCTTGTTATGATAGGGACTGTTTGTGGAGTATCCGCCCAGGACGGGTCCGACCTGGCCCGGGTGAATCTCAGCGGCTATGCCTATGTCCCTGAGTTTACGCTGACCTTTTCCCCGGGCTCACGCATAAACATCGACGGACGGCGGGTCTCCATGAGAAGCTGCCGCATTCTGCCCGCGCAAAAATCGCTGGTTACCGAAAAAAGCGGGCGCCTGATCTTTGAGCTGGTAACTATTCGACCCGCCAACGGTGATGTCACCGGGTTTACCACCCCGGTGGGTACGCAGCAGTTCAGGGGGCGTATTGAAATAAGGGCCGCCGATGAGGGGATTCTCATCATCAACACCCTGCCCGTGCGGGACTACCTGGCTTCCGTACTGGGCGGTGAGATGGGAGAGAACTTCCGGGACGAGGCGCTGAAGGCCCAGGCCGTGGCCATCCGCAGTTACTACTACGCCAAGCGGCGGCTGAACCGGCGGCAGGCTTTTGATGTCAGTAATACCGACGGAGTGGACATGGTCTACCGCGGCAGCGGATTTGCCACTGATAAAATGTATGAGATCATGAAACAGACCGCGGGCCTGTTTTTGGTCGGTCCGGACGAAAGGCCCGCCCTGGCCCTGTTCCATTCCACTTCGGGCGGCCTGATTCTCAAGGACAAGGTGTTTACCTCTGATTTTTACAACCCGCCGCAGGAGCCCGTGCTCCGCAAAGACACGGACGAAAAAGGCCGTCCCCTGGCCTCCTCTTCCCCGTACTTCACCTTTGACATTACCTTAAGCGGGGAGCAGTTGATCCGCGCGCTGTACCCGGTGGTCCGGCTCTCCCGGCTTACGGACATCAGGCTGCGCTATTTCCCGGGCACCGCATGTGTGGATTTTATCGGCCTGATCGACCAGGACGGCAATACCCACTGGATAAAGGGCTTCAACTTTGTTTCGCTGGTACAGCAGCATATTACCCTGGGCCTGGGGTCCATCGATTTCAGCGTACAGAAACAGGGGGGCCGTTTTCGCTTTACCGGCAGGGGATTCGGCCACCAATGCGGTATGAGCCAGTACAGCGCGGAAAAACTGGCACAGGGTGGGTACGGCTTCAAACAGATTTTACGGCGCTATTACCCGCAGTATAAGCTGGTAGCTATTCCGGCGGCTTCCGCACTGCTGCGCAAATAAGAAACCAAATGTAAAGAATAGTAGACATTCGGGAAATTCCTTAATATATTATAATTAATATATTAAGGAGAGCGTATGAAACAATATTTATTGGCGTTTTTTTTTGCAAGTCTTCTTATCGTGGGAGCGTGCAGCTCCGCCAAGGAAAATACTTCGGTGACGGCACAGGCGACCGAGAGTAAGGGGGATCCCGATATGAGTAAAGCCGCGTTAAAGCAAAGGCTTACGCCTTTGCAGTACCATGTCACACAAGAAAACGGCACGGAACGGCCCTTTATCAACAGGTACTGGAATAATGATGAACCCGGTATTTATGTGGATATTGTGTCCGGCGAGCCGCTGTTCAGTTCCCTGGACAAGTTCCATTCCGGTACGGGGTGGCCCAGCTTTACCAAGCCCCTGGTACCGGGCAATATCGTAGAGAAAACCGATTCCAGCAGTTTTATGGTCCGTACCGAGGTACGCAGTAAGCACGCCGATTCACATTTGGGACACGTATTCGATGACGGGCCGGCGCCCACGGGCCTGCGCTACTGTATAAACTCCGCGGCCCTGCGCTTTATTCCGGCGGCCGACCTGGAGAAAGAGGGCTACGGACAGTTTGCCAAGCTGTTTGCGAAGAAGTAAGGTCTGTTAAAACTCGGCGCTGGTGTAGGCCCGGGGAAAGGGAATGACATCGCGGATGTTCTGCATGCCCGTGATGAACTGTACCAGGCGTTCCAGGCCCAGGCCGAACCCCGAGTGGGGAACCGAGCCGTATTTACGCAGCTCCAGGTACCACCAGTAGTCCTTTTCGTTCAGTCCGAGCTCCCGGAGCCGCGCCAGTAGTCTGTTATAGTCCGCCTCACGCTCACTGCCCCCGATGATTTCTCCGATCTTGGGAACCAACACGTCCATGGCACGAACGGTTTTGTTGTCCTGGTTAATTTTCATGTAAAAGGCTTTTATCTCTTTGGGGTAATCGGTGATGATTACGGGATTGTTATAAACCTGCTCGGTCAGGTACTTTTCGTGCTCGGACTGCAGGTCTATGCCCCACTTTACGGGAAACTCGAAATCCACGCCGGCCTTTTCCAGCTCGGTTACGGCTTGTGTATAGGTAATACGGGTGAAGGTGGAGTTCACGATGTTTTCCAGGGTCTCCAGGCGTCCTTTCTCAATCCATTTGTTGAAGAACTCCATGTCGGGCGCGCACTGTTTCAGCACGGAGGAAATGATGTATTTCAAAAACTCCTCGGCCGTGTCCATGTTCAGGTTGATGTCGCAGAAGGCCATCTCCGGCTCCACCATCCAAAACTCGGCCAGGTGCCGGCTTGTCAGTGAGTGCTCGGCGCGAAAGGTGGGGCCGAAGGTGTAGATGTTCCCCAGGGCACAGGCGTAGATCTCGCCCTCAAGCTGTCCGCTGACCGTGAGGTAGGTCTTTTTGCCGAAAAAATCCTTGCTGAAATCCACGTTCCCGGCCTCAAGCGGCGGTTTTTCCATGGGCAGGGTGGTAACCTGGAACATCCGGCCCGCGCCCTCACAGTCGCTGGCAGTGATGATGGGGGTGTGGATATATAAAAAACCGCGCTCCTGAAAAAAACGGTGAATGGCGAAGCTTAAGGCGTTCCTGACCCTGGTTACGGCGCCGAAGGTGTTGGTGCGCGGCCGCAGGTGGGCGATCTCGCGCAGGTACTCAAAGGAATGGTGCTTCTTCTGCAGGGGGTACTCATCGGCCGGGGACCTGCCCAGCATGGTGATACTTTCCGCGGCCAGCTCCATGTCCTGTTTGCCTCCGGGGGAAGCCTTGAGTGTGCCCCGGGCCTCGATACCGGCGCCCGTGGTCAGGTCGGGTATCAGCCGGGCCAGGGCGGGATTTGATTTATCGATAAACACCTGCAGGTTGGTAATGATCGAACCGTCGTTAAGCTCAATAAAGCAGAAGCTCTTGGAATCCCGTGAAGTGCGGATCCAGCCGTACACCCGCAGGTCGGTATTAAGCGGCTTTTGGTCCAGGATGTCTTTGATGCGCATGGTCTGCATGGCTGTTCCTCCTTAAAACAGGTACAGCGGGTGCGAGTCAGGGTTCTTGCCGAAAAAAGTGATGTCGTCAACCTTGCCTACTTTTTCCCCGCGCAGCAGGGCGAACAGGGTTCGTTCCACCCCGATGCCGCCGCCCATGGTTTCCGGGAACAGCGGGCTGCCGTCCTCGTCCTTTAAAGAAGTAAAATATAGAAAAGGCCCATACCCGCCCAGGCTTTCGATGTTTTCGATATTCCCGTCTTTTATCACCGGTCTCACTCCGAGTACGCGATTGTCCAGAATCCTCTCTACAATGGGCTCAAACAGCCACTCACGGATGGCGCCCGAGAGGATCTCCCTGGCCGGAGTCTGTTTTCCCGTTTTGGCGTTAATGCTTTTGGCAATAATATCGAAGTTAAAGATGGAAGACGAGTCTACCTTGGCGAGGTCTATTGTACTCCCGTCCTCGAACAAATACGGAAATACCAGATCATAGTTTTCCCGGAACAGGCCCGTGATCCAGAAGAACTGGGAGGGGGTCTCCCGGCCGCAGTGCTCCTCATATGCTTTAGCCCCGTACTTTTGCACGCTCTTGTCCTTGGCAAAGCGGGGAAAGGGTATCTGCGGTACCTCCACGGCGATCCCCAGGTTTTTCAGATTTTCCGCGCACTTTGTAACCAGTGCCTCCATGGCGGCGGCCAGCATGCGCTCAAAAAAGTTAATCACCCGGTCAAAATCCTCGCGCAGAATTCCGGTGACCATCTTCGGTTTGTGGTAGTAATCTTCCAACGTTACGTACCGGTTGCGGCGCAGCTCCACGTCTATCTGAGAAAAGTCCGCCAAATACTTGCCCCTCTGGATGTTGTTGGGGCTTTCCAGCTCCAGCCTGATGTTGGGGGAGTCCACGTAGATGCCTTTGATCTTTTTATTGGCGCAGGCCATGAACTTGCTGTAGATCATGCTGTGTGTGGTAACATAGGTGTGTCCCTTGTAGGCAATTGTCGGCGTGTGTTCGATGTCATGTGCCAGGGGATCGGTAAGGATACTGAGCATGACCTTTTCGATGTTATGCAGCCCCTCGGCCGCCAAAAAATCCGTGCATGCCTGTACCAGCGCTGTGCGTACGGCCATAACATGGTACATCTCGTCCGAGATCCATTTTTTGCAGTAGTTCCGGCGGATAAACTCTTCCAGGCTGCTGCCTTCCTGTTTTAGCGCCGCCTGAAAGTTGCCCAGGCTCTGTCCGATGGTTTTCATACTGTCTTCCATAACGGCCTGCTCCTATTTCGGTTATAAATTTATCAATAATTTATTCTCCTGAAAGGAGATATAAGAAAAAAAATCACAAGCTTCGCAGCACTACATAAGAATTACCATAGAACACGGGGAAAGTCAAATAATAAAAAAGCGGCCGCTGTTTTTTCATAACGTATGATACCTTTTACCGTAAAATTTGTTTTAATTAATGCAACAAAATGGGCGGCGATACATCATAAAAGGAGAGTGCCGGTAACTTCGGTCTTGAAGGAGTAATTTATGTTGGATAAACAAACCCATTATACAATAGAAGAATTAAAGGCGCTGTTGAATTATTATATTGATAACAACGGTGCAATTCTGGGTAAAACATACTTCAAAAAGCATTTGTACAAAGGAAACAAACTGCTTCCACCGGGGATGGACAGCATCGGCCGGTTTTTGAATGATTTTGTGTATAATTGACGGAAACCCCGGCATGAGGGAATTTGGTTTGGCGATTCGGCCCGAACTGGTATATAATTACCTATTACGGAACTGCAGAAATACACCGTTTTTGGGGGAAAACAGTCTGAAGATATCGTTAAAAATATACAGAGCCTCCGTACGGATGTACTGCCGGCAAAGAATAATTTTATCGAGATCACCCCGGCCGATCCCCTGCGGCCCGGCAGCCGTTATATGGTGCGTTTTAATTACACGGACGGCAGCATCAGTTACAACTTTTTTACCGCGCCCTTAAACCCGGCCGAAACCGTAATCGGAGGCTTTGTCGGGAAGTTGCGCCGCAGTTTCGACCTGCGCGATCCTGATTTTGACGTGCGGGCGGCGCTAAAACTGGGGAAGAAAAAAGGGGAGCTGGAGGTGAAAAAAATCCGCGGGCAAAAGGTGGTGCTTGATAAAAAGTACTGCTTTTCCGTGGCCGTGCCCGAGGGCCGGGAGGTCGGCATGCAGAGGGACTGGCAGGAGATTCTTCTGAAGAGATCCTACTCCAGCATCAGCCTGTTTTTATACGCCAAGGGCCGTGAGGACACCGCGCAGACCGTGATGCGGAACCTCGGCAAAAATGTCAAATACAAGCTGCTGGGGAAGACCGTGGTACACGGCAGCGAACTAAATGGCTATCGGGCGGAGTACGCATGGAAATACGACAATAAGGTGATTCATTACTATTGTGTTTTCGGGGATTATGCCCTGGGTATCTACGGGTACGGGGTTACGGACGCCGAGATGCGCCGGGTATTCGAATCGTTTAAACGTACCGATTAACGCCCCCCCGGAAAGAAAACCGGGCCTCCGCTTGACCTGTGGTATTACAATGTATTATATTAATACAAAGTATTACCGAGGATAGATACCATGACGGAACATAAAAAAGAAGAGGTGATTACCTTCAAGGTGGACGAGTCCCTGGCCAAAGTGCTGAAGGGCATTCCCAACCGCAGCGAGTTTATCCGCAGCGCGGTATTAAACGCGCTGGACAACAGTTGCCCGTTGTGCCGCGGTTTGGGTACCTTTACCCCGGACCAATGGCGGCATTGGGAGGCGTTCAGCCGCGAACACCCGCTTGAAGAATGCGGGGACTGCCACTCCATGCATCTGGTGTGCAGGCATGAGCAGGAGGATACGCATGATAAGCGTTAAACATCTTGCCGCCGTGTTTTTTATTGCCCTGCTCCTGCTTTTTTCCTGTGAAAGGGAGCGGTCGTCACACAAGCCCCGGGTTGTGGTCGGCATTATGCCCCAGAAGTATCTCCTGGAGCGACTCGGCGGCGAATATCTTGATATAAGCGTATTGGTGCAGCCCGGGGAAAGCCCCCATACCTTCATCATCACGCCCCGCCAGGCAGACAGTCTTATCAGTGCCGGGGCCTTTTTTGTCAGCGGACTGGAGTTTGAGGATATACTCCTGACAAAACTCAGGTCACAGCTGCAGGGTGTACTGATCGTGAATACCGCACGCGATATTACCCTGCGTACCTTTCGCCGGCCGGTCGGGGAACAGGCCGTCAATGTGGACACGCGCGATCACGGTATTACAGATCCGCACACCTGGCTTAATCCGCTGTTTTTTATCACCCAGGCCCGGGCCATGCGTGACGCCTTGTGTGAGCTGGATCCACAGCACGCGTCCGCGTATAAACAAAACTTTAAGATTCTGGCCGATGAACTGCGGGACCTGGACAAACGAATAAGAGTACTGCTGGAACCGGTTCGGGGCAGGGTGCTGTTGGTCTTCCACCCGGCTTTCGGTTATTTTGCCGATGCCTACGGCCTTGTCCAGGCAGCCGTAGAAGCCGAGGGGAAGGCGGCGGGTTCCTGGGATATGGAAAAAACCATTGAGTTTATTAAAAACAACAATATCAGGGTTCTTTTCACCCAACCGCAGGACCCCGGGTCCCATGTAAGTGCTTTGGCCGACGCCTTGAAATTACAGGTTGTGGTCCTTGATCCTTTGGCGTTTGATTATGAAAAAAACCTGCTTGCCATGGCGGATAAAATAAAACAGGCCCTGGAACAGGGGCGCTGAAAAATAAGAACGGGTATGAAAGAACAGATCGCGGTAGCGTTTGAAAAGGTAAGTTTCTCTTATAACAACCATCTGCTGTTTAAAGCGGTGGACCTTGCGGTGGAGGAGGGCGGTTTCGTTTCGGTGATCGGCCCCAATGGGGGGGGGAAGACTACTTTACTGAGGCTGATCCTGGGACTGCTGAAACCGCGGAGCGGCCGCATCCGGGTATTCGGGGAACACCCGAAGAATGCGCGTACCCGCATCGGGTATGTGGCCCAGTATTCCAGTTTTGACGAGCTTTTCCCCGTCACCGCCCTGGAGGTGGTGCTGATGGGAAGGATGGGGAACAGTCTTACGGGGAGTTATAACCGGCGGGACAGGCAGAAAGCGCTGGACAGCCTGGCTGAGGTCGGCCTGGCAAAGGCCGGGAGTATCGCTTTTTCCGAGCTTTCCGGCGGGCAAAGACAGCGGGTGCTCATAGCCAGGGCACTGGTAACCGAGCCCCGCCTGCTGCTGCTGGATGAGCCGAACTCCAATATCGATGTGGCCGTGGAGCGCAAGTTTGTCAACGTGCTGGAGGAACTGCACCGGAAAATGACCATCATTATGGTTACCCATGATGTAGGTTTTGCCTCGCATTTGGTGCGGAACGTGATTTGTGTCAATAAAACACTCGCGGTTCATCCCACCAGCGGCCTGACAACCGAGGTGATCAATGATATGTACGGCCACAGAATGAATATTATTCAGCACGACAAAATATGTACCCCGGAGGAAGATGAGTGATCCTGGACGTACTGTACGCGCTGTCGCCGTTTAAAAATCCGCTGATGACCCACGCGTTTATCGCCGCGATACTGTCCAGCATCTGTTTCGGGATTGTGGGCAGCTTTGTTGTGGTCAAGCGCATCAGCTCCATCGCCGGTTCTATTGCGCATTCATCTCTGGGCGGTATCGGCCTGGCGCTTTTTTTACAGTATAACCTGGGCATACTCTGGTTTTCTCCCCTGCTGGGCGCCCTGTTTTCCGCTTTGGTTTCGGCCCTGATCATCGGCCTGGTCAGCCTGTTTGCCTCACAGCGCGAGGACACGGTTATCGGTGTGGTATGGGCGGTGGGCATGGCAATCGGGCTGCTCTTTGTCACCCAAACCAAGCGGTACACCGATGCCATGAGTTACCTGTTCGGTGAAATCCTTTTTATTTCTCCTTCCGAGCTGTTGATCATAGTGGCGCTCGACGCCGTGATCATCAGTTTGTGTATGATATTCTACAATAAACTTCTGGCCGTCAGCTTTGACCAGGAGTTTGCAAAACTCCGGGGGGTGCGGGTTGAGCTGTATTACCTGCTGTTACTGTTTCTGACCGCCCTTACCATTGTGTTGATGGCCATGATCGTCGGTATTTTGCTCGTGATTGCCCTACTCATTATCCCACAGGCCATTGCCGGGATGTTTTCCAAAAAACTGTGGCAGATGATGCTTGTTTCCACCCTGTTCTGTCTGGCCTTTACCACAGCCGGCCTCTATGTCAGTTATATCTATAATCTGTACGCCGGGCCCACCATTATTCTCTGTGCCGGGGGTGTTTACCTTCTGCTCTTGCTTTTCACCGTGTTTCGAAATAAACTGTTTCGGTCGGTGTAACTACGGACAATTTTGTGATATACTAGAACTTGTGAAGCGAACAATAACTGCCGTCATTACCGTATGCCTTCTGATAACGGGGATACTCACCCTGGGGTACCTCTATGCCGTCGAGGCGGTGCATCCGGTTTACCGGGACGTCCCCAGTTCCGCGGAGCTGCCCTTTGACTCACGCTATAACCTGTTACAGACCTTCAATAATTGCGGCCCTTATAACTGCGCTATTGTGGTCCATGTGCTTACGGGCAGGAAGGTAAATGTGAAGGATTTTGTCAGAAAAATGGAGTGGCGGCTTCCCAATAAAACCACGCTTCCCTGGGGGCTGGAAAAAATACTTAATGAATACGGCGTAAAAACGGAAGTGCCTTTTTTGGTCTTTTTTTCACCCGAACACCGCCTGGATTACCTCCGCGCGCAGCTTGCCCATGGCAAGCCGGTCATCCTTTTGGGATTAAAAAAGGGGATCGGGCATTATCTTACGCTGCTGGGATACAGCGGCAGTTTTTTCTATGTATACGATTCATGGCACGCAAAAAATCCCTTAAGAACCGGACATTATACCTACGATGATAATGGTTCACTGCCGGGGAACATGACGCTTTCCGCGGATCAAATCCTGGACTTCTGGAAAGGCAGTGAAAAGTTTCTCTTTTTTGCCTGGTATGCCCTGGTGGCAGGGCCCGCTTCTTAAGATTTCCTGGGAATGACACTCAACTCACGTTTTTGGCCGGCGTGAATTACCTTCATGATAATACGCTGCCCCGGTTTCCAGCGCGCCAGAATACGGTGGATATCATCTACCGTGCCGACCTCATATTCATCCAATCCATAAATAAGGTCGCCGCCGGTTGACGTGAGGGAATAAAGAATTATTTACACTTGCAATTCTCCGCCTTTTTTGTCTAGAGTAGTAGCTATGAACTGTCAGAATCAGAAACAAAACCAGGCACAGTGTAACTGTACCTACGAGGGCTGCCCGCGGTACGGTGTGTGTTGTGAGTGCATTACCTATCACCGCAGGATGAATGAGCTTCCGGCCTGTTATTTTAATAAAGAAGAAGAGCGGACCTATAACCGCAGTATCAGCTATTTTATCCGAAACCGGAGTTAGGCTTTTTCGGTATCGGTATCCGTGGCCACGGCCGGCTTCCCGCCGGCTGCGGGTGTAACCGCCGCGGAGGCTGTCTCCCGCTTAAAAAACCAGGATGCCGCGTCTTGCATAATCTGGGAAAGCATGAGTGCTTCTATATTATGTTTCCTGGTTTTCTCCAGTATTTTATTCCATCTGCCTTCCGAGTATTCTGCTTTTAAGCTGCGGACGGTCCGGGTTACCTGCTCTTTGACCTCCGGATCCCGCGCCGAATACGAGTCCAGCAGGTAGAGCGTCAAAACCAGGAGCACGATATCCTTGGTAATGTGTAACACTGAAATCAGGGTGTTTTTGCCGTCTTCCTCTTTGTTCTGCTGCAGCAGGGAAAAGGCGTAGTTCCATCGTATCCAGTCCCGGTGATGCGTACCGGCCATCTCCAGCAGGGAGTTGAAAAATGATTCGGCCTCTTCCGGATTATCGGAAAGCAGGTAGGGCAGGCTGAACTGGATGGAATACTTCTGAATGCGTGTGGGGCTTTTGTCCCGCAGGTGCTTCTCCAACTTCTTGATTTCTTCCAGGTTTGAAGTGACAATATAAGAGTTTATCAGGATCTTGATATAACTGCTCCTGGTGGAGCCCTTGTTGTATATGTTGTTTTCAAGAAAGCTGATCAACCCCTTCCAGTCTTCCCTTTCCAAATATGAGTAAAAACGCAGGTTCAGGAGAAAATAGATGTTAAAAACCGAGAGGAACACCAGAAAAACAATTATGATGAGTAGATTCTGTCTGGCAACAAGCAGAAAACTCTCTTCTCCCATAAAAAAAAGCGGGGCAAAAAAAATCAAGATAAATGATAAGATCAGGACAAGGTTAAAGGTGATAAAAAGCGCTTTAAATTTCATTGAACATCCTCTATACTAAGGGGTAATGTTATAATATAATCACACCCAGGTCAACAGGAGCCGGAGAATGAAAAGTATCAGCGTAGACAACCTGTCACCGAACTCTTATTTCAGCGAACCCGTTTTTCTGGATAATAAATATATCCTGCTCTCGCCTGATGTTCCGGTGGACGATTCCCTGATACAGCGGCTTAAGAAATGGAATATCGAAAAGATACACACCGCCGGCGTCTATATCGGCAAGTCGGAGTATACCACCACCGCGGACAAAGAGACAATCGAGTTCAACCTTGAACAGGACGTAAAGAACCAGACAGCGCAGGAAGAGACCGTAAAATTTTATTTTGACCTGCTGACGTTCTGTAAGGACATGTTCGCGGAATATACCCAGAAGAACCAGATAAACATCGAAATTATCAGTGAAAAAATCAAAGGTGCCATCGAACAAATAAAGCAGCACCGGGATCTGATCCTTAAATTCCACGAGTTAAAGTATCCCACCGAAAATTACCTTTATAATCACAGCGTGAATACGGCATTGCTCTCGCTTGCCATCGGTTCCATCCTGAAAATGCCGCCCCACAAACTGATTGAGTTGGGGATCGCCGCGTTACTGCACGATATCGGTATGATTAAACTTCCCCCCCAGGTGTATTTAAAAAGCGGGCCGCTTGAGCCGCAGGAAAAAAAGACCATCATGGCCCATACCATTCTTGGGTATAAGATTTTAAAAGGCTTTTCCGTGGCCGAGAACATTGCATTGACCGCTATCGAACACCACGAACGCCTGGACGGCAGCGGATATCCCCGCGCGTTAAAAGGCGAAAATGCCGTCTCCATATACGGCCGTATTGTGGCCGTGGCCTGTTCTTTCGACGGCTGTACCTCCGACCGCCCCTATAAGGAGGGAATGGAGGGGTATAAAGGGATTGTGGACCTGATAAAAACCAACAAACACCGTTATGATGAAAACGTGCTGAAAGCCCTGATTTTTGCCATATCGCTTTATCCGATCGGTACCACGGTACTGCTTTCCGATCACGCCGTCGGTGTGGTGGTAAAAACAAACCCCAAAAATCCCAAGTGTCCGATTGTCCGCGTTCTCATAGACAAAGGCGGCAAACGTCTGACCGAACCCGTACTGATCCAGACATCGGAGGAGTCGGTCGGCATTTCAATCTGGCGTGTGCTGGAAGATTATGAGAAACCAAAATTGGAAAGTGATAAAGTATAGAACGTAGAGGACCCCCCGCAAAGGTATTAATATGAAAATCAGTGTAGTGCTTCCCTCGGGTAAAGAAACCATTGTTGACGCCGGGACAACAACCGAACAGATCTTGTCCGCTCCCGAGTTTGCGGATGACCGGCCGTCCATTATTGCCGCCTTGGTGAACAATGAGATCGTCAGCCTGTCGTATAATCCGGAGGTAAACTGTTCGTTTCAGCCCATCCTGCTGCATTCACGGGACGGCATGATCATTTACCGCCGCTCGCTCTGTTATCTGCTGGCCAATGCCGGGAAACGCCTGTTTAAGAAAAGAAGGCTTGTCATCGGGCACTCCCTGGGTAAGGGATATTACTTTTACTTTGACGGAATGGACAGTGTGCCCGAGGAGGATCTGTATAAACTGCATGAAGAAATGCGCAGGATTGTCGCTTTGGACCTGCCGATTACCCGGTATAAGATGTCATATACCGAGGCCCTGGCTTATTTTAAAGAGAACAATCAACCGGACACGGTGCTCCTGATAAAAAACAGCAACGCGCCCAGGGTGCCGGTAAACCGCTGTGGTGATTTTATCGATATCTCCCATGGTCCGCTGATACCCCGGACCGGAATGTTGGATATTTTTCAGATTAAGAATTATCCTCCCGGATTCATTCTGCGCTATCCCCCCCTGGCTTCGCCCGGCCGCATCAAACCGTTTGAAGATAATCCCATTTTGTTTTCTGTTTACCAGGAGTACAAACATTGGGGCAAGATATTAAAAATCAACTGTATCGGGCTTTTGAATGAGAAGATAAAGGCCGGGGAGATAAAGGAGTTTATTGAGATTGCGGAAGCCCTGCATAACAGCAAAATCGTGGAGATAGCCGAAAGCATTCGCCGCAAGAACGGCGGCGGGAACCTTGTGTTGATTGCCGGTCCTTCTTCCTCGGGCAAAACCACCTTTATGAAGAAACTGTCCATACAGTTAAAGGTGTTCGGGATTACGCCCGTGGCTATTTCGATCGACGATTATTTTCTTCCGCGTGAGCAGACCCCGCGGGACAAGCACGGGAACTATAATTTTGAAACCCTGGAAGCGGTGAATGTTGATCTGTTGAATACCCACTTAAACCAGCTTTTGGACGGAAAGCAGGTGCTGATTCCCATTTATGATTTTACGGCAGGGAAGCCCAAGACGCAGGGAAAAAAGGTAAAACTTGATGAAAATTCAATCGTCATTCTGGAAGGGATCCACGGCCTCAACGACAACCTGACCCCGCGTATCAGCGTGGACAAAAAGATAAAGATCTACGTATCCGCACTGACCCAGCTGAACCTGGATGATCATAACCGCATCCCCACCACCGACGTGCGCCTGCTGCGGAGAATGGTACGGGACTACCGGTTCCGCGGGCACAGTGCCCTGACCACATTCAAGATGTGGCCGTCGGTACGCCGCGGCGAAGATAAATATATCTTTCCCTTTCAAAACAATGCGGACATGGCTTTTAATTCCAGCCTGGATTATGAGCTTGCCGTGTTAAAGGTGTATGCCGAGCCCCTGCTGAAAACAATCGAGCCGTCACACCGGGAATACAGTGAGGTGAAACGCATGCTGGCCTTTCTGGAGAATGTGATTCCCGTGCCCGCGCTTTGGGTGCCCCCCCAATCGATTTTACGGGAGTTTATCGGAGAGAGCAGCTTTTCCTACTAAATGATGATGGACTCGGATTTCATAATGGTTTTTTCTATCATGGAGATGAACTCCTTGTCGGGTTTAAGAAACATCAGTCCGAATCCGCTGTCCGCGGAGTCCTTGTCCGGCCCGAAAATCCTGGCCGATCGCACCACCCGTACCTGGCCTTCGTAATAACGCCTGCCGTGGTCATCCACAAGGATATCAAGCTCTTCTCCAAGCTCAAACAGGGAAAGGTCCTCGGTGGAGATAAAAATCCCCCCCAGTGACAGATTGGTGGTCCTGAATTCCATAATGGAAAACACGTTATCCGGTGTGGCCTTCTTTATGATAGTCGTTAAATTGTACTGTCGCCTGTCGGCTCTGCGTTTTTCAACCATGGGAAAAATCTCTACTACTGACTAGTATATGCAATGAAATATGCTCTGTAAAGAATAATTAGTGGTACGAAGCCTGCGCCTAAGTTATGGAATTCAGATATAGGCATATTGCGGCACATAATGCTTCTCCGGGTAAGGGGTAAACACCTTTTTCAACCAAAGATCGTCAAGGAAGCCCCACAAAAAGCTAAGTTTGGGAAATCCTGTCGATTCGATTTTGGATGGTGTTTCGGTTCAACTTAATACAGACAAAAGGTATGTTTTGCTTTGTTTAGGCGCAGGCTTTGTGCCACTAACCACCTTTTATCGTGGGAAGGAACCGCCGCCAGGGGCGGTATTTTTTTACATACCCGCAGCTTTCCGGGAGATAGCGGGAGAATAATGCGTGAAACATGGTAACCTTTTCACAGTTTTTACAGATAATAAATCTTTCATTGTATACGGAACATGTTTTTTGATCGATATTTAAAAAATCGCACGGTTTGTCCAGGTTGATGGTGACGGACAGCCCGTGGTGCTCTTTTTCATAACAGCAGATCCCGCAGCGTAAGCATAATTCTTCCCAGGCCTGCCGCTTTTTTGCAAAGAACCCGCTCATGGCGTATCGGCTTCTTTTTTCAGGAGTCTTTTATTGAGTATCAAAAATGTCAGAGGGACCGATATCCCCACAATTATGAGAAGAATAGCCCAGAACAGGATGAATTTGGAAAATAAAATGACAAAATAGTAGATAAACGCGCAAAACACAATAATGGCCCCCGCGTAAAGGCTGAAGCGCATTTTGTGTTTTTGTACGGAAAACAGGTACACCGCCAGAAATGACAACCCTATGCTGAGTACCAGGAACACCGGATGAAATCCTATCTCGGGCTGCAGCATACTCATCCAGATCCAGAGGCTCAATCCATACAGTGAACCCGCAGGCAGTAATGCCCACCACTGCGCCCTTTGCAGAAGAAAAATGATCAGAAAGGTCGTGCCGAAGCCGAAGGACAGGAGCGCCGCCGCCAGGGTGCCGATTATTTCGGCAAAGCCGAAAATAAGAATAACAATGCCGAAGCTGAAGGACACGCCGGCAGGGATAATAAACCAGAACAGCCCGCCGCCCCTGCCCTGAAAAAAGGCAAACACGATCCCGGTGACAAATAAAAGGATCCCAATTACCCTTTCGGTGGCCTGACCGACCGGGGGGATGATGCTGAAGTTCGTCAGGAGAAAGAATATACCGCTTAAGATCAGGGCCGTGCCCACAAAACCTGTTCGCCAGAAAAAGAAATTATCATTCGCTTTCATTCTACATATCACTATACCACTTTGTTTTTTTTTATGATAGGGTAGAGAACAAATATTCCGTTGGGTGGACAAAGGAGCGGTGATGGATGTGTTTAAAGGGGTGATTGTCGGAGTTGTCGGATTTTTCATCTGTATTTTTCTATTGGCGATTAGTATGGTGTATGTGGTTGATGTCACGATCGGTGACGCGGATTTTATGGTGCGTAATGCGGCGGCCGTCGATTACAGCCTGCTGCTGGAAGATATTATGCGGGGGGCCCAACCCAACGAACTGCCGGAAAATTTTTTGAACGGCAAGGCGGGTGAAATAAACCGCTCGGTCCGTGGGTTTGTCGCCAGGATCATCCAATCGGTGTATGGATACCTTGACGGGAAGATCGGGCCCGAAGAGATCAAGGTCCCGCTCTGGCAGCTGTTCGATGAGCTGCGGCCCTTGCTGGCTGAAGCGGAATATAATTCGCTGCGGAAACAGGGACAAAACGTACCTAAAAAGAGCTTTGATAAAAGATTCGACATCATCTGGAGGGAGCTGATGAGTGAAATCCCCGATACGCTGGAGTTCGATGAAAAATCTCTTACGCCGGAAGACCTGCGCACCCTGTATGGAATTCGCGACGGGTACCGGAATTTTCATTACGCCTATCTGGGTTTTATCCTGTTTTGTGTGGTGTTCTGCGCAATCATCTTTTTTGTGGACCGCAATATACCGCTTTCACTTCGGCATGTGGGCATAATGCTGGTGATAACGGGCCTGCTGCAGGTCCTGCTTATCATTTTACTGCACAACATGGGAACCTGGACGTTTGTGCTGGACAAAATCCCCAAGTACCTTAAAAGTTATGAGGGGGTTCTGCTGGCCGCGCTGGGAGACTCATTTTTCCTGACCACGATACTCTACCTGGTAACAGGCGGTGTGTTTATCGGCGCGTCCGTGTTCTTGCCGCGGATTTTCCCCCCGCCTGAATCAGAAGAAAAGCTCCAGCCGTAACGGCAGAACGTGCTTTTTCAGCGTCAGTTCGCACCAGTTATCAGAGTCCTGCCGGGAGCCGGGCGCAGGGGATCTGCCCTGTACGGTGATTTTTTTCAACGGGGCGCGAAGCGTTTTTGTATAAATCCTCAGACAAACTTCTTTGAATGCGGAGAGTTCCGGTTTCAGCCTGCCCGCAATGCGGGTGATCGAGAGGGAAAGCTTTCCCCGGCCGGATTGTCCTTCAATTCTCAGGAGTGAGAAGTCGCCGTCAAGATATTTCAGGGTCTGCCCGTCATCGATATACCAGTGCCCCCGTATCCGCTCTGCCGGGTATACCTGTAATATCGGTGTCTGTTTCAGGGCCTCCTCCGTTACCTCTCCGGGGACGCAGACCGGGATTACGGCCCCGGTACGGACAAACAGGGGGATTTTGTCCGGCGGGGTCTCCACGATAATACCGGTTCCGCCCTGATACGGAGCGGATCCGGGCCAGGCCAGCCAGTCGCTTCCGGCGGGCAGGTAGACGCGGCGCCGCGCGGCGCCGGCCGTTAATACCGGGCAGACCATGAGGTCGGGACCGATCATAAACTGACCGGCCGCCGTCTCCTCCTGCAGACAGGCCGGGTCGTCCGGAAACTCCAGGAACAGCGGGCGCATCAACGGGAGCCCCTCCTCGCAGGCCTGGCGCAGAGAGGTATAAAAATAGGGAAGCAGGCGGTAGCGCAGTTTCAGGGCCTCCGTGCACAGGCGTTGGATTCTTTCCGGGAAATACCAGAGTTCACGGGGAGGTGTGGCATGCGAGGAGTGGTTGCGGCAGAAGGGATAAAACGCTCCCAACTGCATCCAGCGCAAAAAAAGCTCCGGGGTGGGTTTACCCCAGAATCCGCCGATATCCGGACCCACCAGCACCTGGCCCGAAAGTCCCATATTCAGGAGCATGGGCACGGACATGCGCAGGTGTGACCACTTGCTTTTGTTGTCTCCGGTCCAGCTTGAGGCGTAGCGCTGGATGCCGGCAAAGGCCGAGCGCGTGAACAGGAAATTGCGCAGCCCTCCCCGCAGGCGGGCAAGGCCCCGGGAGGTAGCCCGGGCCATCAGCAGGCCGTAGCAGTTGTGCACCGTACGGTGGGGCAGGGGGCCCTGCGGTTTTTGGGACGCGTGCATAACATCGCCCGGCATGGTACGGAGCGGGGTAAACAGGGACGGCTCATTCATATCGATCCAAAACCCGTCGATGCCGTGTTTCACGTACTCCTGATAAAGGGAACCCCACCATTCCCGTACTTGCTCCGAGGTATAATCCGGAAAGGCCGCGTCGCCCGGCCAGACCGGCGCGTGAAACACCGAGCCGTCCTGCCTGGTACAGAAGAACCCCCGGCTTACCCCCCGGGCATACACCTCCCACTGCGGGTCCGCCTTCAGGCCCGGGTCGGACATGATCACAACCTTAAAGCGTTTTTCATGCAGGGCCTTGATCGCGGCCGTCGGATCAGGGAAACGCTCCCGGTTCCAGGTAAAGGAGCGGTACCCGTTCATGTGCCCGATATCGATATGCAGGGTATCGCAGGGGATCCCGTGTTCCCGGAAGCCCCGGGCAATGGAGAGCAGGCGGGCGGCGGATTCATTCTCTTCCCAGCGTGAATGATGGTGGCCCAAAACCCAGCGCGGGGGCAGGGGGTACCTGCCGCAGAGCAGGGTAAAGTTGCGTAACACCTCTTTCAGACCCGGACCGGCTATCACGTAGTAACAGAGCGGGCCCTCTTCGGCCGCGTAAAAAGCGGGCCGCGGGGTCTTTCCCGGGGCCTGATGCTTGGCCTGATGCGGGCCCTTTCGCGGCGCTTTTCGCAAGCCGCTCCCCGCCGGCAGGATGAACCGGCTGAAGTGGGGGTTGTCGAAAAACAGGGCATGGGAAAACCCGTCTCTGCGTATACAGATCTGCAGGGGGCAGGACTGCCACATGGGGTCCGAACGCGGGCCCAAATCCGAATTGTCCGTGTTCCACATGGAAAGGCGTTGCCCGTTTTTAAAAAGCCCTCCGGTCTTTTCCCCGAATCCGCAATAATATTCTCCCTCCGGCGCCTGCTTTTCACAACCGACCCAGTGACGGCGGAAAAACGGGGCCCGCGGCTCACGGTGCAGCAAGCGGCCGCCCAGGCGGAACTCCAGGGTCGCCGTGCCGGTATGAAAAAGGGCCTCCAGCCCCGGTTCGTCCTTGCCGCCTTTCCGGTTTTGGATAAAAAGGGTATTCTCATCCTGCTTCTGTACCGTCAGTTCATCTGACCCCGTAAGTTCGATGCTCCAGGTCAGGTAATCCTTCTTGGGAAACGGATCGGTGACCCCGGACGCAGCGGCGGGGCCGTTCACCATGACCCTCCAGATTCCGGGGGTAAGGCAGTGCAGGCTGATGTCCGCGTTCGCGCATTCAAGCGCAACCGTGGATTTGTCCTTGTCGAACCGAAATCCCTTATAGCCGCGGACCCGTGTGCCCCCGCGGGGTACACGCCGCCGGTTTAAGAGCGGCTGCAGGACATTAGATACTATTTTTTGCTTGAAAACTTCCGAAAGCCGGGAAAGTAAGTTCATGCCTCACCTTTGGCTTTGTGCGCCCCCTCTTTTACCTGTTTGGATGGGTAGCGCATAAAAATAAACACGCCCAGGATGCCGATGATGCTGACAAAGATGCATGAAATGCGCACACCCAGCGGATTGGCGATGTCCTTCCCGAACACCGAGTAAAAAAACGACATCAGCGCGAACGCGATCCCCAGGTTTAACTTCATAAAAAATCCGTGTACCCCGAAGTAGATGCCCTCACGGCGTTCTCCCGTGATTTTATAATCATAGTCGCACAGGTCGGAAATAAATACATTGGGGATGATCAGCAGCACGGCCACGGAAAAGCCGAACAGGGCAAAGATGATCAATGTCCAGATAAGCGGCCCGATATTGACAAAGTTCACCCATTTCCCATTTGTAAAATGGGATACGCCGGTATGCGTGCCGAACCAGATATCATGTTCCCCGCTGATCACCACGGCCGACACATAATCGTTTACCAGCCCTTGTGCGGTGGTATAGGTTTGCCATACGGATCCGTTGAAAAACGAGACGCCGTCCTTGGTCCCGGCATACAATCCCCCGTCGGGAGCGGCGGTAAGGGATGTTATGCGGTCGTTCACCAGGCCGTCCGCCTTTTTAACGGTGGTCCAGGTCCCGTTTTTGTAGCGGGAAAGGCCCACC
Source organism: uncultured Spirochaetaceae bacterium (assembly GCA_964634205.1). GTDB lineage: Bacteria > Spirochaetota > Spirochaetia > SZUA-6 > RPPD01 > JAFGGG01. The sequence continues at coordinate 54,692 of CAZWKE010000015.1, forward strand.
TTGGTGCCGCACCAGAGTGAACCGTCCGTACCGGCCGCCAGCGCGGTGATCAGATTGTCCGCCAACCCGTCATTCACGGTAAAAGACCGCCAGGTCCCGCCGGAAAAGCGGGAGAGTCCCCGCTCGGTGCCGATCCAGACCGTACCCGTTTCATCAACCGTCAGCGCGGTAATTTGGTCGGCAATCAGGCCGCTTTGTTCATTATAACGCGCCCAGTTGTCCCCGTTATAGGAGGCCAGCCCGGTTTTTGTTCCCACCCAGACGGTCCCGTCCGGGGCCGCGGCCAGCGCGGTGACGGTACTCTCCGCCAGATCGCGGTCCGTGTTTCCCGCTGACCAGGCGCCGTCTTTATACACCGAAATGCCGGTTTTGGTGCCGAACCAAACGCCGCCGTCCGGTCCGCGTACCGATGACGTGATACTGTTGTCGGTCAGTCCGGAATCGCTGGTGTAATACCGCCAGTTTGTTCCGTCGAATGACGATACGCCGCGTGCCGTGCCGAACCAGGCCGTCCCATTATCAACGGTGACCGCGGTCACGTAATTGCAGGTGATACCGTCCGGGTTGCTGCCCAGGCCGGTGAAGGAAATCAGCACGGAGAAAAAGGCGAACAGGGCCATGCCGCTCATCATCACCTTCTTTTTCCCGATTTTACGGGACAAAAACAGGGCCAGGGGAAAGAACAGGGCCGCGCCCACAAAGATGATGATGGAGGCCAGGCCGATGGTTTCCTCGTTCATTACCATCATGGTTTCCCCGATATGGTTTACCGAACCGCGGATTGTATTGAACATGAACCAGAAACACATGTTCGTCAGCAGAAAGATAATAAACGGTTTGTTTTTCAGGGTCAGTTTCAGCGATTCAAAAAAGGGTATGGCACAGGGCTTGGCGTTGGAATATTTCTTTTCGTTTACCGCGAATACGGCCATATAAACAAGTACGGCCCCCACGGCGCACAAAATGACGGCCATCATCTGAAAGGCGCTGACGGGGTTGGAGGTTTTCAAAAATGTATCGTAGAGCATGGGGCCGCCGATCATAACCAGGCCCGCGCCGATAAGCGCAAAATACCCCTGGGCGGTGGTAATGTTCAACCGCTCCTTCTCTGAATGCCCCAGCTCCGGAATCAGCGCAATATAGGGCGCCACGTACATCGTATAGAACAGGAAATACAGGCCGAATACCAGGGCCATGTAAATGACATTCAGGTAGGTGGTAAACTGAAACGGGGGAAAGAAGATCAGGGCGGTACAGGCCGCCAAAGGAAGCCCGCTGATCACCAGAAAAAACCTGCGCCGCCCCAGGGGAGAGCGGGACCGGTCCGACCAGGCGGCCACCGGAGGATCGGTGACGGCATCCACAATCCTGCCGAACACCATCAGAAGCCCCAGGACGGGGATGACCCCCCAGATCAGCTCCGGTACGAATTGGATCATTCCTTCTTCGATATTTTCGGCGGTAGGCAGAAAGAACTTGGCGGAATAGAACAACAGCATGGTGTCGAACAGGGCATGCCCCGCCGTAGAAAGGTTATAAAGAAAAAGACGCGGTCCTTTAAAACGCTCCATGGTATGACCTCCCAACACAGCATAGAGGGAATCACTGAAAGAATCAAGCCAATTTTGGGGTTGCCCAGAAACGTTTTACATTATAGAATGTACCGTATAACATAAAGCCAGAATAGCTCAGGGGTAGAGCAACGCTCTCGTAAAGCGTGGGTCGTGGGTTCAATTCCCACTTCTGGCTTTCCCCCAAAACATCATAACGGAGACTTGAAACATGCAAAGGATTATGTGGCTTAAATACAAAGGCAAGAAAGTCTTATTTGCCGATTATTCCGGTGCTCCCGTCCGGGAAATCCTGGAATTATTTGATAAATTCAATAAATTCGTGGCGGGCTTGAACGAAAAAATATTGGTGCTGACGGATTTCAACAACATTAAGATCGATAAAATCATCATCCAGCGGTTAAAGGACGCTGATTCCAAAATGTCGGCCAAAAAATTCAAGAAGGCCGCGGTTCTGGGAATAGAGGGCGTAAAAAAGACCCTCCTGAACTTCTATAATGCCGCCACCGGAAGCAAGGTAAAGGCCTGCACCAATAAACAGGAAGCATTGGACTGGCTGGTTAAATCCGTAGGCAAGTCAGACCTGGCGGATGAAAGCTTTCTTGAGCAATAGCGAGCGGGCAGGGGCGGCCCGGTTATTCTTTGGATTTTCTGCGGCTTTTGACAAAGCGGTCGAAATCATTGATGTTTCTGATGACGATGCGGTCGTTGTACAACTCCACGCGGTGCTGCTGTGAGAAGTGGTTGATTACGTTTCTGCATTCCGCGGGCTGGATTCCCGCCCAGTGGGCGATGTCGTCCACCGTGGCTTTGAACTCTATGGTATCGTTCTCTCTGTCGGCCGGCAGTTCTTTTTCGGCGAGCATCAGAAAAACATCCGCCACCTTGGCCTGGGTATCATCAAGAGTAAGAATCATAAAGCGGCGTTTCTGGTCATAAATGCGTTTGATGAACAGTTTCATCAGTTTCAGGGCGATCTGCGGGTTACCGCGCATCAGGATCTCAAAGTTGGCGCGGTTGAACTCCAGGGCCTGTACCCGGTCCATGGCAATGGCCGTGGCCGAGCGGGGGGCCTCCTCCAGAATGGCCATCTCTCCGAAGATTTCACCGGGATTGAGAATATCCAGGGTCTTTTCGATATTTCCGATAATCTTGACGATCTTTACCCTGCCGGATTGGATCAGGTAGAAGTTATCACCCGGTTCGTACTCGCAGAAGATGATGCTGCCCTTGGGAAAGCCCTTGCTGAAACGCTGGAACATCTGGTCAAAAGAACTCATACCTTCTCTCCTTCCAGTTTCCGCAGCGCCTTGCGTGCTTTCTGATACAGACTCTCGGTCTCGGGCGTAAGGGCCAGCACCTTTTTGAAGATGCTGATCGCCTTGTCACCATTGTTCATCGCGTTATGTGAGCTGGCGATAAAATAGAGGGCGTCCTTTACATCCGGGTGTTTGGGGTACTTCTGGATCCAGGTGGTAAAAAGCCGTATGCAGTTGTCGTATTTTTTTACATAGAACAGGCAGCGCCCCATCTCGTACTGTGATTTGGAAATGTACTCCTCATCATTCGATGAGTTGACGATCGCCTTGAATTCGTTATAGGCGTCATCGTATTTCTCCTGGCTGATCAGGCTGACCGCCTTATAGTAGGTTTGGGCCACGTCGGAGAGCTGCTTTGTTTCCTGCGGTTTTCCCGCGGGCGCCGGCTGTGCGGCCTGGGGTGCCGCATCCGGACCTTTTCCCTGGCCGTACCGGTTTAAATAGCTTTCGGCCGTTTCAATATTTTTGATGGCGTCCGAGGCCCGTGAACCCGATGGGTAATACACCAGGTAGCGTTTAAAGGCGTAGATGGCCTGGTCGTAGGCCTTGTTGGAAAGATAATACTCCCCGATACTGAACAGCCCCTTTTCGGGATTGATGTGTTCTTCGGCATGGATAAGGTTCTGTACCTGTTTTTGAATGCGGCGCAGCTGGTTGGAAAATACCTTCAGCATCTTTAAGACCACGCGGCCGTGTTTGCCGACAAGCTGTTCGAACTCCGGCACGGAAAAGGCAACCACGGTGGAATCGGCCAGCACCACCGCCGTCTCCTCGCGTCTGAACCTGCCCAGGGCGGATTTTACGCCGAAAAACTCACCGGTCTTTACCAGGTCGTGGATCTCCTGTCCGGTTTCAATATCCTCGTAATTCAGGCTGACCTTGCCGGCATTGAGAATGAATACCTTGTCACCGATATCTCCCTGAAAATAGATAATGGAATTGGCTTTATAGAACACGGACTTTGGCGACACTCTTTTACAAACCCCTTACATAATACTATATGTTATCATTATACTAGAGGTCAAGGGGCATAAATTCAAGCACTTTTTTGTACCCGACCGCCTTGCGTATTTTCTTCAACAGGTTTACCGGATCTCCCTTGACCAGCATTTCCTGACCCCCCACCCGTATGCGCGTGTAATCGACCTCCTGCAGTTTGAAGAACTCCTCCATGTCAGTGGAGCCCAGGACCGGTTTTCCCTCGGTTACAAGCAGCGCGATGTGATGCAGTTCGGTCTGCAGCAATGACTCATAGGGATCATCGTGCTGTGCCTTGATCACCAGGATGTCGGCGTATTTCCCGGCTTCCAGCGTCCCCAGGTCCTTCTCGATTTTCAGCGCAGCCGCCGGGTTTACGGTGACCATATCGGTCAGCAGCGCGTCCGGAATATCCTCGCCGTACATTGTGCGATAGATCCGTTTGGCAAACCTCATTTCTTCAAGCAGGTTCAACGAACCGGTGGCCGTGGAATCCGTGCCCAGTGAAACATTGATTCCGGTCTGCAATATCTTTTTTATTTTACAGGTCAGGTTGTACATAAAGACGTTCGACGCCGGGCACCACACGATGTTGCAGCCGGCCTTTTTGGTTTTCTTTATGTCCTGTTCGGAAAAGCCGATGCAGTGGATGTTCAGGTTGTACTTGTCGTACGCGTTATGACTTTCCAGAAGCTCCACCCCGCCCTGGTAATCCGCGTCGAACCCTTCTTCCAGGTGCACAATAAAGGGGCAGTTTTCTTTTTTGGCCCTGGTATGTTCTTCCGTGATACTGTCGCCCCAGTGCAGCGAATGTGAACTGGCCTCATGGTACAGGGTGTATTTGGAAATCACGCGGATGGGGAGCTTGGGAATATAGAGGTCGTTGATTTTATGCGGATAATGGTCCTGTACGGTGGTGGCGCCGGAAAAAAGGTTTTTGTACGCCCCCAGGAAATAGCAGTCTTCCTCGGAGATCTTTGCCCGTTCCTTGACCACGGAGGAGACACGCAGGTCGGTCTCCCAGTCGTGACACTTGGTGTAAAAGGTTCCGTCGGGCGGGCCGATTTTGGGCAGGTAATCCCCCCTCAGGTGATCGTGCACATTAATCAACGCGGGGAAGATAAACGTATCGTCCGGCAGGGTGATATGGTGTTCCGCCTGTGTCCCGATATCTTCGATATGTTTGTTATTGATTTTTATTATGCCCTTATTTATGACTTTTTTAGGTGTAATTAAGGCATTTCCCTTTAATGAATATTTTTCCAGCATTCATTCACCTTTCAGCTCATCATCAGTCTAAAACGTTTTCACGTAATTATTATCGGAATATGTATTATATCCTACATACAATAAAATCAATATTATAAATATACAATAAAATCGTGGAATTTCTCAATAAATTTACCGGTACATTTTTTTATACCCGGGGTGGTGTACCTTGGTGACAAAAAGTTATACTTTTGTATACTATTATTTTTTCCGCGCAATCATACCTTGGAAGGTCCTGTTTTATAATTCCATACAATATATAAACTTACATAAATGCCTGATAAGTGGCATGCTTTTTGCTAATTAATAGATGAAGAATATTATACAATGAGGTGAATACAATGAATGTGGTGGAAAAAAACAAAAAAAACACAATTTTGCAGATTAATGTTGATAACCTCAGCCCGGGAATGAAATTCAGCGAGGCGGTATACTTTGCGGACAACTGCATGTTTTTACCACCCGGACTGCCGGTAAGAGAAAAAGACATAAGGAAACTGAAGAAGATGTCCATTACGAACGTGTATACCGCGGGCGGACTGGTGGAGCATAACGCGGTTTTTGTAAACAGGAGAAAAAGCCTGGAGGTATCGTACATCCAGCAGGGTGAAAAAGAATGCCTAAAGATTTACAACGCTATCTTTAAGAAGATGTGCAACATATTCCATAACCTGGCACACCGGGAGCCCGTTGATCCCCGCTCCATCGATAACGTCATCAACGAACTGTATATGATCGTCAAACACGACGCCAATCACATGGTACAGCTAATTCTGAATATCGATAACAGCAGCGATGATCTTGTGTTAAGCTCGATCAACTGCGCCATTATCTCGATGGTAACGGGATTTGGGCTGAAGCTTTCGGGCCATAAAATAATCCAACTGGCAACCGGGGCCCTGCTGCACGATGTAGGCATGCTGCGCATTCCCGCGCAAATTCTTGGGAAGCAGAACAAGCTTTCCGCCAGAGAGACCGAGCTTGTTAAAACACATACGCTCCATTCATATAATATTATTTTCAAGGAACTGCATTACGCCCAGGAGATTGCCCAGACCGGCCTGTACCATCACGAACACTGGGACGGCAAGGGATACCCCAAAAAGCTGCAGGGGCATAAAATTCCGGTCTACGCCATGATTGTGGCCGTGGTGGATTCATTCGTGGCCATGATCAACAAGCGGCCGTACCGAAAACACATCCTGGGATACGACGCCGTCAAAAGTATTATGCGGGATACGTTTACCCGGTTTAACTCCGAGATCGTCAAGGTATTTCTCAAAAGCATCGGTATCTACCCGGTGGGCAGCATGGTCTTGTTGAACGACTACCGCATCGGCAGGGTGATCGACGTTCAGGTGGGCTCCCCCTTACGGCCCAAGCTGGAGATTGTGGTTGATGAGATCGGCAGGAAACTGTCCGCTCCCCAGGTCCTGGACCTGATGACCAACGATCGGGTATACATTTTAAAACCTCTTGATGCGCGAAAAGTGGTAAACTCCTGGTAAAACAAAGCAATATATTATGGTTTAACAAGGCCCCCGGTTCCTCCTTACGAGGGCCTTGTCTTATGTTATTCAACAATTGACAGTATGCGGCGCTTTTAGTACTATTTTATTAGAGGACAATGGAAGCAAAGACAAAATTACATATTGTTACCCTCGGAGACCCGCTGTTAAACGAGAAATCGCTGGGTATCGACGATTTCAGTAATGGCCTGCATGACCTGGTGCGGGATATGTTTCAGTGCATGTATAACGGCAAGGGAGTGGGGCTGGCGGCCGTACAGGTGGGAAAACTCCTGCGGGTGTTTATTACCCACCTGCCCAAGGACGAGCCCCGGGTATTCGTAAATCCCGAGATCATTACCACCTCCATCAACGAAAACACGTACGAAGAGGGCTGTTTAAGCATTCCCGCGGTTTATTCCGATGTCAAAAGGCCGTCAACCGTCAAGGTGCAGGCTATGGATCTGAAAGGAAAATACTTTACCCTGGACGCTGACGAGTTTTTGGCGCGGGTGGTGCAGCATGAGCTGGATCACCTGGAAGGGGTCCTCTTTGTCGACAGGGTTTCAAAAAACAAAAAAAAGCAGCTGTTAAAAACATATCAAAGGAAAGCAAACGCATAATGCGCCTTGTATTCGCGGGTACTCCTCAGTTTGCGGTTCCTTCGCTTCATGCGGCAGTAAAGGAGCATGAGGTCTGCGCCGTGCTGACCGCGCCCGACCGCGCGGCGGGAAGGGGCAAAAAAGTGAGCTCCTCCGCCGTAAAACAGGCCGCGGCGGAACTGGGGACAGCCGTGCTTCAGCCCGAAAGGTTCGATGAAGCCTTTATTTCACGGATAAGAGAGCTGGGTCCCGAGCTGCTGGTGGTGGCGGCCTACGGGGTGATCTTCAAAAAAGCGTTTCTTGACGTGTTTCCCCTGGGCGCCGTAAACGTGCACCCTTCGCTCCTGCCGCGCTTTCGGGGGCCTTCGCCCATTCCGGCGGCAATCCTGGCCGGGGATGCCGAAACCGGGGTTACCATCCAGCGCCTGGCGCTGAAAATGGACAGCGGCGATATTCTGGCGCAGGAGCGCCGTCCCCTTACCGGAAAGGAAACCACGGCCGGGCTGACCCCGGAACTGTCTGTTATGGGGGCAAAGCTGCTGCAAGACGTACTGACGGCGCTGGCAAACCGTACGGCGACCCCGCGCCCGCAGGATGAGGAGAATGCCTCTTACTGCAAATTGGTGCATAAGGAAGACGGCCGTATAGACTGGAGCAAAGGCGCCGCTTACATCGGCCGTATGATGCGGGCATATGATCCGTGGCCCGGTGCATTTACCACGTATAATGGAACAATCCTGTTTCTCCGGAGCGGCTATACGCATCCGCAGCCGATTTTCGACGCGGAAAACGCTCCCGGAACGGTTTTGGGAGTAGACAAACAGCATGGAATTCTGATACACACTAATAATGGTGTTTTATGTGTGCAGAGCTTGCAGCTTCAGTTTAAAAAGCCCTGTTTGTGGAGGGATTTCTTGAACGGCCATAAGGATTTTATTGGAACGATACTTGGAGGAAGTTGATGTTTTCATTATTCGATAAGATTAAACAGATCATACCCGGCGCTGCGGACGCCCCCGAAACAAGGGATTTTAAGGTAGGGGTGTTCCTGCTGTCGGGACTTTTGGTGCTTATTCTGCTGGTGGGATTTTTTGCCTTCTTTATTGTGTTCCAGGGCGGACACATCACCACGGTTCCGGACCTTATGGGTAAAGACCTGGTAACGGGTCTGAAAATGCTGCAGGCAAAAAACCTGATTGCCGAGGTGGACGATAAGTTCACCGACGCGCCGGAAGACAAGGGCAAGATTGTCAGCCAGGACCCGGCGTACCGTACCGAGGTGCGTGAGGGCCAGGTGATCAAACTGATGGTGAGCAAGGGGGCCCCCGTAGACCGCGTGGGCAACTACATCGGCAAGACCCTGACCCAGGTAAAGGCCATATTGAATACACAGTTTGCCACTTCGGACAAGCAACTGATAACGATTATCGACAGCCTGATCTCGTACAAGAATGACCCATCTGCCGCCGGCACCGTGCTTGCCCAGAAACCGGAACCGGACACCCCCCTGACCGACGAGCCGGTCAAGCTTGAGCTTGTAATCAGCAAGGGACCGGGAAAGAAAATGATAACGATCAGCAAGTACGTGGGAAAGAACTTCATGCAGGTGGTAAATGAGCTGAACCAGGCCGGCATCCCCTATATTTTTCTCGTTAAGAACGCATCCGGCGCCGAACAACAGGGTGTGGTGATCTCTCAGAGTCCGGCCGCGGGCAAAAGCGTTCCCGAGGGCTTGATCCTGGACCTGACGATGACCAAGCCCGCCAATGTTCCGTCCGGCAACGTCTTCGGGGTATTCCAGGCCCAGGTCCCCAACTTCGATACCATGAGCAAGGTTGAGGTGGTGGCCGTATCCGGCCAATCACGCACCGTATTGATGTCCATGATGCATCCCGGCGGCAGCATTTCCATTCCCTATATTCTGGATAAAGACAGCGAGATTTCGTTATATGTAAACGGTGACAGAATAGTAAAAAAGGCTGTAGCGCCGTATTAGATTTTACGATATACTTTATGTAACCTGCGAGCGTCGTATAATGGTTATTACCCGAGCTTCCCAAGCTCGTGACGAGGGTTCGATTCCCTTCGCTCGCTAAAAAAAAGACCCCAGGCCCAGCGCCGGGGGTTTTTT
>CAZWKE010000016.1:0-32878 GCA_964634205.1 uncultured Spirochaetaceae bacterium
TTCCGCTGGGGAGATTACCACTTTTGATCCACTTGGAAATCTCGGCTGCCTGACGAGGATTACACTGCATGTCGGCGTCCCAGTAACCTTCCTGTACGTTCCGAAGCGCAAAACGGTTAAAGTCAAAACCGATGATCTTGACCTTGCCGTCCTTGCCGAAACTGATACCGGCCGCCTCGAGCGCCTGAGCACCGCCTTGCGCCATACCGTCGTTCTCCGCGAAGATGATGTTGAAATCCTTTTTTGCAGCAATTGCGGCCTCAACCACTTTGCGCGCTTCCTCAAGACTCCAACTGTCTCCACCCGTTCCATCGGCCACTATTTCGAGTTTCCCTGCTTTTTGGGCATCGAGCACTGCCTTGCTGCGACCTATTTCAGCCGCGGAACCCAACTGCCCGCGAATAAGGACCAGCTTGATCGGTTGCTTAACATTTTTCAACACCCAGTCTACTGCCGTTTTCCCCTCATAGGCCATATCCGAGACAAGCGCCGCTTGATAGTTCGAGGGATCCGTTTCAATAATACGGTCAAAGAGAATAACCTTAACGCCTGCGTCTTTTGCAGACTTTAGGACGTCATCCCATCCGGACGCGTTTGCGGCCGAGATCAGGAGATAGTCCACTCCATCTCGAATGTACCCTTTCGCCGCAGCGATCTGCTCGCTGTTGTCGCCGGTGTTGGTCTGTTTTGCGTCATAGCCGTTCGCCTTTGAGAAGACATTGTTCATGGCTTCAACATTGGCCTGCCGGTAGCCGGATTCTTCCGGCGGCAGATTGACGATGCCGACCCTGATCAGCCCCGATTTTTCCTGTCCTTTCGCACATCCGGTAAATACCATAAAGGTAGTTACCAGGGCAATTATGGCTAACATAACCATAATTTTTTGAGTGTGTTTCATCATATTCTTCCTCCTTTCCCTTACGGGATGAATAATGAATCGACGAAGAATCTCCTCGGAAACGCTTCGCCTTTGCTAGGATAGTAAAGATGATTACCTCCTTTCGCGGTTATTTAACCGCGATAATTGATCCGAACCGGACCAATACAACATTTTATAATAACTTTTTATATGGTCATCCCCTTTTACCCGTTACTATTAATGAAACGGATATTCTCCGGGATATAAGCTGCTTTCCGGTAAATTATACGAAACGTCGTCCACGCCGAGCATGGCCAGGGCGCCGGCAAGCGTGCGTCCCGCCTCTGCGAAGGCTACCCCCGTATGATGGGGAAAGCGCTTCTCGATAAGAACGTAGCGGTAAAAACGGGCCATTTCCCTGACCGCCATAACGCCGATCCCGCCGAACGACTGCGGGTCCATATCGAGAATCTCGGCATGGGCAATATATGCAGCCAGGCGCGTGTCCGCCGCGCCCTGCAGCCGGAAGATCGTCGCCTTACCGCTCTTGAAACGGCCTTCCAATGTGCCGCGGGTAATATCCGGTTCTTTGCCCGGCTCCATCAGCCTGTGCATGATGAGCTGATATTTCATCTCCCGCGAGGCGAGACAGGACGACGGGGTATTGCCGCAATGGAAACCCATAAACAAATCGGTCTGTTTGTAATCACCGATCGCCTTCCGCTCTTTTTCATAAAGATCAGCGGGTACGGTGTTGTTGATGTCGAGGATGGTGGCCGGTTTTTCGGTGGCCGCGCTCGCCATATATTCACTCAGGGCGCCGTAGATGTCGGTTTCGCAGGCCACGGGAATAAGACGCTCGGCCAGGCGCGAATTGACGTAACAGGGCACGAACTCGAAGTATTTCTCGAAAGCGGGCCAGCATTTGTTCGCAAAAACCCCGTATGCCGAAGCGCCGAGATTTTGCTCAAGAAAATCACCCAGAGCAATCTCGTACCGGGCGAGTTTCTTCAGCAGATCGGGATAATTGTTGCCCTGCCCAAGCTCTTCCGCCATGTCGGCCGCCACGGCCTCAATACGCTTGTCTTTTTCCGTCTGTCTGTAGGCGTCCAGCAGGTCGAGCTCGCTGTTCTCCATGATTTCGATTCCCAGGTCGTAAAGCGGTTTGATGGGCGCGTTGCAGGCCAGGAAATCCTGGGGCCGCGGGCCGAATGAGAATATTTTTAGGTTTCTTAAGCTGATAATGACCCGGGCAATCGGGATAAACTCCTGGATCATACCAGTGATTTCTTCCGCGATTCCGACGGGGTAATGGGGCACATAGGGCCGTAATTTCCTGAGCCCGGTGTTGTAAGATGTGTTAAGAAGGCCGCAATACGCGTCTCCCCTGCCGCCGATAAGATCGGACCCCGATTCCTCGGCCGCGGCCGCGTACATGACGGGCCCCGAAAACTTCTGGACCAAAAGCGTGGTCGGGCCTTCGGGCCCGAAATTGCCCAGGTAAACGACCAAGGCGTTGACACCCGCGGCGCGGGCTTCTTCAAGCGCCTTTTCCACATCGTTTTCACTCTCGATCACCGTGGGGATGTCGTGAACAGCCACGTTCTTGCGGCGGCAGGCATCGAGTACCCGTTTCTTACGCTGTTTTGACAGGTCGATAGGGAAACAGTCCCTGCTCACCGCGACGATTCCTAATTTTACCGATGCGATATTGCTCATAGAAGGATTCCTAAAAAGAAGTTTTTTTTACCGTCCACAACCCATACCTTTTTGTTAACGTTAACGCATCCCTGGTAAAAAAATCCCTCTGCCGCCCAATTATTGCGGGCCTCCCGTCCGGGATCCGCCGTTGTTTGCGTTAACGATGACGCAAACAGTCAAAAAAATAACTCAATTTGTTTCATACTACCTGTTCCGGCGTAATTATGTCAAGAGGTATTAAATATTTTTTTTGGATATTTTTTCTTCAGCGCAATGGGTCGGGAAAACCCGAAAAGCGGACTGAAAACCGTCGGTGCGCCGGTGAGCAATCCCCGGCTGATGAGAAAGCGTTGTTGTGTTCCCGTCTTGTACCACCGCCCGCAGAAATGCTATAATCGGGTGAACGTGCACCCATATGAAATCCGTTAAACTGACCGCTGTCAGGGAATTACAAATATTCGATGTAGCGCCGCCCGCACCTCCGGGAGAAAACGAGGTGCTGCTCCGGGTCGGAATGGTAGGAGTCTGCGGATCGGACATTCATTACTATACAATGGGCAGAATCGGCTCACAGGTAATCACATTTCCTTTTACGGTCGGACACGAAACGGCGGGAACGATAGCCGAAACCGGTCCCGGGGTCAACACGCTGCATCCCGGACAGCGGGTTGCGGTAGACCCTCTTGTATCCTGTCATACCTGCTTTCAATGCAAGGCGGGCAGGTACAATACCTGCCGCAATCAGAAATTCCTGGGCTGCCCCGGACAGATGGAAGGCGCACTCGCGGAGTATATTGTGCTCCCGGCGGACTGTTGTTATCCCCTTCCGGATAATGTCTCGCTTGACGCGGGGGTTCTCTGCGAACCCCTGGCCATCGGATTTTACGCCGCACTGCAGGCGGGTGGACTTAAACCGGAGGAGCTCATAGGCAGGTCTGTGGGTATCCTGGGCAGCGGCCCGATCGGACTCAGCGTCATGCTCGCCTGCCGGCATTTCGGGGCAGGAAACATCTACATGACCGATCCGCTTGATTACCGCTGTGAGCTGGCCCGTAACAACGGGGCCGCGTGGACCGGGAACCCGCGGCAGCAGGATGTTATCGAAATAATTTCCCGTATGGAACCGCGGTTGCTTGACGTGGTGTTTGAGTGCTGCGGAGAACAGGAGGCGCTTACCCAGGCGTTGTCCCTGGTAGGACCCGGCGGGAAAATAATGATTGTGGGAATCCCCGAATCCAACACCTATTCGTTTCAGGCCGATACCGCACGCCGCAATGAAATCACCTTACAAAATGTTCGCAGACAGAACAATTGCACACAGCTTACCATTGACGGGGTTGCTTCCGGAGCGGTGGACCCCCTGTTTATGGCAACCCACCATTTTCCTTTGAACGATGTCCAAGACGCCTTTGCCCTCGTGGAGCACTACCAAGACGGGGTGATCAAGGCGATGGTGAATTTTCTATAGTGACGCGAAGCCCCGCGGTTTTTTTCATTCCATAACTTACAGAAAAATCAAGGCTTCCCCATATTTCAGGGGAAGCCCTTACTTAAGGAGGTATTATAGGGCCGGCGGTTAGGCACCCGCCGGATTCCCATTTTACAAGCGGTTACACCCCGTTTTGTCCGTAATACGCGTCCACTCCGTGTTTACGGTTATAATGCTTACGGATCAGGGTTTCTTTCAGCCTGGGGACACCGGTATTGATATGCGTGGTGAGATATGCCATTTTTGCGAGCTCCTCAAGGACCGCGCTGTGGTACACCGCCTTTTCCGGAGTGGCCCCCCAGGTAAACGGTCCGTGGCAGGCCACCAGCACCATCGGGATATCCTCATAAGAAAGCTCTTTAAAGGTTTCGACAATAAGTTCCCCTGTTTCGTTTTCATAGTCCCCTTCGATCGCCCGGTCACTCATCACCTCTGTGCACGGGATGTCCGTGGCCAGGTGATCGGCATGGGTGGTTCCCAAAATGGGGATGGGCAGCATGGCCTGGGCCCAGGCCACGGCGTAGGTGGAATGCGTGTGTACAATACCCCCTATTTTGGGAAAATGTTTGTACAACACGGCATGGGTCTTGGTATCCGACGACGGTTTAAAATTACCTTCTACGATGTTATCCTCAAGATCAACCACCACCATATCATCGGGTTTCAGGTCCGTATAGGGAACACCGCTGGGTTTGATGGCGAACACCCCCATCTCCCTGTCAAAACAACTGACATTCCCGAATGTATAAAATACCAATCCTCTTTTGGGAAGTTCCATATTACATTCAAAGGCTTTTATCTTAATATTTTTATACGCGCTCATTTTTACTCCTTGTGGGTCTGCTTTTCCACGAATCCCCCTAACAGGGAATATTTCTGATACAGTGCTTCATACTGTCGGATATTCTTTTGTTCCGGGACGTACTGTTTCTCAAAGCCGTTGCCCATGGCGCTTTGCGCCTGCGAAACCGTTTCATACAAACCGGCCGCAACCGCCGCGAACATGGCCGCGCCCAAGGCGCAGGCCTGTTCCGCCTTTGCCACGTCAATCTTCATATTCAACACATCCGCCAGCACCTGCATCACAAAGGGTGATTTTTTCGGAATGCCGCCCAGGGCGATCACCCCTTTAATCGGTATACCCTGGGCAGTGAACCGTTCCGTAATTTTCCTGGCGCCGAACGCGGTGGCCTCGACAAGCGCCCTGAACAGCCGGGGTGCGCTGCTGCCCAGGTTTAAGCCGGAAATCGCGCCGGTCAGGGCCTGGTCCGCGTCCGGCGTCCTCCTTCCGTTCAACCAGTCCAGGGCCACCACACCCGACTCGCCGGGCGGAATTTTTGCCGCCGCAACAGACAGCTCCGGAATGAGCCTGCGATGTAAATCGGAAGCCGGACTTTGCCCCTGCTCCCCTTGAAGGAGATGTCCGACCGGCCACAACAGCATATCCCTGAACCAGGCATAGATATCGCCGAACGCGCTCTGTCCCGCCTCCAGGCCCAGCATCCCGGGGATAATCGATCCGTCCACCTGGCCGCAGATACCGGGCACCAGCTTGTCCTCCGCTTCTGCAAGCGGCATTACCAACATATCGCAGGTGGAGGTACCGATGACCTTGCTTAATACGTACGGTTGTATCTCACCTCCCACCGCGCCCATATGCGCGTCGAACGCCCCAACGCCGACCGCCACTTCTGTATGCAGTCCCAGGCGCTGCGCCCATTCGGCCGAAAGGTTTCCCACCTTCATGTCGCTTGTCCGGGTTTCTGTGTACAGCCGCTGCCGCAGGCCCGCAAGTTTCGGGTCCAGCTTCACAAAGAACTCTTCCGGCGGCAGCCCCCCGAAGGACTCATGCCACATGGCCTTGTGTCCCGCGGCGCAGCGGCTGCGTTTCATGGTTAATGGATTGGTATCTCCGCAGAGTAGCGCAGGCAGCCAGTCACAATGCTCAACCCAGGAAAAAGCCTGCGCGGCTATCGCTTTGTCTTCACGCAATACGTGCAGCAGCTTGGCCCAAAACCATTCGGATGAATAGATCCCGCCGACATACTTTGTATAGTCGAAGCCGTTCCAGGAGCGGGCCAGTTCATTTATCTCCCCGGCCTCCTTTATGGCCGTATGGTCTTTCCAGAGAATAAACATGGCATTGGGATTTTCCTCGAATCCGGGAAGCAGTGACAGGGGCGTGCCTTTTTTATCAACCGCCGCGGGGGTGGAACCGGTGGTATCGATCGATATGCCGGCCACCCTCGCCGCGGCATTACCCCCGGCCCGGGCCAGGGCGTCCCTGATCGTATACTCCAGCCCCTCAATATAATCAAGGGGGTGTTGACGAAAGCGATTTTCCGCCGCGTTACAATATAATCCGTCCGTCCAGCGTTTGTACGCGGTAACACTGCTTGCAATCTCCCGACCGTCGGCCGCGTCGACAATAAGCGCGCGAACCGAATCGGTTCCGTAATCAACCCCGATAACAAAATGCTTATCTTCCATAACCACTCCTTTTATTTATCGTGTTAACGTTAACGCATTCAATAAAATAATAATCCCCTCCCCGTGGTCCTGTTTAAATCACAACTCCGCTAGTCTTTCTCCGCAAAACGATAATGTTGCACGTAAGAATCCATATTTTCCTTGGTAATAATCTCAATCGGCAGCAGTTTCTTTTGCCCTACCTCGGACTTCAGGACGATCTTCGCATAAAGGGCCATAATTCCCTCGTATCCCTGCCGTAACGGCTGCTGGTTGATGATAAAATCCACCGAACCGTTTTTCAGGCACCTGATATTCTCTTTTATTAGATCATACCCGATGATAAATATTTTTCTTTTCAGATTCAACGAGGTAATCGCATCGGCAAAATAATGGGTGGATGCATTCGGTACAAAAATACCTTTCAACTCATGATTTTCATCAAGGATCTTTTTTGTCAAGGCATCGAACGCGTTGAACTCCTCTATATCCGGCAGCGAATACTGACGGATGGAAACCATGGGATTCTCCCTGAAAAAAGCCTGGAATCCGGAGGCCCTGATATTTATATGATAATCAGGCGGGGTAATGACAATAACCGCCAGGCTGCCCCTGTTCTGGATGAGTACCGACATGAGTTTCCCCGAGGTTAATCCCCCCAAAAATGAGTCCTGCCCCACGAATGACAGCTTTCTGCTATTGGGAATATCAGCATTAAACAGCACATATGGTATGGTGGGCGGGTACTCATTCAAATACTTTTCCATCAGGTGGGACAAAACCGGAGCGATTAAAAATCCGTCATTCTCATCTGCCAGTGCCCGTTTGTATTCATCGACAAACGAGCTGTCAAGGTAGCGGTCATAAAAATAAAAGCGGAAATTAATCTTGAAATGCGCCAGCTCTTCCCTTGCCTGCTCCATTCCCTTTTTGGATATCTGCCAGTAATTGTCGTTCTGGTGGGCATAAGGCATAATGATGCCGAAATTATGGGTTTTGGCCTTCACCAACTGACTGGCGATGATATTGGTCTTGTAGCCGGTCTCCCGAATTATTTTTTCCACCTTTTTCCTGGTACTTTCGGAAAACCTGCCCCGATTATGAATAACACGATCGACCGTGCCGATAGATACCTGTGCCATTTTTGCTATATCTTTAATTGTTATCATATTCAAGCCATTGTCTTGCGTTAAGGTTCACGCTACTCTTTTATCTTATAAAATATCTATTATTTTGTCAAATACTCTTTTGCTTCTTGTTAATGCTTTTATGATCCGCTCCAAACAAAAATCAGTCATAATTCAGCAGCCTACCTACATATTCCGGATATTGTCAAGGGAAAAAAATCCCCTCTCCTCTACAATCTAAATAAAAAACTTCCTTGTCAGAAAAAACCCTATTGATTATAATTTAAGCATAGTAAACTCGTCTGCAGGGGGATATGGATGGGCGGCTTTAAAATAGATGTACTAAAACTTTCTATTTTAGCGAATTTTATTCTGCTATGTGTCCTGGGATTTCTGCATATTTTCTCCCAGCCCCTGCACGTTATTACCGCTTTGTTTTTAACCCTCCTCGCCCTTTCATCAAGTGCAAGCATATATTTCTTTATCCATACACGAATAACACGGCCGGCGGCACAATTACGGAGTGCCCTGCAAGCATTAATACAGAATGATCTGAAGCGCTTCAATATCGCCCTTTCCGAGCTGGCGCGGGGAAACATCACGGTTAACCTGGAGAGCGTCCGGGCAAAACCACTAAACCTGGTAAACAACCGGTATCTGGGCGGAATCGGCCGGCAGTACAATGAGATCGTCACAAGTTTTATCGATTGCATAAACGATTACAACAGCATCACCTCGATTCCCTGTAAACGTCTCTGCTACGTGGGCGCGGACAGTTTTTTAGAGGGGGAAATGTGCGGCGAGATCCTGGGAAACCTGCTTCACGGCAAAGGCAGGGTTGCCGTGTTGATGCACAGCTTTACCCGATCAGCCCAAAGTATCCGTAAAAAAGGCTTTACCAGTACGCTGGCAGGTATCTACCCGGAAGTAGACATAGCAGAGGTTTTGGAAGAAAATGAAGACCAGGAAACAACCTATAAGAAAACGTGTGAACTGCTGCAAAAATATCCCGACCTGAAGGCAATTTATGTGACCGAGGGATCAACACCATCCATGGCCGCCAAAGCGGTAAAAGACATGGGAAAAACCGGAGCAATAGCCATTATTGCCCACGATATTACCGCGGAGACCATCCGCTACATGGAGCAGGGGCTTATCACCGCCACGCTTTCCCAGAATCCGTATATGCAGGGCTACAACCCCCTTGTCTGCCTCTACAACTACCTGGTAAACAAAGAGATACCGGCAACCGCCAGAATGCTGACCCATCTGGAAGAGGTGAACGGCGTCAACTACCGGGAGCATTGGGACCCCCAATCCGGAGAGATACTGTCGGAGAAGGCCCGGCAGGCCCTGACTGCGCCGGTGGAAAACAGCCGAAAGGAGAATTATAAAATAGCCATTCTTCTTCCGTACGATAAGAACTTCTGGGAACCGGTGTACAAAGGCGCGCTTGACGCCGGAAGACTTCTGCAAGAGGAATACTCGACGCAGGTAGACGTCATAGTTCCGGAAGGAGGCCGGGCCGTGGAAACAGAGACGGCCATTTTTCTGAAGTACATCAGGGACCTGGTAGAAAGGCACTACCAGGCCATTGCCCTGCCGCTGTTTGATAAGGAAATGATTCCGCATATCAACGGATACATCGAACAAGGGGTGGCATTCGCCACCTTCAACGCCGAACCCTTGAGTTTCCGGGGGATGTTTGCCACCCTGTTCAACAACACCCTGCACCTGTCACGGGCAAGCGAGGACCTGGCCGCGGCCACCACCCAACTGGGACAGGCGGCGGCCAAAATAAGCAACACCATGAACCTGATCAATGACAGTGTCGCTTCCCAGGTGAACCGGCTTACCGAAACCGAAGAACAGATCGACCTGCTCTTTGCTTATGTTACAACCGTCACGGAAAAATCATCACAGAGTCACTCCAGCGCGGACAAAACCCAGGAATCCGCCAGAAAGGGTTCCGAGGTTGTTGACATCAGCAACACCGCCATGATCAACACACTCAAAGCCACCCGCTTGGCCGGCGAGAAAATGAACAAATTGAGTGAAAATGCCTTGAAAATCCAGAATATTGTGACACTGATCAATGATATTGCCATGCGTACCAATCTGATCGCAATCAACGCCTCCATCCTCGCGGCCCGGGCCGGTAAGCAAGGCAGGGAGTTTACGGTGGTGGCGGGTGAGATAATCTCCCTGGCCGAGAAATCGGAACAAAGCAGCGATGAGATCAAAACAAACATCGATACAATTTTAGCCAATGTCAACGAAGTCACCGTGATAATCACCAAAGGCATGGATAACATAACCGAAAGTTCCCGGCTGTCGCAGACCGCCAGGAACATGCTTACCGACATAGTAACGGCCTCCACACAGAACAAGACCAATACCGAGGATATTGTGGCTGAAATTACTAAAATGAAATCGGCATCCGAGAATGTACGCACCGCCATGACCATGCTGGATGAGATTAATCAGAAAAACACCGGAGCGATCGCGGAGGTTACCTCATCCATTCGGGAGATCAGCAACCAGGTAAGTGAGGACAGTAAGGTGGCATTGACGCTCAATCAAATGGCGCGCTCGCAAAAAGACCTGCTCTCCCAGTTCTTTTTTGAAGAAGAGAAATTATAACGCGATGTTTTTTTATCGCTGCCGGGAACGTTAACGCAGAAAACCTGAATAATAGGCTTCATTCCAGCGCAGCTCTTTTTTAAACCCGGAAATACTGGTTTGTTCATCGATTTCCAAAACCTCGATCCCCGCCATCTCGGCAAAATCTTCCAGGTGTTCCGGACGTACGGCCTTGGAAAAGGCGGTATGATGCGCCCCGCCGGCAAGGATCCAGGCACCGGCCGCGATCTCCAGCCCGGGCAGGGGTGTCCACAAAACCCGTGCCACAGGGAGTTTGGGGAGCTCAGGCGATTGTTCCACTTCTATCGCATTAACCAGCAGCCGGAAACGGTTTCCCAGGTCAATCAGTGTCGCATTCAACCCCCTGCCCGGGGCAACATCGAATACAAGCCGGGAGGGATCTTCTTTGCCGCCGATCGACAGCGGATGCACCTCAACCCGGGGTACCCCGGACGCGATTGAGGGACAGACCTCAAGCATGTGGGCGCCCAAAACCTTCTTCCCGTCGGGGTGCAGGTGGTAGGTGTAATCCTCCATAAAAGAGGTGCCGCCGGGGAGTCCCCGGGCCATCACCTTCATGCTCCGTACCAGGGCCGCGGTTTTCCAGTCTCCCTCGGCCCCAAAGCCGTATCCGTCGGCCATCAGACGCTGGACCGCCAGACCGGGCAGCTGCCGCAGACCGTGCAAATCCTCGAACGTGGTGGTAAAGGCCTTGAATCCGCCCTGTTCCAGAAAACTCCGTAAACCGTTTTCGATGCGTGCGGCCTGGTACAGGGACTCGTATTTTTCATCAAGGACGCTTTTCTCGATTTTGTACGCGTCACGGTACTCATCGATCCTGCGTTTCGCCCCGGTATCATCCGCCTCGCCGATCGCGTGAGCAAGCTCCCCCACACCAAAGCCGGATACCGAATAGCCGAAGCGCATCTGGGCCTCAACCTTGTCCCCTTCGGTAACCGCAACCTCACGCATATTATCACCGAACCGCGCGATCTTCAGTTTTTGGGAATCATCCCAGGCCATGGCGGCTCGCAGCCAGGTATCAATCCCCGCCAGGGTTGCCGCATCCTTCCAATACCCGACAACCACCTTCCTGGCAATCCGCATCCTGGAAGCAATAAACCCGAACTCCCTGCCGCCGTGCGCGGACTGGTGCAGGTTCATATAGTCCATATCCAGGGACCCCCACGGGATATCGCGGTTATACTGGGTATGCAGGTGGAGGAAGGGTTTGCTTAACAGTTTCAATCCGGCGATCCACATCTTGGCGGGCGAAAAGGTGTGCATCCAGGTGATAAGGCCGATACAGTCATAATTGCTGTTAGCTTCAAGACACAACCGGGTAATCGATTCAGGGGTTGTCAGAACACTTTTTTTCACAATGGTTACCGGAAGGCGTATATGCTTATCCAGGTAACCCGCGATCTCTCCTGCATCCGCGGCCACCTGCTTCAGCACCTCATCTCCGTAAAGATGCTGGCTGCCGGTAACAAACCAGATTTCACACGTTTTTTCTTGTGTTTTCATTTTCAAATTAATTGATACGCATTTTTATATCGAGAGTCAAGCACTATTTATGCAGGTTTTTCTCATAAAACTTGGAGCATTTAAAGTAATTATACCCGTTCCGTTCATAGAACACGTGGGCGCGTGAACGGATAATATTACTGTGCAGTTTGACGCCGGAGAAGCCCTTGCTTCTGGCCAAGGTCTCGATCTCCTGTAACAGCAGTTTTCCGACACCTTTGCTGCGCTTACTTTTTTTAACCAATAATTGAATAATTTCTAAATAAGGTTCAAGCCCGATATCGTAACTGTCCCTTATCTGGGCATAGGCAAGTACGGCATCCCCTTCGGTGACCAGAAGCACCCTGTTTTCCGGATGATCAAGCACCATGGCCAAGCGGGTCTGCACATCCTCTTTGTTCACCGTAAAATCCATGTCCCAGTCCAGGTATAATGAATAAAATTCGGTAAAATGTTTGTCCTTGTACTCTTCAACCCACATACATATTCCTTATTGCTTCAACTGTTTTCCGATTGAAAATGTTTTCCCCAGGTTTCCCGCAACAGTGGCGTAATGCCTGCCCATATAGACCAGGGGTTTCAGCTTTTCAAAATCAAGGCCGGCTGACGTGTTCAGGTCCTCATCAGCGTACACCTCGGTGATCTTCCCGATAAAGTAATCATGCGTGGGCAGCGAGATCACCTTTTCTACCGTGCACCCAAGATTCAGGGGGCATTCCTCGATAAAAGGGGCGTTCTCCGCTTCGCCGTAAAACAGGCTGAACCCGCAGACCGCGGTTTTGTCTATGTCTCGTCCCGAGACAATACCGCAGAAGTCGGTCTGTACCGCCAGTTTCTCTGACGGGACGTTTACCGAAAACACGTTTACCTTTGAAATTAGTTCATGGGTAAAACGCGACCGGCGTATGCCCACTCCCAGCATGGGCGGCGTCGAATTGACGATCCCGGCCCAGGCGATGGCGGCAAAACTGATGTCGTCGCCCGCTTTGCAGCCCACCAACACGGCGGGCTGGGGGAAAAGCAGTGGTGCGGGACTTGTTCTTATTTTTTGCATTGCATGCTCCTGTTTTTCGATTTTTTCCGTCTGTTTATTCGGTTTAAAAAACCTCGCTTAATCCCAGCGATGCGGTATAGACGCTGCCCACACCACTGATAAAGTCGGTGATGCGCAGGGCCTCCATTATCTCCTCTTTATCGGCGCCGTGCTCCATGGCCTGCCGCGCCAGGGAGGCAACACCGCCCTCGGCTCCGTGGGCCGCATCCAGCGCCATGGCGATTAAATATTTGGTTTTGAGCGGCAGCGCCCATTATATTCCGGCGGACCGCTTGTGTAAAGGCCGCAGAGTGGTACAAACATTGCGCTTTTCCCCGGACGGTTCACGCAGCCGATTTTAAATTTACCTGCGGGACCATTTTCCCGGGGTATACTCTTTTTAACTCCTGATATATAGTAAAATCAGTATAATACAGTAAATATGAAGACTGCCTTACAATATTTATATCGAGCTCTCACTTCGCTGAAACTCACCGCCGGCCTGCTCATCTATCTGGCCGTCCTGATGGTGACGGCCACGCTTATTCCCCAGGCCGGGGCGCACCCGCTGCCGGCGGGGGTTCTTCCCGCACAGACGACCGAAACCGCGGCCTCCTCCCTGGTTACTTTTCTGGGATTGCATCATATTTTTATTTCCGTCTGGTTTATTCTCCCCCTCAGCCTCTTTTTTCTTAATCTGCTTCTCTGTACCGCCCGGCGTATCCGGGGGGAGCTGAATAACAAGCGCTGGAATAATTACGGACCGGACCTTATTCACGCGGGGATCTTATTGCTTATCATAAGCGCGTTTATCTCCCTCTTCGGCAGGCAGGAATCACAACTGGTGCTGGCCGAGGGAGAAACCAACAGACTTCCAAACGGATACAGTGTTACCCTGCTCGATTTCAGCGAAGAGTATTATGCCGACGGTTCGGCCAGGCAGTGGCATTCACGGATACGACTGACCGGGCCGGACGGGAGCGAACGCACCGAAGACATCCGGGTCAATCACCCGGTATCCGCCGGATACCTCTCACTCTACCAGATAAGTTACGGACAGATTCCCGAGGTTGTGCTGAACGACAGCGCCGGGAACCGTTTTGTCTTACTTCGCCGGGAGACCATCGCCGGCGGGAACCTGTCCGCCCGTTTTATCGGAGTGGAACAGAATGGGCCCGCTGCCGATCCCCTGGTAACCATGGAGCTGCGTTTCGGAAAGCACGCCTCTCCCAAACGGCAAAGCTTCAGACCGGGCGATGAGATTCTCCCCGGTCTGTCACTCAAACAGGCAACAAGCAGGATTGTCAGCGTAATCCAGACCGGGTTTGACCCCGGATTTTTTCCTCTTATCGTATCATTCCTGATGTTGGGCGCGGGGCTGGGTATTACTTTCTACCAACGCCTGCACCGGAGTGAAAAAACATGATTTCACAGATAGGATTTTTTTGTTTTCTTGCTCTTGCCGTAATCCAGGCGGTATACCTTTTCACACAAAAAGCAGAGCCTTTCAGTCTTTTTCTCCTTCCCGCGGGCACGCTCCTGTGCATTATTTCCCTCATCGATCGCAGCATCAGGATCGGATTTCCCGCCGTCACCAACATGTATGAATCACTGCTTTTTTTCGCCGCGGCAACAGGGACAATCCTATCTGTTTATCGCCTGCGCCGGGGTATGCGCATTCCCGTCCGCACTCCGGGCCGCGTGCCTGCCCGTTCAGCTGCCGGCGTGCCCTCAGATGAAAAAGACTCCGATCATGAAACGGCAGCCTCCGCCCAATCCGCGCGCTTTTTCCTGTTCGGGGGGAGTATATTCATAATTATTTTGCTGGCAATCGCTTCATCTCCGCTGGCGCCGAGCACCATTCGCCCGCCCGTTCCCGCATTGCGCTCCGCCTGGCTGGTGCTGCATGTCACCTTTGCCTTCATCGGCGAGGCCTTTTTTGCCGTGTCTTTCGTGGCCGCGCTGCTCTATCTGTTTACGCACGATCCGGGAAGACAAAAATCCCTGGACAAGCTTATTTATACGACTATCGCTGTCGGCTATCCGGTGTTCACGGCCGGGGCTCTGATTTTCGGCGCAATCTGGGCACAGTATGCCTGGGGACGGTACTGGGGCTGGGACCCCAAGGAAACCTGGGCCCTGGTTACCTGGCTGGTCTATACCCTGTACTTACATTTCAGGTTTATCCGGCGTACAAGCGGCAGGATCCCCGCGTTCATAGCCGTTATCGGGTTTTTATTTACGCTTTTCACTTTCCTGGGGGTAAATTTTCTGCTATCCGGTAAGCACAGTTACGGGTAGCCGGGGGATTTTCTTCAACCGCGGTTTCCGTCCGCCGATTTTGGTTTCGCTGGCGCCCGGGCGGCGTTCTTTTTCCCTGATCGCCTCAGGTACCTCTTCCCGCGAACGGGCCTCCGGCATGACATTCCGGGGCACGTGTCGGCGGAATCCGGTCGTTCCCGCCCCTTATCTTGACAGGAGCCGAGGTTTGGGGTAGTTTTACATTGCATTCTATGCCTATTAAAAGTACCATTGAAATTATTCTGAAAGAGGACGTTCAAAGACTTTTTGATGAATTCTCCTCCTGCTTTAATATGCGTGTGGGTTTTTATTCACCCCTCATGGAAGAAATCGCCGTGGGTTTAAAAAAACCGCGCAGCCAGTTCTGTTCTTTAATCCGGGATCATTTGAATAAAAAACAAAAATGCCGAGCCATTGACTCCGCCAAACGCCTGAAGGCGCTTAACCGCAAGGATATGATCACCCTTCCCTGTTTCGCGGGCATGATCGAGTCAATTATCCCCATTTATTTCGATGGAATTCATCTTGGGTTCTGCATGATGGGCCAGTACAGGAACGAGGACCGCTTGAATCAAAAGCTGATCAACGAATGGTGCGAACACCACGGATCCAGCGAGAAACTGGTTCTGGAGTATTTGCGAACCCCCTGTTTTTCCAATTCACAGATACAAAGCATCAGAAAATTATTCCGCGTTATTGTGGACTACATTGTATCGCAAAATATGATTTCCATTAAAAGCAACCTGATTGTGGAACGGATAATCAATTATGCCAAGGATCATATTAATGCGAACCTGACCATCAAGGAAGCATCCGCTATGGTGGGCCGCAGCGAGTCTACCATTTCCCATCTCTTTACATCGTATTTGAAAAAGAATTTCAAGCAGATAATGATAGAATTAAAACTGGAAAAGGCCGAGGAATACTTCCGGGACAATCCCGAAATAACCGTAAAAGAGATCGCCCTGCAGCTCGGCTATGACGATCCTTATTACTTCTCCCGGCTGTATAAAAAATATCGCGGTTGTGCTCCCAGCCGGTACCTGCAGCACAGCAGGATTTAAGTATTTTTCTTGCATCATTATCAGTCTTACAAAATCCGTCAAAATCCCCTGATAGATATTTTTTAGCTTTAATTGCAGGTTTGTCCATTATTTTTGCGTCTTATGCTATTGAAGCATTTCCTCTCTGTTTTTAAGATAGCGCAAGATACAATACTGTTTTCAGGAGTGTTACGGATGTCAAAAGCGGGTAAGGGGCATTATACCATTCAGATCAAGAATATGGAGAAATATTTCGCCAAGGTTCAGGCCCTGGGCGATATTAATTTTACGGTCGCCAAAAACGAGATAGTGGGATTAATCGGCGACAACGGCGCGGGCAAATCAACCCTGATTAAGATTATCACCGGTGTGTTCCCGCCCACCAGCGGACAACTGCTCTTAAACGGCCGGGTTATCAATTTTAAAACCTATAATGTAAAAAGGGCCCATGAACTGGGCATCGAGACGGTGTACCAGGACAAGTCCCTGGGGGAGCTGCAGGCGTTGTGGCGCAATTTTTTTATCGGGCGCCAGATTACCGGCCGCTTCGGATTCATCAATGTCAAAAAAGAGAAAGAAATAGCCAGGCAGATCATGCAGAATATGATCGGTTTCCGCGGGGCCGGGATTACCGTGGATTCCAGGGCCAGTACACTTTCAGGCGGAGAGAGACAGGGTATTGCCATAGGCAGGGCCATGCATTTCGACGCCAGTCTCATCGTGCTGGATGAGCCCACGGCGGCCCTTTCCTTGAAGGAAGTGCGCAAGGTATTGAATTTTGTACATAAATTAAAAGAGAACGGGAAGTCCTGTATCTATATTTCCCACGATATTCAGGATGTATACGAAATTTCGGACAGGTTTGTTGTGCTGGACAGGGGCAGGATCGTGGCCGATATCTCAAAAATGGAAATAACCCTAAAGCAGTTGAACGAATTTCTACTTGAATACGCTCATGGAAAAAAGGAGTAGCACGGTGAATAACTTGAAGAAAGAGAATGTATTCTTAAAACAACTGGGCAATGCCAAAGCCGTACCGGTTATGCTGGTACTGTTTTTACAGTTTGTGTGTTTTTTGATCTTCGCCCCCAAAGTTTTTTCCGGATATAGAATCTATATGTCCTTTTTTCAAACGGTACCTCCCCAGCTCGTGCTGGCCCTGGGCCTGACCCTCGTTATTACCGCGGGGGAGATAGACCTGAGTTTCGCCTCGGTTGTGGCCTTCTCAGGTTTTGTATTTTCCTATGTGTTCAGGGCCACCGGACTGGCCTTCCCGGCCTTGTTTTGCGCCTTGGCAAGCGGCGCGCTGGTGGGCGTTATAAACGGGGTTTTGATCGCGCGGCTGCGGGTACCGTCGATTATGGCCACCCTGGCCTCGAACTTTTTCTGGGGCGGCCTGACCGTGTTGTTATGCGGCGGGCTCAACTGGAGTATCAAGGAAATCCGCAATACATTTCTGCATACACTGTTTGTGGGAAGAATAGGGGGCATATTCCCGGCCCAGGCGCTGTGGGGCGTGGGCCTGGCCGTGTTGTTGTGGTTTATTCTCAATCGGCACCGTTTCGGTGAGTCCATCCTGTTCATTGGGGATAATACGGATGTGGCCCGGGTCATGGGTATCAATGTGGAAAACACCAAA
The DNA here is from genome assembly GCA_964634205.1 of uncultured Spirochaetaceae bacterium. GTDB lineage: Bacteria > Spirochaetota > Spirochaetia > SZUA-6 > RPPD01 > JAFGGG01. Next base: position 17,832 of record CAZWKE010000016.1, read on the forward strand.
ATAATTCTTTTCACGGTAAACGGTATCATAGCCTCCTTCGCGGCCGTACTGCTTACCCTGGAAATCACCAATTTCTATACCACACAAGGCCAGGGCTTCCTGCTGCCTGTTATGGCCGCCGTGTTCATCGGCGGAACCTCCATCTCCGGAGGAGAAGGGACAATCGTGGGAACCTTTTTCGGGATGTATATCATCGGATCACTGGAAGCCGGTGTGGTTTCCACCGGAATCGGCGGGTACTGGGTACGGCTTACCACCGGTCTTGTGATGGCCGCCTCGGTCATCATCAATGTCAACATCAAAAGCAGGGGCAAAAAAATAATAGATACCATCAAAGACAGCGTATTTTTTAAGGCATTTAAAAAAGAATAAATATAAGGCACAAGTTTTGTGCCTGGAAAAAATTAAAAAGGAGGTAATAGATGAAAGCTAAGAATCTATTATTAACCGCGTTACTCCTGGGTCTGACCCTGGCGCTGAGTGTGTTTTTGGCCTGCGGCCAACCCGGAAAAGCGGAAGGGGAACAGGCACCCGCGAACAAGATTGTTATCTATATGCAGATGGGAGGCACTGCGGGCGATCCTTCCACATTGGCGCGCACCAACGGGGCCAAGGATGCTGCGGAAAAATACGGCGTTACCTTGATCGAGCAGTATTCCGGCTGGCAGCCTGAAAAAATGATCGCCCAGTTCAAGGAGGCGCTGGCCGCCAAACCGGACGGCATTGTCATTATGGGGCATCCCGGTGAAGCGGCGTTCGAGGCCCTGGTCGACGAGGCTGAATCCATGGGCATCATTGTAACCAGCGGCAACAACCCGCTTCCCAAACTGGAGGCCAAGTACCAGTATCTGGGATTTGGATATGCAGGGGCCGAACTGTATGCCGGCGGATATCTCACCGGCCAAGCCATGGTGCGGGCCGGACTCAAATCCGGGGATAAAGCCCTGGTGTACGGGTTGTTTTCCCAGGAGGGAAGAAGCAAGAGCCCGCAGGGAATGTTCGACGCTCTGAAGGACGCGGGGTTGTCCGTGGAAAAACTGGACATATCTCCCGAGGTCGACGCTGAAGCCTCATTGTGCGTGCCGATTCTGACCGCGTACCTGGAGGCGCATCCGGACATCAAGGCCATCGGCACCCAGCACGGAAACGTGACATCCAACATGATGGCCGTTCTCCAGGCGGCCGGTAAAAAGCCGGGAGACATTAAGGTGGGCGGTATCGATCTGTCGCCGGCGACCATCGAGGGCATCGAGAAGGGATATATCAGCGCTTCTTTCGACCAGGTACTCTACCTGCAGGGATTTTTTCCTGTTTTCCAGGTGGTAATGACAAAACTTTATAAAATTCCCGGCCTGCATATCAACACAGGCGTGGGCACGGTTACCCCGGAAAATATCAAAGAACTGAAACCCCTTATTGAAAAAGGAATCCGTTAGTGATTAGGCAGGAAAGAGGTACCGTAAGCGTATGTAAAGGTGCAACATTTACAAGCAGGTACCTCTTTCTTTGAACTGCCGTTATCTTCTTACCGAATCACCGTATAGTACCCCGGGCTTTATCACCCCACAGTACATCCCCCTGTTGCGGATGGATTTGATAAGCAGGTCCTCCCTATGCAACACGCAGCCCGGGTTCGGACTGAATGGCGGTTGCTTCATCTCTTCCCTTCTATTACACCAAAACCCGCGTTTTTGCTTTCCCCAGGTCCACGGTTTGGACCACTAATTAATGGTTACTATGATAGCAGAAGATAAACGGCAGTTCCAGCCCCCAAAGCGCATTCGCCATATCCGCTTACTCGATAGTAAAGGCCGGAACGGCGTCACAGATATTCGTCCGTCCAAGCGCCGTAATATCGGAGACGGTTCGCGCCTGGTCATGCCGAGGCCGGGACTGCAGGCAAGACCTGCAAACATCGGCCTGCCCCTGTACCGTTCGGGCAGGGCTGGTTCCTGCGGCGGAAAACGCATGGTCCTGTTTTCTTGCAGCGGGAATATCCTTGAACGGCGCATTCGGCCGCAGTATATTAAGCGTACTATGAATCATTTTGATGAGGCGGCGGCGGGCTGGGATAAAAACACGGATCACGTAAAACGGGCACGGGCAGTAGCCCGCGAAATAAAAAAAAGCATACCCCTTTCAAAAAAATGGTCGGCGCTTGAGTTCGGAAGCGGAACCGGTTTGTTAAGCTTTATGCTGAACTCTCGTGTGAAGCACATCACCCTTATTGACAATTCCATGGAAATGGTAAAAACAGCGAGGCAAAAAATCCTACAAACCAAAACAAAAAATATATCGACTCTGAAACTGGACCTGATGTCTGCGGAGCATCACGCAGCCTACGATTTCATCTATGCCCTGATGAGCCTGCATCATATCGATGACATACCGAAAATTCTGGGTATTTTCTTTTCGCTGCTGGCACCGGGCGGGTATGTCTGTGTGGCTGATCTTATACAGGAGGACGGCTCGTTTCACTCACAGGTTTCGGATTTCAAGGGGCATCACGGGTTTATTCCCGAACAGTTAAAAGAGCAGTTTGCGGCGGCGGGGTTTACCGGCATAACCTATACAACCGTGTATACCGTCAAACGTACATCTGGCACCGCGCACAAGAATTATCCGCTGTTTCTGCTGACGGCGAAGAAACCCTAAAAAACCGGGGCGGCTCTCCGGGCGGCGGACCACTCCGGGCATAAAAAAACCGGGCGGAACTGTATGGCGCCGTTATCGTTTTATCGAATCACCACGCACCAACGCCGGTTTTATCACCTCCCGGTACACTCCCCCATTGCGGATGGAGCGGATAAGCAGATCAACCGCCCGCGCGTAAATCTTGTTTAAAAAAAGATCCACGGTAGCGAGCCTGAAAGGCAGAGCGATGGCAAACGGCAGATTGTCGTATCCTACGATTGAAACTTGCTCAGGAATAGTAATTTCGGCCGCGGTAAGGGCGTGAATCACACCGATGGCCGTTAAGTCATTCACCACCCCGATGCAGTCGGCCTCGCCTTTATGTACGAGGCCGGCCAGCCTTCTGCCCGCCGCGGCACCCCCGTCGATGCCGATATCACCCTCCAATACGGTCACCGCGTGCCTTCCGAACACGTCTAAAAACCCGTTCATGCGCTCGGCATGCGCCGGGGTTTCCCCGACATATCCCGTAACATATGCCGGTTTCGTACAACCGGCCTCCAGAAGCGCGCGTGCCGCCAGCTTCCCCCCGTAATAATTATCCGTGGAACAGAAGCTGACCGCATCAAGACTCTTTGTATGATGGCAGCAGATAAATGGCAGGTTCAGCTTTTTAAGCGCGTTCACCATGTCCGCATCCTCGATATTAAAGGCCAAGACGGCGTCACAAATATTCATCCGTTTAAGGACGGCAATCTCGGAAACCGTCCGCGCCTGGTAATGGCGCAGCTGGTACATGCGGCTCTCCATTTGGGTAAAGAGTGTTTTTACAATCTCGGCGTAAAACCAGTTATAGTAGGGGATCTGCGTCCAGTCGTAGGTTCTTGTTTTTTTTATCTCCAAAAACAGGATTATGCCCGTACCCTTTCGCCGCAGAGCGCTTGCCGCCTTGTCCGGAACATACCCAAGATCACGGGCCGTCTTCAATACCCGCTCCACCTTGGCGGAATCCACGCGTTCCGGGTTATTGTAGACGCGAGAAACCGTGGTCTCGCTTACTCCGGCAAGCCGGGCCACCTGTTTTCTACTGATCTTACCCAGTTTTCTTACCTCGCTTAAAAAGGGTGTTTCAAGGGTATTGAATATTCAAAACAAGGTCAAGCAAGGCCCGGGCACACGGTCCCTACCATAGTGATGGGAGAAGGCGTCCATTAAAGCTTACATGAACTCCTTCATAATTTCGAAAAAATTTATCTGAACAATGGAAAATAAAAGCCGCTTGACACCAGGCCGGTCGTGGCCATATACTGCCATATGGACACGTGTTCATGACAATGGACGACTATAATCCGCATCCGCACCGCAGGCGCAATATTCTCACCGATGAATGGGTGCTGGTCTCCCCCCATCGGACGGAAAGACCCTGGCAGGGAAAAAAGGACACACCCGCCGGCCCTGCGGCACTGCAATACGATCCCGCATGTTATCTTTGCCCGGGGAATACCCGTGCCTCAGGCCAAAAAAATCCTCCGTATAAAAAAACCTTTGTCTTTATAAATGATTTTTCGGCGCTGTATCCTGATATGCCGGAGGTGCATGACACCCATCCCCTGCTCACGGCGCACAGCGAAAAGGGCGTCTGCAAGGTACTCTGTTATACAGCGCGTCATGATCTTACCATGCCGCTGATGCCGGAGAGCACCATCCGGGAGATCATCCGCGTCTGGATCAGGGAATACACGGAACTGGGAGGGCGCCCCGATATCTCGTATGTGCAGATATTCGAGAACAAGGGGCAGCGCATGGGCGCCTCCAATCCGCACCCGCACGGACAGATCTGGGCCAACCAGACCGTTCCCGTGCTCCCGCAAAAAGAAACACATACCCAGGGCGAGTATATGAAATCCACCGGTAACTGCCTGCTTTGCGATTACCTTTCCGTGGAACTTGAGAAAAAAGAACGGATTGTGCTGGAGAACCGGGATTTTGTCTGCCTGGTGCCCTTCTGGGCGGTGTGGCCGTACGAGGTTATGATCCTGCCCAAAGCCCACCGGCCGGACATCACCGGACTGTCACCGGACGAGGTAACCGGACTGGCCGCCGTCCTGAAAAAGCTTACCGTCCGCTACGACAACCTGTTCCACACCTCATTTCCCTATTCCATGGGGATCCACCAGTCACCGGTAAACGGCGGCAGCGACCCGGCCTGGCATTTTCATTTCCATTTTTACCCCCCGCTGCTGCGTTCCGCCTCGGTGGCAAAATTCTTTGTGGGGTACGAAATGCTGGCCATGCCGCAGCGGGACATTACCGCCGAACAGAGCGCGGCACTGCTGCGGGACCTGCCCGATCTTCATTATCTTCAGGGGGAATAAGCATGCCCACATTAGCGCAGCTGCGGGAATCACTCGAAAATGAACATCTGACCGAACCCCTGCGGCGGCTTTACGGTAAAGAAGCGCTGCCCGCACAGAAACAGCGCCTGCTTCGGTTATGCGGACTTATGGACCCCCTTGTTTCCCCCGGAGAAGAAATCCATGTGCTCAGCGTGCCCGGGCGAACGGAACTGGGGGGCAACCATACGGACCACAACCACGGCCGCGTACTGGCGGCGGCCGTCCACCTGGACACCCTGGCCATAGCGGCAAAAACGAACGATACCATGGTTGAGCTTACCTCCGAGGGATTTCCGGATAAGATTACACTGAAACTGGACACCCTGGAACCTTTGACAAAAGAAAAGAATACCACCGCGGGCCTTGTTCGCGGCGTGGCCGCCGGCCTGAAAGAACGGGGACATGCGATCGGGGGATTCAAGGGTGTTATCTCCGGTGAGATACCCGTAGGAGGGGGCTTAAGCTCTTCGGCCTCCCTGGAGGTACTGTTCGTTCTCATCCTTGATCACCTTTATAACGGGGGAAAGGTCCCCGTCATCGAGGCCGCCCGTATCGCCCGGTACGCGGAAAATAATTTTTTCGGCAAACCGTGTGGACTAATGGACCAGCTTGCCTGCGCGGCGGGGGGTATCGCGGCCATAGATTTCGCCGATCCGGCCGCACCGCGCCTTACAACAATCCGCGCCGGTTTCAGGGAGCACGGATATGCGCTGGCCGTGGTGAATACGGGCGGCGGCCACGCGGACCTGACGGCCGACTACGCCGCCATTCCGACCGAGATGCGCGCCGTGGCCGCGGCCCTGGGCAAAACATACTGCGCCGAACTATCCGAGCGGTCCCTGCTGGCCGCATTATCTGCGCTGCGCGAACAAACGGGAGACCGGGCATTGCTGCGTGCCTTTCACTTCCTTGCGGAAAGCAGGAGGGTACAATCACAGGCCGCTTTTTTGTCGGCCGGCAAGATTAAACAGTACCTGGATCTGGTCAACGAATCCGGCGGGTCCTCCTGGATGCTGCTGCAAAACTGCTATACCACCGCCGCCCCGGACAGGCAGCCCATTCCCCTGGCCCTGACCATGACCCGAAAATTTCTGGGGGAAGACGGAGCCTGCCGCGTTCACGGCGGGGGATTTGCCGGGACCATCCAGGTGTATATCCCCATAGAAAGATTTGCGGCATACACCGCGTATATGGAAGCCGTGTTCGGCAAAGGAAGTGTTATCCCCCTGCAGATCCGGGGGGACGGTGCGTTAAAAATCATGTAACGGGAAAACCGGGGGAACGGGCGAAAAAACCGCCGGGCCGCAGATAGATGCTCTTACGCCCCGGCGCTTTCATGTTGCCTGCGCGCGGGAAGCAGAATAAAAAAGGTGGTCCCTTTCCCCTGTTCGCTCTCTATCTGCACCGTTCCGCCGTGCAGGTCGACAATCTGCCGGCAGACCGAGAGTCCCAAACCGGTCCCCTTGGCCTTGGTGGTAAAAAAGGGATCGAATATCTTTTCCATATGCTGTTTATCGATACCTGTTCCATTGTCCCTGACGCGGATGGTCACATGGTCCGCATTACTCTCCGTAACAATTTCGATTTTTCCGCCTTCCACCGGGACTGCGTCGCAGGCATTGTTCAGGATATTGGCAAACAGTTCCTTTATCTGCAATGGATCCGCCTCGATTGCCAGATGATCGGTCGGGCTGATCTTCTTCATAATCGAAAGTTGCTTCGTTATGCCGGACTGATTGCGGCACAGGCGCACACACTCCCCGATAATTTTGTTGAGGTGCATGTCCTCATACTGCGGGGATTTAAGACGGGAATAAAACAGAAGGTTGTTGATGATCTGGTCGCTTTCCTGTACCTTTTTGCGGATGTTTTCCAGGTATTTTTCCAGAAGCGGGTTTTTGGCCTTTTTTTTAATATTGTAAGCGGCCATAGTTATGGTAGCCAATGGATTGCGCAGCTCATGGGCGACTGTAGCGGCCAGGGTCCCGATATCCGAAAGGCGTCTGGCCTTTTCCAACTCCAGGCGCGCGTCTAAAAGCTGGCGTGTACGCTCCTCTACCATCTGCTCGAGGGTCTTCTTATCGCGTGCCAGAACGTCTTCCGCGGCCTTGTGCTCGGTGATATCATGTACCATACCCAACGAACGGATGACGCTGCCCGCTTCGTCCCGGATGTGCCGGCATTTTTCGTGCACAACACGCAGCATGCCGTCCGATTTTCTGATTACACGGTGTTCTATCTCATAATCGTCACTTGATTTGCGAACCGAGTCCTTATACACTTTGTCCAGCAAAGCGCGATCGTCCGGGTGCACCAGTTCCAGAAACGTCTCGTAGGTGGGCGAAAACTTACGGGGATCCACGCCGAAAATTCGATAGGTTTCCGCGGACCAGGTAAGCCGGTTGGTACTCAGATCAAGCTCCCAACTCCCCAGGGATGCCAACTCTTCAGCTCCTTTTAAACGCTCCTCACTCTCACGCAGGTCCGCGCTGCGCTCCCTGACCAGTTCCTCCAGGTGCTCCCGGTGCCGCAGCAGCTCGGCCTCAGCCTGTTTCCGCTTGGTGATGTCGATGCCCATCTCCAGGATCATGGTTGTACCGTCGGCCTCGGGAAACGGGTAATCATAGATATCGTAAATCCGTCCGTCCGGCCCGGTCCACTCCCAGTTCTGCGGCTGCCTGGTTTTCAGGACCTTAATGGTTTCACAGTTCTCGCAGGGTGTGTCTCTGTGGAAAAGATACTCAAAGCAGCGCCTGCCCTCCGAGTCACCGAAACGGTCGATAAAAAATTTATTGGCGAAGGGCACGCGGTAGTCTTCGGTAAGCAGCAACACGTATACCGGCAGGCTTTCCAACACACTGAACAGACGCTGGCGTTCCCGCACCACCTCGAACGCGCGTTTGCGCACCCGCTCTTCCAGCTCCTCGTTGTTTTTTTTCAGTTCCTCCTCAAGGCGCCTGCGTTCGGTAATATCCACAACCGCCACCACGCTTCCCGAAATCTTTCCATCCGCGTCAATCAGGGGCACGGCGCTGTTATTAATCACCTTATAAGTACCGTTAAAACAGCTTATGCGCATCTCCTGGTCAACCACCGGTTTGCCCGTGCGCATAACCACGGCCGAGGCCCATTCCTCGGGCAGCACCTCCCTGTCCGAATCCGCCCACCACGCCTTGTATGTCGTGTAATCCGCCAGTTTTTTGGTGGGCGGACGGTTCTTTCCCCAGATTTCCTCGAATAGTCGGTTGGCCAGGATCGTGCCCCCCTCCGCGTCGGTCACGGCGATGCCCACCGGAGAGTTGGTGATAATGGTCTCAAGCTTTTTACGCTCCATCTGCAGCGACACCTCGGTGCTTTTACGGTGAAGAATCTCTAATTTGAGTCCCTTGTTGATGCGCAGGAGTTCATCATTGAGTTTTTTGATCTCCTCCTGTTCACGCTTCTGCGGGGAAATATCCGTGAGCACCACGCGGCAGCATTTTTTCCATTCCTGATCGTCCTGTACCGAAAGGCCCACCGCCTGCACCTGGATGGACCGGTTTTTTTGTGTGTTGCATTCCAGTTCCAGTTGATGTTTGACGCATGAGGCGAGTATGGTTTTTAAAAACGCCTTAAAGGAAGAACGGAAACGCGGCTTGATGAATCCGGTCAGCTCCCTGCCGATCAAGGCGATGCGGATGTCGTCCAACATCTCGGCCGCGGCCAGGTTGCACTCCAAAATACGGCCCAGCGGGTCCAGGGTAAACATGGGCACGGGTGAAAAATCGTACAACTCCTCGTACCGGTCGGACGCTTCCCGGGCCCGCCGCCCGGCATCCTCAAGCTTCCGCCCCTGTTCGGCCAGCTTCATGCGCAGCAGTTCAGATTCACGCTGCAATTTTGCTCTCTCCGTGTCGTGTGTCTTGAAAACCGATTTGTCCTCATCCATACGCTTACTCCTGCTGCCGTTTTTGCTGTGCGCCTCCTGATTTTTCAAGCTGCTCCCGCGCGCGTGCAAACGCGACCTCCGGTTCTTTGAGTCTGCTTATCTCGATAAAGGTGAGCACCACCCCGTCGATCACATTACCCGGGGTCCTATAGAGGATAATGCGCATCAGAAACCACCGGTATTCCCCGGACTCAACCTCGATCTCCTTGAAAATCAGGGATGTTTGCACATGGGTTAAGTTCTCCCGCATACGGTCATACCGAAACCTTGAAACCATATGGTCGATCGGCCTGTCCATATCAACTGAAATGAGATTGGTTATTTTGGCTGCCTCCGGGGTGAACCGCTTAACCTTCAGTTGGCGCAGGTTCATGCGGCGTTCAATACGCCGGTATACGGTATTTTTTTTATAGAAGGTAAAATCATGCCCGGTCTGGTTGCGTAAAAGCAAAAAGATCTTCTGCAGGGTTGTATGTGTCTGCCTATTTACATCGGGGAGTTCGGTGGGAACCTCGATAAAATGCCTGACGTAACTCATGAGTTTGAGCGGAAGCTCGTGGGACACTCCGGTATAATCAGCCAGATCCGTAACGTAAGCGCTCCCGGGCTTGGCATCGTACTCGGCCGAATCCGCACTCTGCGCCATCGCCGTTCCCAGCGTGGCCTTGATTTCCTTGATGCCCAGGGTGCCGTCGGGCCGGGCGTAAGCCTTTTTACTCCCATTACTTTTTTTGAATGTGTTGCGGGGTGCCGTAGTCCCTCCTCCACACAAAAACCAATACCAAAGAATGTTTCTACAGGCATCAAATGGTATCCCTTATCTCCGTTTATAGCAAGTATTTTTATATTAAATAACCGGGGAAAAATAAGCCGCTGTTTTCCGCCGTCACGGAACCCGGTATTACAACCCTGAGAAAAAAGCAGGGTATGGTTAAATATGCGGAAAACAGTCAGAGATTAGGCGAAACAGCGGTTTGCAGCCCCGGACCCCGTCGCTTATATATATAACAATGGAGAGGAGAGAGTGTTATGCCGACACGAAAAGCAAAAGCCGTCTGGCAGGGCGGTTTCAAAGAAGGAAAAGGATACATGGAAACCGGTGCGGGCGGGATACGAGGGGATTACTCGGTTGCCTCACGCTTTGAAAGCGCCCTTGGTACCAACCCTGAAGAGCTGATCGCGGCCGCGCACGCCGGCTGTTTTTCCATGGCCCTGGCCCTACTTTTGGGAAACGCGGGGTTTCCCCCGAAAAAAATCGAAACCCAGGCCGAGGTCTCGATCGAGCCCGAGGGAGAAGGGTTTGCCATCAAATCGATCGTATTGACCACCGAGGCGGAAGTGCCCGGAATCAGCAGGGAGGAATTCACGAAAACAGCCGAACAGGCCAAAGAAGGCTGCCCGGTTTCCAAGGCACTGTCCGCCGTACCGCTGATTCGGCTCGAGGCGATTTTGCTGTAAGGTCGCTTAAAACCACAGCCCGCCCCACCGCGGGTCGGCGCCGTGAACCGGCGCGCTACCGGTATTTCTCCCGGAGCTCGGTATAAAGTTTATTGTATTTCTCATGAATCATCTTACGGTCGAACTCCCAAAAATCACGTTGTAGAGCGTCCAGTTCCGTGTCGGAGAAATAGTGCTCGGATGCGGGAAAAAAAATGTTGTCCTCTTTTTTAATATGCCCGGGGTAGAAGTCGATCAGAGAGGACAGGTTCTCCACCACCGTAACCAGGCCTGCCGCCTCCCCGTCCATGTAGCGGTCCTTGCCGTCAACCATTCTGCCCACCATCGAACGGGCGGTAATATGCTCCTTTACAAGATCGTTCATCATGGCCCTGTCCCGGTCACTGAGGTCCTTGGTTCCCAGGGCCTGGAACAGGATGTCCTCCTCCTTGCCGTGGTGGGTCCGGTCCGCGTAGGTCCTGATAAAATCCACAAATGTGTCCACCGCCAAAGTATCCACCCTGTGCTGTTTCTTTATCAGCTTCAGCTCGTCTGCGGCCAGTACAAGCATTTTTTCTATCAGCCTGTGCTCGATCATTAATAGTCCCCGTGGTCTCATAAAAACTCCATTTCTCCGCTTGGCTTTTGTTTATCTTTAAACCCCTGCCTCGGGCAGGATGGGCTCGAACAGCTCAACCGGATTTCCCGAAGGATCTTCCACGATAATCTGTTTCCCGCCCACACCGGTCACGATATCATTACGAAAATGCGCCCGCATCCCGCGAAGGCTTTCCACAACGGTCGCAATGTCCTTAACCTCCACCGCGAACCTGTTCCAACCACCGGGCGTTTGCCTTGTTCCATCCGGCATGTCCTGCCCGCCGCCGGCTGCCGGGTTGGGCGAGCTTAATACCAGGCGTAAATTGCCGCGGGAAAGCATGGCAAACGCAGGAGCCGGATGCATCTCCAGTTTAAAGCCCAGTTTCCCGGTATAAAAATCTATGGCCGCGTCGACATCGTTTACAATATAACGCACCTGGACTTTTGTGCCCTGATTTTCCATAAATAAAACATAATCAGGCAAAAATTCTAAGTCAAGCCGTCCACGGATAAAGTTCGTCGGCGGGAGGGGAAGTATTCGCGCTTGACGGGTGCAAAATAAAGTCCAATGCAGCCAAGGAATACAGCGGCTCGAGGAATAAATTCCAGGTGACAATATCGAAACAGTCTTCCCTCAATACGCCGCGTTTTGCACGCGTATGATGGATTTACTCTGCCAGACCTTGGATTTCCAGCGGAAATACATGATGATTCCCCTGGTCCATTCGTCCATGGCAATGGCGATCCAGATGCCGATTACGCCCAGGTTGAGGACAACACCCAAAACAAAGGCGGATACCACACCGATTCCCCACATGGAAACAACGCCCATCTTTACGGGAAAATCCACGTCGCCTGAACCTTTTAATCCATTGATAATAACAAGATTGATGGTCCGCCCCGGCTCCAACAGCAGGGTAAACACCACCAGGCTGCTGCACAGGGTGAAAATGTTCTCATCCATGGGAAAGATGCTGAGAATGGACTTCCGGAACAAGGACAGGGTACCGGCCAGGATCAGGGCCCAGACAAAGGAAAAATAAAAGTACTTGAACACCTTGCGGTAGGCCTCGTCCTTTCTGCCCGCGCCCACCAGATAACCGGTGATAATCTGTGTGCCCTGGCCTGCCGAATAGGCGAAATACAGGATAAAACGCGCAAAAATAAAAGCATAATTATAGGCCGGCAGGTTTATTTGCTGGTCCGGCGGCAGGCCGAAATCCATCTGGGCCACAAAATAATTCATGACGATCATGGCGATATTATACGACAGCGACTCCCCGCCGTTGGGAAGCCCGAAGCGCAGTATCTCCCTGATCGACCGGAACTTGATTTTGAAAAACCGCCTGAACGGCAGGGCAATGTCCTTTTTCTTCAGGATAATCAGCAGCATGCTCGCCGCGGCCAGGAACTGGGAGATCACGGTGGAAAGCGCCACCCCGGCCACCCCCCATTGGGGGAAGCCCAGCGCGCCGTAGATAAAACAGTAGTTTCCGAACACGTTTACCGCATTGGCCGCGATGTTAATAAACATGGGCTCCTTTGAATACCCGTAAGATCGCAGCACCGTGCTGAACACCGTATTCATGGCCAGACCCAGCGAAAGGCTGCCGAAAATAAGCAGGTAGTCCTCGGCAAACCCGGTCCGCACCGGGCTTAAGCGGTACACGGAAATTATGGGTTTGGTCAGAAAAAACATAACTATGCTGATAACGACACCCACCAGGGCCGCCAGAAATACACTGGTAACCACGGTCTGGGTGGCCTTTTTTGCCTTACCGGCACCGTTATACTGGGTGATGACGATGCCGGCCCCGGAGTTGATCATCAAATACAGGATGTTAATAAAGAAGGTAAAGTTCATTACCAGGCCCACGGCGGCCACCGCGTCATCGCCGAAGCGCACCCCGTTCACCGAGAGCCCGCTTAGCATGAACATGTCCGTGAAGGAAAACAGGAAGCGCAGCATGTTCTCCGCCAGAAGGGGGATGGCGATAACGAAGATGTTCATTCTTTTTGCCAGGGATGTATTCATGTTGTGCTTAAAACCGTAACTCCAACCCGCCCATACGCTTTTTCATCTCCCGAATAACCTCCCGCTCATCACGCGCGGTTTCGGCCGCAAAGGTAACGGAAAATCTGACAAACCGTCCCGCCTCATCCCACGGCACCGTGGAAATCAGGGCATTCCGGATCAGGTAATCGGAAAACTCCGCCGCGGTTTTAAACTCCGTACCGTCGCCGGCCGCCAGGGGTGCCTTGACATAACAGTAAAACGAACCCCGCGGTTTCTGCGCCGCAAACCCCAGTTCGTTTAAAGCCTCTACCAGCAGATCGAATCGGCGCGAATACTTTTGCACGGTGGCCGCGGTTATTTCCCCGTGTTCCAGGGCGGTAATCGCCGCCTTCTGGATGGCCCTGAACTGGCCCGAATCCGTATTGTCCTTTACGGTCGCGTAGGCCTGCACCGCCTTGTCGTTTCCGCAGACAAAACCGATGCGCCAGCCCGTCATGTTGAAGGTCTTGGACAGGGAATGCACCTCCACCCCTACGTCCATGGCCCCGTCCACGGCAAGAAAGCTGAGCGGTTTGTACCCGTCGTAGGTCAGGGCGGCGTAGGCGGCATCATGAATGACCACAATTCCGTTTCTGTCCGCGTATTCTATAACATACTGAAAGAACTCCCGCGAGGCAACCGCGCCCGTGGGATTGTTCGGGTAGTTGAGGTACAGGACCTTGGCCTTTTTCAGAACATCGGGGGGAACCGCGTCCAAATCCGGCAAAAAGCCATTGGACTGCCGTAACGGCAGATTATAAACCTGCCCCCCCAGGTATCTGGTATAGGTTGCGCACACCGGGTAGCCCGGCACGGTGGTCAGCAAAACCTCGCCGGGATTGATAAAGCACAGGGGCAGCATGGCAAGCGCGGGTTTTGAACCGATGGCGTGCACAATATTATGCTGCGGATCAAGCCCGTCCACCCCGAACACCCTTTTTAAAAATCCGGCCGCCGCCTCCTGAAATTCAGGGATGCCGTTGTCCGCATAGCAGCGATTCTCCGGCCTGCCCGCCTCCGCGGCCAAAGCCTGTACCACCAGGGGATCCGCCGGCAGGTCCGGCTCGCCCACACCCATGTCGATTAATTGCATTTCCGGATGCTGCCGCCGGGCCGCTGCCTTGGCCCGTTTTATCAACTCGAACTTATAGATTTCGGTTTCTTTTCCGAAATTTATTCCGCCAAGACGCTCGGCTATTTTGTCGTCAAAGAAATCCATGCGATACTCCACATATTAATAGATACAACATAACCGGGCTGAAATTCTAAGTCAACCCACTCAGGAACATAACACCGGCGATCGTTTTACGTTTTTCCTTGACATCGTGATTTTCCGGCCTATACCTTTAAAAAGAAAGGATTTGCTATGAAAAAAATACCGTTATTACTATTGCTTTCTTTTATTTTTGGTTCATGCCTTATCATTATGCCCGACAACACGCCGCCGCCCACCGAAAAGGACCTTACCGCGAACCCGGACAGCAGCCGGAATAGTAACTATTTGTCAAAGGAAGAAAAGCAGGTGATCTATTTCCTCAACCTTGCCCGTCGTGATCCCGCCGGCTTTGCCGAGAAATACATTTCACCCTGGAAAAATACCGCGGAGGGCGCGGAGTGTTACCGGGAGATGCGCAAGACCTCTCCCATGAGCGTTCTTAAGCCCTCACTGACGCTTTCCCTGTCAGCCCGGGACCATGCCCTGGACATGGGAAAGACCGGGCGTGAGGGCCACACCGGATCGGACGGTTCAACGCTTCCCAAGCGGATCGCCCGTCACGGGAAGTGGTCTTATACAATCGGCGAAAACTGTGCCTACGGTTATGATTCCGCGCAAAGCATTGTGGTCGGTCTGTTAATCGACGCCGGTGTACCGGACCGGGGTCACCGTAAAAATATCCTGAACCCCGCCTTCCGCTTTGTGGGAATCGGCATCAGGCCGCATACAAAATACCGGACCAACTGTGTGCAGGACTTTGCCGGGGGCGTGGATAAATAA
>CAZWKE010000016.1:32978-54213 GCA_964634205.1 uncultured Spirochaetaceae bacterium
TACAAAATACCGGACCAACTGTGTGCAGGACTTTGCCGGGGGCGTGGATAAATAAACCGGACGGAACTAATTTTCAAACATCGCGGCGATCTCATAATTTTCCCATAATTTTTGTTTATCATTCACAGCCAGGTATTTTTTCAGATCCTCCGTTTTATTCTCAATGGCATATGAGTCTCTGAAGCGGCAGTAGGTGTATATCACCGCGGCTCCTTGTTTTGTCTTGACATATTCCGGGCTGGCAAAGGTAATGGTAATCCGCCCTAAATAATTTATTTTCGCCGGTCTGCTTTCAAACTGAAGATTCAAATTATAGCTTATTGTCCAGTCAATACTTGGATTAGGCTCCACATAGGTTACCTGTTGTAAAATAAATTTATCACTGCCGTTGCATAAAAAATAAAAATAGCCGCTTGAGCTTTTTACTTTAATCTGTTCACCTGCTGTTACGTTAAAAAAAGTAATTATGAAGCTATCTTTGAATGTTCTGGGAGGTTTAAGATAGAAGCCGTCGGGGTAATCCCAGACAACACTGCCGATAACCAGAGAATCACTTTTATTTTCGGGTGCGGGAACGGTTTTACATGAAATGACTACAATACATATTGATAGTAATAGAAAGGCTTTCTTCATTTTACTACTCCTTTTTATCGTTTCCCGATCTAAGCATTTTGGTATAATAACTACATTATCACATATTATCGTAGTATGAAACAACTGTGAAGGTATTGTTTTCTTTGCCCTTTTCCCTATACTTAATAGAGAAAGGAAAACTTTATGAAGGGAGTGTACAATTATGTATGAAAAAATACCTGAAATGCGATGCCCGAAGTGTGACGCAAAGATGGAAAAAGTGGAGTATGAGGGTGTAAAAATCGAAAGATGCAAACAATGTAAAGGGATCTGGTTTGATATGCTTGAAAAGGACGAATTAAAAGCCAAAGCGGGTTCCGAGTCCGTTGACAGCAGCGATAAAGTCATGGGAAAAGAATATAATACGAAAAAGAACGTCAACTGCCCGAAGTGTTTGACCCCGATGACCCGGAAAAGGGATAGAAAACAAAACCATATTGTGTATGATTATTGTCCGACATGTCACGGAACTTTTTTCGACGCCGGTGAGTTTACCGACTTCAAACAAGAGACCATCCTGGATTTTATCAAAAAAATATTGAAAACAGCATAACAGGAATAGTACCTACTTCCACGGCAGGCCTTTCCCAAAAACGACCACACTTAACACCACTATAAGGATCATCACTCCCAGGTATATTAATAGTACTTTTCCCACCGTCCATTTTTTGCTGACGGAAGCGGTCACAAAGCCCAGCACGGCCACGGTGAACAGCATCGGCCCCAGCATGCGGCCGATAAACAGATAAAACTGTTTTGTGCTTGCTTCTTCCATCCCGATACATATCGGCAGTGCACCTGATATAAGGGTAAACAGAACAAAAATTACCAATGACGGTAAAAAACCTACGAGAAAAGACTTTTTATATTCCTGATTCCGCCGCATCCGCCTTCAATCCCACTTAATTTATTTTATTTTCCATAAATCTCTTTCATATCCGGTTTTTCAGTGCAAAAATAATGGGTCCAGACGAATGTGTGGTGCGCAAGCGCGGCCGCCAGTCCCAGTGCACTGGTATAAAATACCCCCGGATAATACAGCAGCAATAATACAATTGTGTACATTGTATTGGGGATGTATTTGAAAGTCCCCCTCTTTTCCAATGTTCTTGTGCGATACTCGGGAAAAAAATGGTCCGCGCCGAAGGCCCTGTTGACGCCGAAATAACGGATGACCGAATAGAATGCCCAGAGGATTAGGGGTGCGGTGCCGAGAACAAACACCAATTGCAGCGCCGATTCGGGCACCGGGACGAGTAGTATCGTATTTTCAGTCAGGAATGAAATCGGAAGAAGAGGAAGAAACGCAGACAGGGCTAAAACTATAAACCCTGCCCTGAAAACCGGAAACCCGGCCCTACCCAGCCTTGCACTGACCTTGCCGTAAAATAATTCCAACCGCCAGAACAGTAAAATCCAGGTCTGGAATATCCCGGCCGCGATCCACGAGAAAAGAATCCAGCCTGCGGCCGATATCCCCAAGAAAAGATCACCACCCGAAAAATACGCCCCGGCGTAAAGGTACAATACCGCGCCCAACAGCAGATAGGCCAGCAGATGATATATCTGGTATGCAAATATCTTTTTCATTCCCTATTTAAGAATATGCATTGCTTCGGAAAATAAAACAAGAGATAATTACATGACAGGGCACTTGAAATACGACGATAATTCTTTTTTTAACTCGGTCACGGTGCAGACGCTCCTTGTATTCAGCACATCTACGGCTTTGGCGGTTATAAAGGGCGCCGCGTAACTCGGTTCCGATTTTGAAATAAAATCATAGTTATACGCGTCAACGTCAACGACAAAATCAAACGCCCTGTTTTGCCTCGGTCTTATACTGCCTGTTTGCTTGTCCGTCACCGAAATCACCTGATCCAAAACCGACGGATAAGAGATATACGAGGTGGCGGCACAGACCACAAAACAGTTTTGCACCTGTAATTTATTTACTATATTTACAAAATAATCATGCATATCCTGTTTCACGTACGAAAGGCTCATATGTACAAGCTGAATGTCCCGTTCCAGGATATAATTAATCGCTTTATCCAATAACACAAAATGGGAACGCAGGTTTTCATCAAGGATATTTATGATGTGTATATGGGCCTCTTCCGGAAATATGCGCATACTGCCGCTTTCTCGCTCCAGTATTTTATAAATTATATCGCAATGATCCTCATGACCGGGAAAATCCGGGAGCTCAACGATCGTTTTATCAATTATCCTGTACGCGACCTGTACCATGCTTTTTCCGCATCTGATTTTATTCAGGCCCGTATCGATTATTGCCAGATTAACCATTAATTACCTCCTTTACCTTTTTCTCATCAAAGGCAAGCGTTCTGTGACCGTCTTTTATATCATCACGGTTATGCGTAATGTAAAGAATGGTTTTGTCATAAAATACCGTATTAAAAAGATCATAAAATCGTTCGACACTTTTTTTATCCAATGCAGACGTCGGTTCATCGAGTATAATTATCCTGGGATTCTTCAGTATCAAACGCGTTATCGCTAATTTCTGCAGTTGGCCCCTTGAAAAATTGGCCCCCTTTTCCCGTATTTTCGTGTCAAATCCTTGGGGTAACTTTTTTATGAACTCATATGCCCCCGACAGGTCGGCCGCCGCCGTCATATCATCCGTTGTAACATTCTCCATGCCCATCAACAAATTATTTTTTATGGAATCCTCGAAAAAATACAGTTCTTGTGAAAGCACACCGACATTGCGGCGCAGGCATTTAAGGGAATACCTGTTTATATCATAATTGCCGATAAATATTATTCCCTTATGGGAATCGTACAACCTTACGATTAAATTTATCAGTGTGGTCTTCCCCATACCGTTTCCCCCGACCAAAGCCACCTTTTCCCCGTCATTAATGGTAAATGTCACATTATGCAAAACCATGTCGTTATCATATTTAAAGCAGATATCTTTAAACCGGACAACACCGGATGTCAGATCAGTTAATTTTCCGTTTTCTTGTTCCTTTTTTATAGCGAATAATTCATTCAGTTTTTCCATTGATACTTTTACCCGTTTATAATAGAGATTCGTATCGACGATACTCTGAATGGGCTGGTACAAATAAAAAAGATAGGTATAAAAAGCGGACAGACTTCCTATGGTAAGCAGATCGCCGCCGGCGGCGTGAACAAAGTAGCTGCCGAAACCAAACAATAGAATGGAGCTGATTGTATTAAAAACCAACATTCCGTTCTTAATTATGCCGTTTGTAAAATATATTTTCATCCGCTGTCCGATAAGCGATGTTTGCAGCGACTCATATAAAGAGGCACGATACGTTTCGGTGGTAAAAAGCTTTGTTAATTTAATATTGCTGAAATCATCCTGTATTTTTTTATTGTGATCGTTATGGAGACTTCGTATTAACTCACTTTTTCTGATAATATATTTTTTGGATAAAACAAGAACAATAAAAAACAGCGGATATAAACTCAGACAAATCACGGCCAGCTTTATATGGAGAAGTGCCAAAATTACGATAATAATTCCTATGGTAAGCAGGTCGTTCGCAATCCTTAAAATTAATGCGGAATAAAAATTGCTTATCTCTGAAATATCGATGGTAAAATAACTCATTATATCGCCCATGGATTTCTTTTGATAAAAGGAATACGGCAGGCTTTGAAGATGCGAATACAATTTGTTTTTTAAATAATACGAAACTTTTTCTATTGAAAAGGCGGTCAAGTAATTGCTGATGAATTTAAAAATGATACTCACCAGCGATAAAATAGAAAAGACGAATAAAAGAAACGGCAGGGCGTTCAAATCGCCTTTTATAATAACGTCATCGATTATAATTTTAAGCAGCAGCGGAAACACAAGACTCAAGATATTACCTATTAATATCAACCCGACGATTGAAATTAATACGAAAAGCATTTTTTTTATTATAACGGTTAATATCGATTGTATTTTCATGCTGTTACGCGTTTTCCATTGATGTGTCTATGACCGTTACCACCTGGCTCAGATCATTATTGTAATAAAGGAGATATTCATCTTTCAAACTCTCCAGGATCTCTCTTATTTTCTTATTCGTTGCTGCCGGATACAGGGTTTTAATATGCGTTTCAATCTGCTCATATGTTCTGATTTCATGGTTGGCACATTTCAGCACATCCCAGTAAATAGGGTCATCAAATATTATGGTGTTCACGGCCTTGCCGGATACATATTCCTTGTAGACCACAGTTTCTTTATTCTTAATGATTGAATAGCTGCAATTATTATTTTCATAGTGACGATAATAAGATTCAAATTTATCCCACTCATATTTATTCGGAAAATCAAATCTTGACATCCCGAAATTCATATTTGAACAGCCGTCGGCGTTTATCAGATTTAAAATGGAATTATGGTTCCATTTTACTCTATCCGTCTCTTCCGATTCTTTATGAAACGGAGTCCCCGGATACAGGGCCAGCTGACTCAGGGACAATTGCATTTTTTGCGGTCCTTTGCCGATAAAAAACCTGAAAAAATGAATATTCTCAAAGCTTTCATAAACATCCCGCAGGTCCTCCCCCGGAAGGCCGCGAATTATATTTGCCCCGATCACTTCTATGTCGTATTTTAAGGCGAATTTTATGAATAATATGCTGTCGGCCAGGCGAATTTGCTTGTTCATTTTTTTTAATAAACCGTCGGTCAACGCTTCAAAACCAATCTGTACGCTTGAGATACCTGAGGCCTTTATCTTTTTAATACCCTCCGCCGTCATGTTTTTGGGAATAATTTCCGCGAATATCCGCAGGGTCTTCCCTTGCGCAACCGAGAGATCGAACAACAGATCCAGCAGTTTAAAAAAACGATCCCGTGATCTGCCGACGATGTCATTATCCACAAATCTGAATTTATAAATATTATATTTCTCTATGTAAAAGGAAATTATTTTGACTATTTCCTCAGGAAGCAGTTCCCTGTACCTGTACCCATGATTTAACACACAGAACTTACATCTGTTCCAAATGCACCCTCTTATACTATTTAAAAGAAGTTCGATCTTATTATCGATTGATTTTTCCAAAAACGGTTTTACCTGCGGATCTTCGAAATAATCCGAAAAATCAGGAATATAATTTTTTAACTCGATATATTTTCTCTTTTCCTTTGATATCAAAATATTATTTTCGCCGCTTTTGTATGCCAGGCCGGCGATAGAATCGTAATCGGACTTACCGGAACACAGGGCCGCCGTCAACTCCATCAAGGGATATTCGCCCTCACCCCAGATCGCGAAATCAATCAGGTCACTGTACTGCATAAGCTCCGTACAATCTTGTTTGGAGCTGAAACCGCCGACAACAATTTTTATATCCTTATTTTTTTGTTTCACGATTTTCGAAAAAATAAGCCCGGGAATCCACTGGTAGTACTGCTGGGAAAAAGCAAAAATCTTAACACTATTGAAATCGATTTTCTCAAGACGCCTTACAACTGTTTCCTTGATTTTAATCTTCAACCTTTCAAACGCCTGTAAATATTCATGCTGCAGGTTGTATTTATATAAAGGAGCAAGCGTATTTACCTGATTATGTATTCTCATCTCCAGATCCGCGGAACAAGCTTCTTGATTCAACAAAGAAGCGAATGGAAGCAATCTTCCGGACTCCATATACTGTTCTTTGGCGAAATATTTTTTATATAACGATTCCAGCAGAAGGTTCCAGTATATGATTTTTGCGGGTATTTTGTTTTCAGCTAAGAATGCTTTCAAAACCGACAAGGGCATGGAGGGGACATGGGTTTGGACGGGAGGAAGCCAATTGAGAAGTACAACCGGTTTTTCTTCTGATACCTCTTTATTACTTTTCACCTTCAACAATTACCTTGCCTTTTATTTTCTTCTTTCATACCATGAAATAAAATCTTTTCTTAATATTTCAAACATCACCAGGTCGTAGCATTCTCCGTCGGTCAAAATACAATGTTCTTTTAACTCACCTACAATACGGCCCATTTTTGTTTTTTCCACAAAGAATTTTTTATACATTTTCAAGGCAGGATTATCCTTTATGACATGAAAAACAAGCTTTCTGAATTTTCTTTTACAAAAAATGATCTCAAGCAGCCTGATGAAATCACGTGAACAGATAATATTCGGCTTGCCGGTAAAGTTAATGACTCTAAATTCCTGTATCAGATTGAAGGACCTGTTTGCGAACGCCTCCGCAAATCCCATAATCTCTCCGTCGTTGTTTTTACTGACATACTGAAGTTTGAATTCTTCCGTTCTTTCTATATTCAAACTGAAATTGAAGTAGTTGTTAAAATAATAGTACTTATTTTTTTCTTCAATCAAATTACGAGCATATTTTCGCTGCAATTCAGATTCGTTTAATACTGCCAATTCCAACAATTTTTTTCTCCTTGATCATTTAATTTTCACCCCCCACTACGGAGGGGTGAAAACGTAATTAATGCGTGCCTTTAAGCGAACGTCAGGCCCATATAACCGTAACTGTACCGTCGGGATTCAAACGTCCTGATCCGCATTCTGAAATGCCGCTGACGCCGCTGCCGCCGCTGCCGCCGCTACCGCCGCTGCCGCCACCGCCACCAAGACCGATGACGTCGAAGTCATCTTCAAACATGACGGCTAAGAGATTTTTTTTCTCTTTTTTCATAAGACCTCCATAAATATTTGATATTAGGTAACCACGCGTGTACCTGTTATAAAATACAAATTTACATTTGTATTTTATGCAAATGATAAATCTGGTGCCCTATTAAATCCACATACTCCGGCATTATCACCTTATAAAAGGAACACCTTTCCGAAGGCGTATCGAATCTCTTCGATATCTTATACTTGATAACAGGGCATCCCCCCCGACAGACATATTTCCAGGCGCAATCGACACATCTGTCAATAAGATCAAATCCGAGGTTTTTCGCTGTGCTGTTGCCGCAATACGGCAATACCTGTCTGCTGCCTACAAGGTTGACTTTGAATCTTTTGTCCGTAATCCCTTCCAGGCATGAATAATAGTCCCCGTTGTTATGGCAAGCGATAAAATTTTTCAGAATGCCGCAATGATAATGCTTCCTACATCCGTGATTAAAAATTGCATTTCCGATCATGAAAAACCTTGAAATCAGCTTGTCGGGCATATTTTTTTTTATATGTGAAAATAGTTTTTTAAATGCGTCGATGAATTCTTTATTGTCCCTTTCTATTTGTGATTTGTTTTTATAAATAATCCTTACAAGGTTAAACCTGAAAATCAAATCTTTGCCGTATAAGAAATCAAATAAATCATTCACATTAGCCAGGTTTTCCTTATTTATAACAGATGATATTAATAGATTGATATTATTTTCCTTTAAGGTATCGATATGTTCATTAACCGTTTCGAAGGAAGGCTTGCCGTTCTTGAAGGCACGTGTTCTATCATGATATTCGCCTGTTCCGTCAAGGGATATATTGACGTCTATGTTGTGCGTAATAAGCAGTTCCAATATTTTTTTATTAAGAATCGTGCCGTTCGTAATAATTAAATACTCAAAAACATCCGCGTCCAGTTTCCGGCAGATAGCTATGATGCTTTTTAAAGTGGAATATTCCAGCAACGGTTCTCCGCCGGCAATCATTATTCGAATTCGATTATACCCAAGGCTAAGGGCATGATGATATATTTCTTCCATATTTTTTTTAAACATGAAAATATTAAAACCGCCGGTTTTTTTTCCGGGTATAGAACAATATGGACAGTTTAAATTGCATTTTTCGGTTAATTGCAGCCATACAAAAAATGTGGAATAGCCGCTATTATTAACTTGCTTTACCGTGCCATCCTTGGAAAGCAATAGTGAGTTTACAAGTTTTTTAATCGCGTCCTTCTCTTCTTTTTCAAACAAATTGTAATTACCGATTTGTTTTATTTTGTCTAATAGTCTTTTTGTTTGCTTGTTGATCAGCGCGATTTTACTGTTTTCTGATGTATTAAAGCAGACATAATGATCTTTTACTTTGTTTATATATAAATTATCCAAACCGGTGATCTTACTCATCCTGATCTTTGAAACCTTTCTTTATAAACTTAAATATCTGTATGTTACTTTTTGGTAATGTAGGCCTGCCCGGCAAATATTACAATCATACTTTAGTATGAATCCAATAAAAACGCCTCATAGTTAAAAAAGCAGTCGCAGCGGACAATTGACTTTTTCGGATATTTAATTGTAAGGTAGAACGAAATTAGGGAAAATGTATTATGATAAAATTAAAAAAAATCTATAAATCCTACCAGATGGCTCAAAATAAACTTGACGTATTAAAAGACATCGATTTACATATCAAGCGGGGCGAGTTCATTTCAATAATGGGTCCTTCCGGTTCGGGAAAATCAACCCTGTTGAATGTAATCGGCATACTCGACGGGTATGATTCCGGGGAATACTATCTAAACGGAAATTTAATTAAAAACCTGGGTGATAATGACGCGGCACTTTTTCGCAGGGAATACGTATCTTTTATTTTTCAATTCTTCAACCTGCTGCAGGATAAAAGCGCTTTGGAAAATATCGCATTGCCCCTTTATTATAAAAAGATTAAAAGAAAAGAAAGAAATAGAATTGCGTATCAATACCTTGAACAAATGGGATTACGGGATTTCGCGGACCACACTCCCCTGCAGTTATCCGGGGGGCAGCAGCAACGCGTGGCAATCGCACGGGCCCTGATTTCACAGCCCCGGATAATTTTGGCCGATGAACCCACGGGCACCCTTGATTCACAAAATTCAAAGGGCATAATGAAAATCCTAAAGGATATCAATAAAAACGGTGTTACCATATTGATTGTGACCCATGACATCGACGTGGCAAAAATGGCAAAAAGAAATCTTTGCATTAAGGACGGATGTATAGTCAATGAACATCTTTGACGGGGAAATATTCAACGAGATAATAAACAATATAAAAAAACACAAACTGCGGACTTTTCTAACCGCGTTCGGTATTTTCTGGGGAATTCTCTTACTGGTGCTGCTTGTCGGTATCGGTAACGGCCTGGAGAAAGGGGTCTTGGATAATTTCCGCAACCAAGCGAAAAACAGCCTTGTGTTATGGACCAACCTGACCTCCCTGCCGTATAAGGGATTAAGACCCGGGCGCTACGTACAATTAACGGATGAAGACACCTATATTATTACGCATAACGTGCCTGAAATAAGCGTCCTCAGTCCAAGAATTCGTTATTGGGGCAACTGCCGCATCACAAGAAAAACAAAGGAGGGATCATTCGCGGTATTCGGGGACACGGATAAAATTGCCCGTATAGAAGCATTTGAATTGGAAAGCGGGCGGATTATCGACAGATTGGACATGACACAAAAAAGAAAAATTTGCGTCATCGGCCAAAGGGTAAAAGAAATATTATTTGGAAACGGTGAGGATCCTATCGGCCGATACATACAGATTATGGGCATTTTTTTTCAGGTTGTGGGGGTCATAAAGCAGGACAGCGTCAATGGGGATCGGAACAAAACCGAACAGGTATATATTCCTTTCACCACATTTCAACAGACATTCAACACTATGAATAAAGTTGGTTGGTATTCAATGATAATTAACGATAAATATTCGATGGAAGCAGTTAAGGCCAAAATCAAAAAGATAATCTCACAGCGGCATATCGTTTCTCCGAAGGATCAACGCGCCATCGGTTCCTGGTCTTCGTACAGAGAATATAAAAGCCTAAAGGACCTTTTCAGCGGTATAAAAATATTTTTATGGATAGTAAGCTGCGGCAGTTTGATTGCGGGTGTTGTGGGAGTCAGCAATATCATGTTTATTGTGGTCAAAGAACGCACAAGGGAAATCGGGATACGAAAAGCCATAGGCGCCACATCATGGTCGGTGATCAGACTTATTTTACAGGAAGCAATGTTGATTACCGCCGTAGCGGGGTACCTGGGAATGGTAACGGGGGTAGGTATCTTGGAGCTGATAAGTTACGCAATGAATGTATTTCATATTCAAAGCGACTATTTCACAAATCCCGAAATCGATATAAGAATCGCCATTGCGGCGTGTATTATTTTGCTGTTCGCCGGACTACTGTCAGGCCTTTTTCCCGCCTATAAAGCGGCAAAGGTCAATCCTGTGGAAGCTTTACGGTCGGAATGACTATTATGAAAGGGAAACTCATGAAGCCTTATGTAAGATACTCTTTAATTTTTGTTTTTGCGCTGCTGTTTATCGGAACATTCGTTCTACTGATTTACAAATCCTGCAAAACCGGCAATCCATATAAAATTGAAAAACCTGAAACACGAACCATTGTATTGAAAACCATGGCCACCGGTTCAATTTTATCGGAAAATGAAATCAAGGTAAAATCAAGAATTTCAGGAATATTGGAGAAAATATATGTCACCTCCGGTGATTATGTAAAAAAGGGTCAGTTAATTGCTTCATTAAAGGTGATACCGAATACCGTCAATCTGAATATCGCTTTATCGGATGTGAAAAAAGCGCAAATCAGTTATAATAACGCAAAAAACGAGTTAAAGAGAAATGAGATAATCTATAAAGCGGGCAATATTTCAGAAATGGAATATAATAAATATTTGATCCAATGTGAATTGGCAAAGGTTGAATATGAATCGGCGCAAAACAACCTGATGCTTATTAAGAACGGGTTTTCAAACAATTTCAGCCAGATATCAAACCGGGTGTATGCCCCGATAGCCGGAACAATTCTGGATATCCCCATTAAAATCGGGGAATCTATAATTGAAAGCAATACCTTTAATGAAGGAACTACGATAGCTGACATCGCTGATATGGCCCGGTTGATGTTTGAGGGAAATGTCGTGGAATCCGAGATCAATAAAATCAGGACCGGCGCGAAAATAAACATACTGATTGCGGCAATTGAAGGCCGATCTTTTCCCGGTGTGATTAATTATATTTCTCAAAAAGGTGAGGTAATCGATGGGAGTATTCAATTCAAAATAAGAGCGCCGATCAATATGGAAAACATGGGGAAAAAGGATATTGTATTAAGGTCCGGTTACAGCG
Organism: uncultured Spirochaetaceae bacterium; assembly: GCA_964634205.1. Lineage (GTDB taxonomy): Bacteria > Spirochaetota > Spirochaetia > SZUA-6 > RPPD01 > JAFGGG01. The sequence goes on from CAZWKE010000016.1 coordinate 44,683, forward strand.
CAACCGCGGAAATTATATTAGATAAAGCGGGAAATGTACTCACAATCAATGAAAAAAATCTGATTTTTAAGGATAATAAGACCTTTGTGGAATTAAAAAGAAACGGAAACCAATTCGTGTTACATGAAGTACAAACGGGGCTCTCCGACGGAATTTATATTGAAATTAAAGAGGGCTTGACATTGCAGGATGAAATCAAAGTGCAATCGCTGTACGGCATCAATTAGCGATTCCGGTTTTCTATTTTTAACCCCTTTTAATAATACTCTTACGGACAAATAAAAAGTATTCCGGCAGCCGTTTGCCGTGCGTAATTTTGAAAAAGGGTCTCATACCATTGGGGCATTTAAAGCTCCTGCATCATTGTATACATGTCATTCGCCGCGTTAAAAATCATCTCATAATTACCCTTAAGCCGATCATCCAGTTGGGGCAGCATCCCCTTTAATTCCGCCAATAGTTTCTTCACCTTTTTCAGATCATTCCTGATACAATAGTACTCGCTTAAGGTAAGCATGCAAATGAACTTTTCATTTATATCCTTGGTTTCTTTTATCCTGCCGGTCAGCATCTTCTCCGCTTTGGCATCATTATCCGGTTTATTGTCGTAAATATAATAATCCGCCAGGTTATTAATATTGTCTGCCTTGATCAGCTCGGCTTCTTTCTGTTTCGAATACATAATCAATATAATTACCGATAGTAATTTTGGCCGTATTGTTCCTTGAAATGATTGTTATTACCTGCTGAATAATATCCTTTCTTTGCTCATAAGAAAAATTATCGACTATATTGAAGGCCAGGAAAATATTGATATAAAAATAATGAATGGGGTAAAATTTGTTAAGCTGATATGCTGCCTTTTCTTTACTTGCAAGCTCTTCTATTTTATAGGTAAGTTTTCTTAACCCTGTGTCCCGGGCAAAGACAAGGCTTGCCCCGGCGGCCGGTTTTTGTTTACACTATAGAAAGGAGTGTCTATATGAAAATACTGATAATTTATGATTCTTTTTTCGGAAACACAGAAAAGATCGCCATGGAAATGGGCAAAACCCTTGGTCGGGGGAATGATGTCACTGTTTTACGGATCACCGAGGCCCATCAGGATGCTTTGGCCGGGGTAAACCTGCTTATGGTGGGATCGCCCACCAGGGCGTTTAAACCGTCGGCGCCGATCAGATCATTTCTGAAGCATATACCGTCAGGCACGCTTTCAGGGGTCAAGGTAGCCGCCTTTGACACCAGGGTCGTTATGGATGAGGTAGATTCCCGCATGCTGCACGTTCTGGTGAAATGGTTCGGCTATGCCGCCAAACCGATCGCGGACAGGCTTGTAAAAAAGGGGGGAACCCTGGTTGCACAACCCGAAGGCTTTTTTGTGGGGGGGACCGAAGGCCCGCTGAAGGACGGAGAGCTGAAACGGGCCGCCGCGTGGGCCAGGGACATCCTTAAAAAATAAATAGTGGTCCGAACCGTGGTTAGTACCACTTAATAAGAAATAAATTCGCGGCGCCGCGATAATGAGTATGAAGCGGCAGGGTCAATAATAATCCGATTACACTCATACTGTATTCAGTAGTCCTTTCTCCAAAAACGCCACCGTAAACGGAAGGTGGGCGAATTGTTTCACCGCTACCGGGGAAAATCCCAGCTTTTGGTACCATTCCTTTAAGACGGTATTCTCATTAATAATGCCGATGGAGACTTTTTTTCCGTTTCGCTCCTTTATTGTCGCAAACGCGAAATCCATCAGCTTTTTTCCGTACCCGCTATGCCTGAACTGCGGGAGCACCGCCAGCCGCTCGATAAAAAACAGGTTGTTTTTTTTTGCGTCCTCTATGCCCACACAACCGATCAATTCACCGTCACGGAAAAGTCCGAACATAAGTAAGCCGCGGGCAATCGATTCCTGCAGAGCGGGCAAGGTGATAAAGGCCGGGTTGGTGGGGGCGTTTTCCCTGGTAAGATGAAACTCCTCCGCTACCGTGCCGAATGATGCCTGGAGTACAATGATCAACTCTTCCAGCTGGTCAGGCGAACTGATTTCCGTAATGTAAACATCGTCATTCATACTTTTACCTTCGTACAAGAGTGTATCGATTATCAAACCGAATTGCAAGCAAATAACTCCGGCACTCCATATTCCTGTTTATTAAACCGGGAACCCGCTTGACATTAGTTTGATATCAAACTCATAGGTGAGGATATGAATAAGAGAGAGTTAATTGACTTCAGGCAGGCCGTGGAGTACGTCTGGAACAAGTCGGAAAAAAAGAAGATCGCCGTGCTTTCCACTACCGGGGATGATCCGTTACCGGTTTTTTCAACATTTATACTTTTCCCTTAGTTGTATTTCAAGGTAATTAATAAGCGTATCGATGGTAATAATATCCAGATCCACGAGTATTTCCCCTATCGGTTTTTTTTTCGTCATGCCCCTCTGCAGGGCAAGCGCCCTTTCCAGGTCGGCGCTGGCGAGTACACCGCTTTCCACAAGCATTTCACCTATTTTTTTCATGTTTGTCTCCGGATGTATTATACTGTTTTACCTGTTCGTCAATAGTATTGCAGGTACGCTTGAGGTTTTCCGCAACCCGAAGCGTATTTTCCGTAATCTCGTTGATCTCATGCGAGCCTGAATGTATCTCCGCCACGCCCTGCTTGATAACCTCGGAAAGCCGGTTAAGGTTTCCCAAGGATTCCGAAAAACAAACGGAGGTCTGTTTGAGTTTTTCCACATTGTCCTTCACGGAAACCAGCATTTCCCGTATCTGGCTGTAATTCTGCTCAACATCCCCGGTAATTTTCTGAATACTCTCCACGTCTCCCAGGAGTTCCCTTGAGGTCTCCTTGATCCCGCTCACTATTCCCGTAAACTGTTCTTTGCTTTTGTCCAGGTTTTTAACCGACGCCGTAATTCCGTTGGTCACCGTGTCCAGAATCCGTCCGATGTCGGTTGTCATTGTTTCCGCATTCCGTGCCAGGCCGCGGATTTCCGAAGCAATAACCTTGAACCCCGAGCCGGAGGAGTTTTGCCGGGAGGCTTCGATGGACGCATTGATCGCCAGCATACTTGTTTTGGAATACACATCGCTTATCATGGTTAGTATTTCCCCGATTTCCCTCACATTTTCGCCCGACCTGTTGAAAGCCGCTTCGGTCTCCCGCATCAGGATTATACTCGTATGGGTAAGTGAAATTTCCCCTGCCCCGTTTGAGGCTTCCGCAGCCGTGGAGTCTCCCTCCCCGATTTTTTGCGCAAGCATCTCTATATTGACAAACATCTTGTTTACGGATTCCGCCTGACTCAATATGATCTTTGTCAGAAAATCCATCTGGGAAAAAAGCTCCAGGATATACGTGATAATGACCAGTACGGTTTTATCCAGACTCTTAAGCGCCTCTTCAGTGCTCAACACCACCGAATCGTGCTCATGGGAAATACTGTTTATTGAATCAATAGAGTGTGTTATCGAATTTATCGCATTAACGGTTTTCTCCACATTCAACGCCAGCTCACCGCTTCCCTCCCTGGCCGCGGAAATATTCTGTTTGGTCGTACAAATCATTGTATCTATTTTTTCAATAAAAATATTGAACCAGTTTATAAGCGCCCCCAGCTCATCATCGGAATGGATATCGATTCTTTGCGTAAGATCCCCCTGCCCGGAGGCGATATCGGAGAGCTCGTTCGCTACCAGACGGATTACCTTGACAATTGTAAACCTGGTTATCAGAAACGCTATTGTTCCAACCGCAATTCCGGCTATGATACAACCGATGATAAAAAACCCGAGAAGAAGGTGACTGCGGAAATCCACAAACAGGGAAGCATAAAACGGAAAAAGTATTCCCATAAGAATACCAAATGAAAGTGAAAAGACAAGATTGGTCTTTATGATGCTTTTCTTAAACCGAAAAGGCCCCGCCATACCGTTCCCTATATTAATCCATACTAAGTAAGATTAAACGTTACTTTCCATTCCAGCCGGCAATGCGTGCAAGCATCCACCATTGGGCTTTGGCAAGCCGGAGGGCCCCCGCGTTTCCGATATGCCCGACTGATCCATCTCCAAGATTCGTAGGGGTTATTACCGGATATGAATGCCCGTTCCAGGAGGTCATGTTTACGCTTCCGTCATCATCATAACACAGAATATCAGCATAATCGAACAGAATCCTGTTGTTTTTCCTCACATAGTCTCTTATGTATTCGTGTTTGATATGCCGCTGATAGCCATTTTCTCCGGTGTATCCGTCAACAGGCCCGGTAGTAAATACGACTTTTGTCGAATACCCATTGTCTTTACAGAAGGCAATATACTGCTCTGTGGCTTCCAGATATGTGTTCATGCATACCGGGTTCCCCGTCAAACTTTCATCCCCTCTGTCCAGTCCCCATCTCAAATCATCTTGGGGACCGCCTTCCGAAGCGCCGGCCCAGTGTACGGCATAAACAGGGTCCGGATCTCCGCCGGGTGCATTGTGCCAGGTCATGTCCCAGCACCAGCCGAAACCGATAACAGCAATATCAAGATTATTCGTATTGCAGTACAAAAGATGATTCTTGATTGTCTGGATTCCCGTGCCGTTTGTATACCAAACGGATTCACCCGTTCCGTAACTCCAGCTATTGTGCTGGGTTCTCACCCCCCTGCATACCCTGAGATGTAGATCCGTATCTGATTCCGGGCTGCCCGCTTCAGTCACATTTACGGCAAAACGGGCATCGATACCGGCCAGAAGCAGCAGTCCGGTTCTGTAAGCCTGGGAATGGGATTCTCCCGGGATATTAATCCACATTTTTTTTACCTCGTTTATCCATTGCTGCGGTATTTTATCATATTCATCCACAACGGTATGGTCCGCGATTATCAGTTCCCCGTCTCCCGACGGGTCTTCTCCCGAATCCATATTACAACTGAACAGAATGAAGCTTAAAATAATAACCCCGGTCAGGCAAAATAATTTTTTTTCCATGTTGAATTCTCCCGAAAATATATATTAATTATATCACTTGCCGACCCTTTTACAATAAAAATGATATGCCTGATAGGATATTCTTAGCAATTGCGGCTTAAAAACTGCCGCCCGCACCAGCCCGCGGCTGCCTATAGGACAATTATTGCGGCCGCCCGAACAACTCCAGTTCAGGATGCTTTTCGGCCTCCGCCGGGACGGTTATCCGTCCCACGCTGTTCACAAGCGACCAGCCGAAAACATAGTTTCCGCCCTTCGTCAACCGCGGCATCAATGGCAGCCGTGATCGTGATGCTCATTATTGTTTTCAAGCAGATCAACCTTTTTCGAATCAGTGTTGTAGACGGTAAAATACGGCGCGCTTCCAAAATGGCCGTATACTTCTTCCGCAAGCCCGCGGGTTCCGTTTGTCGGTATACATAGTCTCATTATGACCTCCCTTAGTTGGTATTCTTTATTCTGATGCCCCCGGGATGTAACAGCGCATTGATGATCTTGTACCTGCCGGACTCCAGCATCCGCTGCACTGTTCCCCTGGAAACGCCCATAATCCGTCCGGCTTCTATCTGGCTTTTTTTTCATGGTCGCACAGACGTATTGCCTCGAACTAATCCGCCCCAACATAATAAAAGACAGCTCTTTTTCACACCGGCGCGCCGAAACGGGCGGCAGCGCACAGGCGGCCCTACTTTCCGCTTTTTTTTATAGTAAAAATCAATTCAACCCCACTGATCACAAGTAACAGAATCGATAGTATCCATAAGAATATGCTGCCTCTTAACGGGAGGTGTAAATTCCCGAAAACAAGCCATAAGAACAGGACCAATCCGCCGCACATATTAATACAGACGGCCCCAACTAATCCCAAACCGGTGTATGCTGGTTTTTTTCTGAAAGCTTCAACAACCAGTGCGATTGTTATACCGATAAAGATCGCCCCCAGGATATTGGGGTAAAAAAAACTCTCAGAGTACGGTACCCCTAAAAACTCTGAAAGGCCACGATTGAACGCAAGTAATAAAATGCCCAAAATCGCGTTTATTAATGCGTCAATCAATAAGGTAATTTTTTTTCTCATGACCGCACCTCCTTTTATCTGATGCCCGCGGTTTGTTTCATAATTATATTTTGCATAGAGCGTAAGAGATCTTTCATTTATGCTCCCTTCCTAAACAGTTCAATAATCCACAGTATACATAAGAATAACACCGTAATCCAGACGGCGACGATGATACTACCGGCCACCCAATTTTTCTTGGTGATATTTTTTTCCTTTTTTGCCCTTGCCCTGCATTCGGCCAATACTTTCTTGGGAACCAGCTTTACCGCGATCATTATGCCGAGAGGGATAAGGATGATATCATCAAGGTAGCCCAATACCGGGATGAAATCCGGAATCAAATCTATGGGGCTGAACGCGTAGCCGACAATAATGATACAGCATAATTTTGCGTACCAGGGAGTGTCCGGGTGTTTGTATGCCAGGTACAGTGCATAAACGTCATTTTTGACGTTGCCTGCCCTGCGTTTTATTTTATCTAAAATTCCGTTGCGCTTTTTCATGTGCTTCAGGGGGATGGTGTTATCGCTCATACATTCTCCTGATAATATTTTTTCAGCGTGCGTAAGGCGCGCAGCGTGATCCATTTGCTTGGTTTTCCCTTTTCCTCGATATCAACGATCCATCTTCCATTGAAGCTGTTGGCAAGCTTCCACCTGCCCTGCGCATCCTGTTTGGAGACGATCATTTCCATGGTCTCCCGCAGACGCTCGTCTTTACACCCCAGTTCCGTCAGGATAAAGGCGATTTCCAGCGCGTCTGTCTGATACATCAGCGGAAACCCGAACCGGAGCCACCCGGGTTTTGCCACCTTGGAAAGATCATGACTCTTTTTGTAGATCGAGTGTTTCAGGAAATACTCAATGCCTTTATCTATGGTTTGCTGCACAGCCCCGGCCCGCTGTTCCCTTGATACGGCGGACAGGGCTTTCAGGGCCTTGGCCGCGCCCATATGGCAGGTATGCCCGCCCCAGCACATTTCAAAGCGGTCGTACGGCCAGCCGCCCGGCGGGGCGTCCGTCTGGTCATCGAAGCGCTGGTAGGTGGTTATCCATTTTACGGCGCTTTGCACTCTTTCGTCGTTAGAATATCCCAGCTTGATCAATGCCCACGCCATGTTTCCGGTAAGACAGGGGATAACCTCACTGTGCCTGCCCCCGCCGGAGGCGCCCGGGTGACAGGCGAAGCCGAAACTTTCCCTGTCCTGCGCGTGTTCCAGGATAAAATCACACGCGGGGTTTACTTCATTGTTCTCATTGGTCAGGCCCAACTCGGCCAGAATAAGCAACTGCCAGCACGTGCCTTTATATTTGTCCACATAATACCGGTCCGGCTCGCCCCAGATACCGTTTTCCCGCGCGGCCAGAATTGCGGGTACCGGGCCGCTTTTTGTTATCTGTTCTCTGGCCGCGATTACCTCTTTGTCTTCAGGCGGTTTCCCCAAAATCTCCGTCAGTGTGAAATACCTGACCGAAGGGTTGTCCGCTTCCAGCAGCCAGTCCGTGGGATCGGCCTTAAGATAAGATTCCCAATCTGCCATAGGGCGTTTACTCCGTATTTAGGCAATTCAACCGGCAACCCGGTTTTAGGTCCTTTTCATCCCTTCTTCAGTCACTCCAGTAGTAATACAATTCGCAGGCATGAGCCTATATAACCTTACCACATTGTCTATATCAAAACTATTTCCGACATCGATCTCTTCTCCACTATTTCCTTTTTCAGCGGTTGTTACTATACGGCCGGTATCCAGCCTGAAATATTTATGAATAGCTGTTTGATAGTATTACTCCCTTATTTCAAATGGTTTTGCCGATGAGCCAATCTTTGGCCCTTTCAATATCAAATATGAAAGTACTTCGGGGCCGTCATATTTTTGCATCGTGCATATTCGCAAACGGATCATTCTCCTTGTCCCGGTGCCAATTATATTCTATTTCAATACTCTGCTTTACGGCAATATCATCTCCCAGTATGTCCGCCACAAAGCCCAGTGCCATATCCATGCCGGCACTGATCCCCGAACTGGTATAGATGTTCCCGTCTTTTACCCAGCGCGCTTTTTTTATCCATTTTACCGCCGGTGATTCCATGCCGGTCCACTGAAAGAGCCTTTTGTTCGACGTGGCCTTTTTCCCGTCCAAGAGCCCGGTTTTTGAGAACAGGATTGAGCCGGTGCATACCGTAAAAATATACGCGGATTCGGCCGCGAACTGTTTCAGGCGTTGGATATACTCCCGGTCTTTTACCAGCGGCCTGGTTCCGCTTCCCCCTGGAATGAACAACACATTATCCTTTGCCTCTATTTTCGCAAACGGCTCCGTAGCGATACGTGCGCCGTGTACGCTTTTTGTAAGGCCGCCGTTTTGGGAATAAAAACAAACGGTAAAGTCATCCGGCAGCCTGCCGAATATTTCAACCGGCCCGAATACATCCAGGGTTTCAAAATCATCAAACAGGATTGTATTTATTTTCATCAATCATCTCCCCTGTGTGCATTCTCCCCATGAAGCCGGCGCCGATTATGCCGACGGTCATTTCCCATCCTTATCTCCGGCAAAAATCAAGAGGCATAATGCGGAAGGTCCTTTTCTTCCTCAAAAAACTTCTCTATGCCGATTTGCTTTATTTTGTTGTTTTTCCGGATCCACTTGTCCTTCAACCCGTCGGGGAACCCGGTCTTGTCACAGGGGAAATCGGCGCATTCATAGCAAAACCGAATGCCCTTTTCCGTGGTGCACTCCGGAACCACGCAGTTTGCCTCCATGCAGTGGTCCTCCCTGCAGCCCCGGCATGTGACGTCCGCCAGATACTGCAGCACCTCTTTAAACTCCTTGTATTTTTCCGAAATGGGCCGGGCGCCGGGCGCGCCTTCCAGAAATAAATCATAGGAATCCAGGGCATACAGGAGTTTTTTGGCCGCCGTGCTTACCGCCCCGTCTTTCATGGCGTCGCAGGTATAACAGAGCAGGCCGCAGGGCGCGATCAATCGCAGCAGTTTAGAGTGTTCCTCTTTGGACAACATACGCAAATCTCCTCATTAATTGACAAGAGCAGTACAATATGAAATACTTACAATTAATCTATCATACTGTTACTTGAATAGTCAATTTCCTTTATGCAGCTGTTATACTATACCATACATGTCATCGGTTTTGTCCAGGCGTTGTTCCTGGCCATGGTGCTCTTCATTTAAAAAGCTGACCGGCATTACCCCTAATGAAACATAAAATTATGTTTATAAGATTTGTATACCGGTTCGGGGCAATCGCCGATCTTCTGCTTTTTCTGGACATGCTGTTGATCGTGTTTTTCGGCGTTTCGGTCAGTTTGCCGGTGGGAACAGGCCATGCCTATCAGTATATATTGCCGGGATACGCGGCGTTGATGCCGGGATGGACTTTGGTCTTACTATGGGCCCAGGTAAAACCGATTGAACGGAAACCGAGGAATAAGAGATATTGCACGAGCGGTCTGCCTTTATAGGCGTTTCC